>JAIDTO010000130.1 GCA_029060625.1 Muribaculaceae bacterium | reverse complement strand
ATGGTGACCCACAACGAAGAGCAGGCCCACCAGACCGACCGCATCATCCGCTTCTTCGACGGCCGCCAAGTAATGTAATTATTCGTTTTACGTTGTACGTTGTGCGTTGTGCGATAAGCACTTCCAACAAAAAGTAACCAAATCATAAGCGACATACAACATACAACGTAAAACGTAAAACATAAAACGTAAAACGCATGATACGATATTTCAAACAAGCCTGGGGCAGCCTTCGCAAGCAGCCGTTGCTGAGCGCGATAAGCGTCGGCGGCACGGCGCTGGCTATCTTCCTCATCATGGTCATTGTCATGATCGACGAGGTGAAAGTCGCTCCATTCGCGCCAGAAAGCAACCGCGACCGCTGGCTGGTGCAGACAGCAGCCTCAATAGGCAATAAAGAATGGGGATCCACCCCTGACAACAACTCATCCAACGGAGGTATGTCTTACAACACCATCCGCCGCACTTTCTACGAAATGAAAACCCCTGAGGCGGTAGGCTGCTTCTCCTGGAGCAATACTGAAAGCCATCTTTCCGTACCCGGAAAGACCTCGTTGGGTGCAAGAAGAAAAGACACCGACCATGGATTCTTCAACGTGATGGATTTCACTTTCATATCCGGTCATCCCTACAATGAGGCTGATGTGGAGTCTGGCCGCCAGGTAGCAGTGATTACCGAATCACTCGCCCGTAAGCTCTTCGACACCACTGACTGCGAAGGCAGGGAATTTTCCATCGACCATGTTCCCTACCGTGTGAGCGGTGTGGTTCGCGATGTCAGCAACCTGACGACTTTCGCTGACGCTGACCTCTGGGTGCCATTGACTTCAAACGGCACCGACAAATTCACTTGGTGTGAGCATATGGGAGGACTGGGCGCAATCATCGTCGCCCCGAGCAAAGCCGATTTCCCTGCCGTACGCGATGAATACAAAAAAGTGTGGGGCAAGTTTGAAGACGAGATCAAGGAAGCAGGATGGGAATTCTACTACCGCCAGCGTCCCTACGACCAATTTACCACTGTCAACACCCGCGGCGCGAACATGGAGCCTGACATGGATGGAGTAAGGAAGCATAATCTTCTTGTCTATGCGATCCTCCTGCTGATTCCGGCTATAAACCTGAGCAGCATGACCCAAAGCCGCCTCCGCCACCGCAGGGAGGAGATAGGCGTAAGAAGAGCCTTCGGTGCTACAAAGACGGCTATCATGAGCGAGATATTCATCGAAAGCCTTGTTATAACTGTCATCGCCGGACTTATAGGCCTTATCCTCAGCATCGCATTCATATTCTTGGGAGGTAAGACTGTTCTCGCCGGTGGAGCCGACGTTACGGGACTTTCTTTAGGAATGGTTTTCAATGCAGGAGTATTCGGTATGGCTCTCTTCTTCTGCTTCCTGATGAATCTCTTCTCAGCCACATTCCCATCATGGCAGGCTTCACGAACTAACATTGTCAACGCCCTCTCCGGAGGCAAAAAGTAAGCACATATGAAAAGAAAACTGTTGACCCAGATGCGTGCCGAATGGCGCTCTAATATATGGATGGCGGTAGAACTGCTGTTAGTCTCGGTGGTGCTCTTCGTGCTTGCCGACAAGATCTATACTGTGGTAGCCACACTTAACGAACCACTCGGATTCAACACCGAACACTGCTATATAATTAAAGTAAGGGAAGTGTCGGAAGCCGCTCCTGACTATAAGGCATATGAATCGAGAGACGATAGATACCGCGATCTTCTGACCCTTAAGGAAAGGGTTCTTGCTCGTCCCGAGATCTCAGCTGCCACTATCAGCTCAAATGCTGTCCCATACAACCCCAACAACTCGATGATCCAGCTCGACATTGACACCTTCAGCATGGCAGATGCTCCGCTGCTCGTACGCCGTGTGGATCCTGACTTCTTCAAGGTTTTCCAGATAGAGGGTGCCAACGGGCAGACAGCCGAGGAGCTCGGAGAGATACTTCAGCGTGAAAGAATCATTCCAAGCGACAACGCCCTTCTCCGCAAGGCCGGCGTACGCTCGCTGAAGCCATTGTATGGAAAGCAGATGGTGCTGAGCGGTTCAGACACTATGACCCTCAGGGCTTCCTTCAAGCCGATGAAATATAACGACTACAGCACTGTCCACGGATGGGCGGGAGCTTCGATGTTCGAACGCTTCCATCCTGCCATGATGGGCTTCATGGAGGGAATCAGCGTACGTGTCAACGACAACATGGACAAAGATTTCGTCGAGAAACTGATGGCGGATGCCGATGGTGAACTCAGAGTCGGCAACTGGTATGTGGCCTCCGTCCAGTCTTTTGATTTCTTGAAGGAAGACTACAACCGATACTCTGCTACGGAGACCCGCAACGTGGTGATCTGTGCACTCTTCCTTCTTGTGAATATCTTCCTCGGAATTCTCGGCACCTACTGGTTCCGCACCCAGCAGCGCATTAAGGAGATTGCCCTGCGTATGGTGAGTGGCGCGACACGAGGCGATGTCTTCCGCCGCATTCTCGGAGAAGGACAGATTCTGTTGCTCTTAGTGACTCCTCTTGCCATTATCATCGACTATCTGCTCACCATCAACGAGTTCACCTCATGGTATGACGGCTACTTCGAGCCCATGCACTTCTGTGTGAGCGTCTTAGCGGCGTGGGCATTGATGGCTCTGATGATAGCAGTGGGAATTTACCTCCCGGCTCGCCGTGCCATGTCAATCTCCCCAGCAGCCGCCATGAAGACCGACTAACTTTTCTCGATGAAAACGATGAAAACGATGAAAACGACGAAAACGCTGAAAACGACGAAAACGCTATTAATTATTAAATACTTTGGGATCGCAGCGGCAGCCCTTGTCTCGATATTCTGGACGGGGCTGCCCATCGGGGCGAGGACAATCACACTCGAGGAGGCGGTGCTGACGGCTCGCGCCAACAGTGTGGATGCCGCAGTAGCCCTCAACCAGCTGCGCACAAGCTATTGGACCTACCGCACTTATCGGGCAGATCTTCTGCCTGAGGTGAGTTTCAATGCCACTATCCCATCCTACCGCAAGAGCTACAGCGCCTATCAGCTCGAAGATGGCAGCTACACTTTCGTACGCAACAACTTCATGCAGATGAACGGTGAAGTTTCCGTGAAGCAAAACATATGGTTCACAGGAGGCTCACTCTCGCTCAATACATCACTCGACTGGCTACGTCAGCTTGACAGCGGCGCTTCAAACCGATTCATGTCAGTGCCTATTGCCCTGACACTCAATCAGCCGATATTCGGAGTGAACCACGTGAAATGGAACCGGCGCATCGAGCCAATCCGCTATGAGGAGGCGAAGGCTCAGTTCTTCAGCTCATCCGAGCAGGTAGCTCTCAATGCAGTAGGCTATTTCTTCGACCTTCTGATGGCAAAGGAAAACCTCGGCATAGCACAGCAGAACTACGACAATTCAAAGAAACTGCATGAAGTGGCGATAGCAAAACGCGAGATGGGACAGATCAGCCGCAACGACCTGCTGCAGCTCGAGCTCAACCTTCTAAACGCAGAGTCTTCGCTTACCGACCGCGAAAGCAATTACCGTGCCGCCATGTTCGCCCTAAAGTCTTTTCTCGACATTGAAGACGACGAAGACCTTGAGCCGGCTGTGCCTGAAGAAGTCCCTGCCGGAGAATTAGACTACGCAGATGTCCTCGATAAGGCACTCGCCAACAATTCCTTCTCGAGAGAAATCCGCCGCAGGCAACTCGAGGCTGACTACGCGGTCGCTGTAGCAAAAGGAAATATGCGACAGATCAATCTTTTCGCGCAGATTGGCTACACCGGCACTGCCGACAACACTCTTGATGCCTACAACAGATTGAAAGACAACCAGGTGGTAGAATTAGGATTCTCAATCCCGATTCTTGACTGGGGGAAGAGAAAAGGGCAAGTGAAAGTAGCCGAAAACAACCGCAGGGTCGTGGAAAGCCGTATCCGCAAGGAGCAGATGGAGTTCAACCAGGATATATTCATACTTGTGGAGCGCTACAACAACCAGCGCCGTCAGCTTGAGATTTCCCAGCGTGCCGACACCATTGCCGCAGCCCGCTACCATACAAACCTCGAGACTTTCCTCGTAGGAAAAATCTCTACCCTTGACCTCAACGATTCGCAGCTCAGCAAAGACGAAAGCCGACAGGCCATGATCAACCAGATGTATCTCTACTGGCGCTACTACTACCAGATCCGCAGCCTCACCCTCTGGGACTTCGCCAACAACTCCGGCATCGACACCGACATAAAAGCCATAATCGAAGGCAAATAAAATATGGAAGGGAGGCTTCCCAGCCTCCCAACCCCGTCAATCCTATGGGAGGGAGGTTTCCTAACCTCCCCTACCCCATCAAAAAATTACAATATATTTTTCTCTCATCCTAAGTAACAAATCCTATTCCTTGCGCGTCTTTAATGTATAAAGCAAACGCAGAATGACAATCTCAAGACTGAAGAATAAAGACAAAAATGATTCTGATAGTAGACGATGACAATTCCGTAAGGGTCTCCCTTAAACTCCTGCTGAAGCGAAACGGCTATGAAGTAGCTACAGCAGCCACTCCGGCAGAAGCGATAGCTTTTGTCAGAGGTTCACGCCCCGACCTCGTCATTATGGACATGAACTACACACGCACCACCACCGGCGAAGAAGGATTGATACTGCTTAAGCAAATCAAGGTGTTTCATCCCGATGTCCCCGTGATTCTTATCACCGCCTGGGGCAACATTCCTCTTGCTGTGGAAGGGATACGCGCCGGCGCATTCGACTTCATCACAAAACCTTGGGACAACTATACTCTGCTCGGACGCATCACGACTGCACTGACACTTGCCTCCAAGGATATCCCGGAGCCTTCTTCTGCTTTTGATCGCACTGCAATCATCGGGCGCGATCCTAAGCTCCTGTCTGTGCTTGACACCATAGAAAGGGTCGCCGCTACCAATGCCCCCGTGCTTATCTTGGGAGAGAACGGCACCGGTAAGGAACTCATTGCAGAAGCTATCCACAAAAATTCCAACCGCCGTGGTGGACCAATGATAAAGGTAAATTTAGGAGGACTTTCCCAATCTCTTTTCGAAAGCGAGATGTTTGGCTATCGGAAGGGTGCATTCACCGGTGCAGTCACCGACCGTGAAGGTAGATTCGCAGCAGCTGAGAAAGGGACTATATTCCTTGATGAAATCGGCGACCTTGATATAAATTCGCAGGTGAAGCTGCTGCGCGTACTCCAGGAACATACCTATGAGCCTCTCGGCGACACACGCACCCGACGGGCAGACGTAAGGGTGATCTGCGCCACTAATGCCGACCTTAACAAGATGCTTAAGGAAGGCTCATTCCGCGAAGACCTCTTCTACCGCATCAATCTCATCACCGTCACGCTCCCGCCCCTGCGCGAGCGTCGTGACGACATCCCTCTTTTGGTGGAGCACCTGCTGCGAAAGGTTTCGGCAAACGCAGGAAGGGAAGTCCCGAAAGTGACCGAAGAAGCTATGGAGCTCCTGAAGTCTCAGCCGTGGCCCGGCAACATCAGGCAGCTCGCCAACACCGTGGAGCGCACCCTGCTCGTCACTCCAGGCGACACTCTCGATGCCCGTGACTTCCAGGCACAGGGACTTTCTACCGAGAAAGTCAACACTGAAAGTCCCGGAAGATTAAAATCGAGAGAGAAGTCAGAAATCGAAAATGCTCTGACCGAAGCCGCCGGCAATCTGACCCGTGCGGCAGCCCTCCTCGGCATCACCCGCCAAACCCTCTACCGCCGCCTCGCCAAATACGGAATCAAATATTAATGATCTTGTAGGGACGCACGGCTCGTGCGTCCTTTCCACAATGGCATTGATCTGGATCAGGACGCACGAGCCGTGCGTCCCTACAAGGAGAATTCAAAAATTATAAATGCGAATCAGCTGGATATTCTCGCTTATAATCCTCCTCATTGTGGGAGCTGTGGTGGCACTGATGCTTCTTGAAGCAGGCAGTGTCACCTACACTATTGTCTGGGGTGTAGCCCTGCTGGGAGTCTTGCTCCTCGTTCTCTTCTACCGAAACATAATGCGCCCCATACGCACCATTACCAACGGCATCGACCTTCTTCGTGCACAGGACTTCAGCAGCCGGCTGTCGCCGGTTGGTCAGCGCGAAGCTGACAAAATCGTCGATATGTTCAACGGCATGATGGCATCGCTCAAGCATGAACGTCTAAAACTTCGCGAGCAAAACCATTTCCTCGATCTTCTGATTGAGGTCTCCCCTATGGGTATCGTCACTCTTGACAGTGAAGGAAGAATATCCGGTGCCAACCGTGCCGCCGCGCGCTTTCTTGACTTCGATTCCGCTAAGGAAATGACAGGGCTCAAACCTAAAGACATACAGTCTACACTCGGAAATGTAATCAGCAGCCTTTGTGAACGTGAGGTGAGGGTGGCGCGTCTCAACGACTCAATGGTATACCGCTGCTCGCGTCTGTCATTCCTGGAAAGCGGTATCAGCCACCCATTCTATTTGATAGAAAAACTGACCGACGAAGTGATGAAAGCAGAAAGGAAGTCATATGAAAAAGTTATCCGAATGATGGCGCATGAAGTCAATAATTCATTGGCTGGGATAATCTCTGTGATGGATACTGCCGTTGAAGAAGTCAGCGACCCTGATCTTATGGAGGCAATTGAAGCGTGTGAGGACCGATGCCGCGACATGGGTGCATTCATCACTAAATTCGCATCGGCGGTAAAGATTCCAGAACCCTCGAAAAGCAACATCGATCTCGCTGACCTCCTCCGCAAACGGACACCGCTCTTTGAAAGCATCTGCTCTGCCACCGGATCACAACTCAGCATAGAGCTTCCGGACCACGATGTCCCGGTATTCATCGATCCTGTATTGATGGAACAAGTGGTCACAAATATAGTCAAGAACGCCGCTGAGAGTGCCGGAGATGGGGGCAAGGTGGATATAAATATCGAAGGGCCGGGCACTACACTGGTCATAACTGACAATGGCCCCGGCATAAGCACAGAAGCCGCAGAAATGCTTTTCACACCATTCTTCACCACCAAGCAGACAGGGCACGGCTTAGGATTATTATTGGTCAGTGAAGTCCTTAACTCCCATGGATGCCGCTTCTCTCTCGAGACATGCCCCGACGGCCTGACCCGCTTCCGCATCCGCTTCTAATGCAAGCCTATGGGAGGGCGGTTTCCCAACCGCCCAGTGCTGTCACTTCCTGAATATCCTCTTAAGAACCTCGTAATTAGCCTCATACAGCGTCTGCAAAGCCCGTGGGAACCGCGGGCCAAGTATCATCGCCCCAACAGTCATCCCTATCAGTATCTTTATCTCGACTCCATGGTTTGGCCCGATGAATGCCGCCACCAGACCCACCATACTCATGAAAGCCACACATACAATCAGCCCCATCAAAGCCTTCAAATACTCCATCATTTCATTTCCTCCAATTATCAATTACCAAATCCAGATAAGTCAAGCTAAATCATGATTAATTTCGCTATGCAAAATTAATAAAAAATCACTCCACTTCAAAAAATACCATTGATAACTTTGTTATAAAGTCATATGGTCTCTTTTCTGATATCACACTGGTCCATCATCGTTGCATTCCTCTGCGGACTCCTGCTGGCAGCCCTGTCGGCATGGGGCGTCGTATGGTGGCGCAGAGGCAAGGCTCGGCGTAGCGGCAAGCGCGGTGAGAAGATGGTGGCTAAGGAGTTGGGACGACTGAAAAAAAAGGATTATATCGTCATCAACGACCTTATGCTTCCCTCTTCCAACGGACGCACCTCTCAGATCGACCACGTAGTGGTCTCATCCCGTGGCATATTCGTGATAGAGACCAAGAATCATGCCGGACGCATTTCGGGCGCTGAGCACGCCCAGTACTGGCAGCAACACCTCTCCTCGCAATCCCGTTCACTATATAATCCCCTGCTTCAGAATAGAAGTCACCTTCGGGCTATCAGAAGACTCCTACCCAAGATGGATGCGGAGTTTTTCTCATCAATGGTAGTCTTCACTGAGGCTTGGCGTCTTGACATAAATGCCGACGATATAATCATCGAACGTTCCCTGCTGCCCGACAAGCACATTAAACGAACGCTTATTCCCGAACTGGAAGTTAAGAGACAATGGTGGAGACCGTGGCGCAGACCGGTGGTGCTTGACGAGCATAAGATGGTGACTCGCATAGATGGCATGCTGGATGAGATAAAAAGACGACCACGTATTATCGACCGGGATTCAATACGCACCATTGCTGATAAACTTTCTGCCGCAAACGTCACTGACCGCTCTGCCCGACGAGAACACACTGAATATGCCAAGCGCACATCAAAAGATGTCTCAGCCGACATCAGCAAAGGTAAATGCCCGAGATGCGGAGCCCAATTGATTGTCAGGAAAAGCGACAAAGGTGAATTCGCAGGATGCTCAAACTATCCAAGATGCCGCTTCACCTGCTCTATCGACCGCCTTCATCACTGAATACCCACCTCCACCTATCCTTTTGTTGCATTTTGACAATATTATTGGGGTCAATTTTCTAAGAAAAATCCCAAAATCTCAAATTATATATTCTAAATCTGCAAATTTAACATAATTTAACAACCAATAAATGGCTTTAGCATTTTTTTTAATTATTTTTGCACCAAATTTAATGCTGCGCGGATTTTTA
>JAIDTO010000013.1 GCA_029060625.1 Muribaculaceae bacterium | reverse complement strand
GCTACCGGACAGTCTCCAAATGAATATAGAAACCAGTGTAAGGAAAAATAGGGTGCAAGTTCAGCCGTAATCTTGCGGTCGAGGGCGGCAAGTTCGGATTTGAGCTGCTTCAACTCATCCTCCTTGCCCCACGTCTTGGAGATGATTGCTTCGAGCTGTGGAACGTCAGCTTTGATAAAAAACTTAGGCAGGTTTTATCCTGCCCATTGAAAATTTGAAATCTTTAACGTATTAATATCTTTTTGGTGTAAGATAGTCCCCCATAATGGCCGTGTTTCCACGCTCCACATTCCCGACTTGCCAGTTTTCTCCTGCTCGAGAGAAATACGCCACAAGCATCTTAGGCGTAGAAGCGAATGTTGATATTTTAAGAAGTAATACTTTGAACGTCTTATGTTCCATTTTTTATGTTGAATTTATCTTAAATCAGACTAAGGCATTAATCCATAATGATGGATTCTCCCGGTTTTATGATAAGTTTGCCTCTTACATTAAATTGCTCCGCATATTCATCGTTGAAATTATACCCATCATTAGCGATACTGTTATGATATGGAACAGTATGGACCGCATTTATCAGTTCAGCAGCCTTAGCAGCCTCTAAGTTATCCATATTATAATATCCATCAGTGCAAAGGAAGGCATAATCTAACTTCTTTTCAGCCATAGTGCCATCTCGCATTTGGTCGGTCGTTGACGTGTCGCCGGATACATAAACCTTTTTGCCATTATTGAATGTAAGGATATAACCAACGCAATTCTTCTTGTCATGCATTCGATTGAAACCTGCCTCTACCGACTCCACCAGTACATAGTCAAGTTTGAAGTGACAGTATTCCCCATCCTTTATAGCATCACTGCTTCTAATAATACGGCATCCATTATTTCGATTGGCAACTTTATCAACTGCATTGTGGTCAAAATGCTCGTGCGTGACGAGAATAAGGTCTGCGGGAAGAGAATAGTCTTCGCCACTGAAAGGGTCTACATATATCACCTTCCCGGTTTCAGTGATTATGCGAACGGAAGCCTGCCCCATGTAAAGCAATTCAACATTGCCCTCAGAAACATCCTCATTTGACTCTGTAACCTCAGAGATTGTCGGACTCGTCTCATTGCAAGCGGAGCATGAAACAAATACTATCAAATTAAGGAGCAATATGTAAAATCGGTGCACCATCATCTAACTCAAAAATCAATATGAAGCAAAGCGATGGTTCTGATCAAGGTCGTCAATCTTTTTCATATCATCGGATGTCAGTTCAAAATCGAAAATATCGAAATCTTCCGCTATATGAGCAGCATTGGTCGATCCGGGTATAGCTATGTTGCCACTTTGAAGCTGCCATCTCAGAAGCACCTGATACGGTGATTTATCATGTGCCTTTGCAATGGAGGTAATCACATCGTGCTGTGAAAGTGTCTTGATTCCTGTGCCTTTTCCGCCAAGCGGGAACCACGATTCCATAATTGTGCCCAACTGAGCAATATGCTGTTTAACTGAGCGACTCTGGTGATAAGGGTGTGTTTCATTCTGTATAACAGCCGGAGTAATTTTAGCTATCTTCATAAGCCTGTCAATATCATCCTCATAGAAATTTGAGATACCTATAGAATGAATTTTTCCAGCCTTGACACCACGCTCCATAGCCTGATATGCGTGCTCATCATTGGGAGCAGTGTGGTGAAGTAGAAGGAGATCCACATAATCAAGTCCAAGACGTTCCAATCGTTCATTTATCTCATCATCGGCTTGAGCGAACGTAGATGTCCAAAGTTTTGATGTAACAAATATATCTTCTCTTTTGATACCAAAATCGTTCATAGCCCTGCGGATACCACGTCCTACACCGACCTCATTACCATAGATGTCGGCAGTATCAATCAATCGCATTCCGACTTTAAGGGCATTATACACGGACTCTTCCGCCTGAGCATTGGTGAGAAGATATGTGCCGATGCCTATGATGGGCATCTCATATCCGCTGTTGAGTTTTACACTGCGGGTCTCAAAGTTGAAACCGTCGGGAAGGTATGTCGTCTCGTCCTTCTCTGTGATGTTATCGTTATTTTCAGTTTCGGATACTTCTGGGACATTGGCATTCTCCGTTCCGCAACTGCTGAATATTATAGAAGCGACTATTAGTATTGAAGTCATAAATTTCATAAGCTTTTGAAATAAGTTTCCTACAAAATTAGTAATAGGGCCGCGGACTGTCTGTATATAAATGGCTGCAATGTTTTCATATTTTTCGTTATAGTCACATATTAGGCAATTTGTGAAACAAATACAGTAATTTGTATCCATTGAAATAGTTAGAGTTTACTTAATTTTGCATCTTAAATCGAATAGGTAAGGTATTTATGACAAAACAGAGGTTTGACGATGTTCCGTTTCTTGCGGATGTGCAGGCTCCCTATTATCATGAAGGGGATGTGGCTGTTATCAATACCGTCCATGACAAGTGTCTGCCTTCTGAATTTATTGGGAAATACCATATTCATATCTTATGTAATGAGGGAAAGATGCAATTCCTGATGTCGGATCGGGTTTTCACAGTTTACAAGGGAGATTTTGCAGTATGGACAATCGATGCCACCGTTAGTGAGGCTCTCTATTCTCCTGACTTTGATGCAGATATCTTACTGGTATCAAGGAATTTCCTTCTTGAAAACAATCCTCAGTCAACGTGGGCAACCAAAGGCTATCTTTATGTTAAGGAAAATCCCGTTTTCGGCCTTTCACAAGATGAACACTGCTTGCTTCGCTCAGACTTTATGAGATTCAAGGAGCAGCTTGCGCGAACCAATCATATATTCAGGAAGGAGATTCTCGGAAAGCTTATGCAGATATTCCTTTATGATCTATGGGATGTTTACTCCACTGAGATCAATCGGCACAAGAGCCTGAATACAAATAGCGCCAATCTGTTCTCCCGTTTTCTGGATCTTGTAAGACAGAAAAACTCAGAAAGCCGCGAGGTGGCTTTCTACGCAGACATGCTGTGTGTCTCGCCTAAATACCTGTCGGAAGTAGTAAGGAAGGCAAGTGGGAAACCTGCTTCATACTGGATAAACGGATACGCGATACAGGAAATAATTGCAATGCTTAAACGGCATGACTTGAATGTTTCAGAAATAGCACATAGAATGAATTTTTACAATCAGTCTCATTTAAGCAGATTCGTCAAGAATATGTTGGGAGTTTCCCCTACAGAATATCGTGCCAACCTTGAGAACAAATAAAAATGAAACATGGCGGAAACTCCATTAAGAGTTTCCGCCTTTA
>JAIDTO010000129.1 GCA_029060625.1 Muribaculaceae bacterium | reverse complement strand
GGACATGCTTTTGCCATGAATATTTTTCCAAGTCGGTGTTTTCGGTTTGGTGGCCGATGCGAGGCATCGGCAAAAAAGACTGAAGATTATGAATAGACTAAAGCAAAAAGCAAAAATCAAAGAGCCTGTAAGGCTTCGGGCAAAATCTCTTGCCAATGGCAACCAATCCCTATACTTGGATATATACCATAGTGGAAAAAGAGTATATGAATTCCTAAGGCTCTATCTGATTCCTGAAAAAACTGCGGAAGATAAGGCCGTCAATGCCGCTACGTTGAAGGCTGCCATGGCTATCAAAGCGAAGAGAATTATTTCTTTCGTCAATGACACTGCAGGCATCAAGAATAAGGCAAATCAGCAATCTTTAAAGGAATGGATAAGTCATATAATTAAGTGCAAGCAAAGACATAAGTCAAAATCGAGCATAAGCCTGATGAATAGGCTCATAAGGCATCTTGATAAGTTCCGTTCATCAATACTGCTGGCAGACGCTGACCATGAGTTTTGCATCGGTTTTGCCAATTATCTTAGATCGGCAAAAGCTCTGAATTCTAATAAACTGCTCCTGCCGGCCACTCAGTTTGAACTGCTCAATGCTCTTTCCATTACACTCAATGAAGCTGTAAGGTCAGGATTTATTCCCTCCAATCCCATGCGGCTTTTAAATGCCTCTGAGCGAATCAAAAAATCTGAAAGCACACGCGAGTATCTTACCAACGAGGAAGTGAAATCCATTATTGATGTTGCCTCCGGCAATATAGCTGCCGGTGATGATATGGCGGCTTTTCTCTTCTGCTGCTTCTGCGGACTGCGATATTCCGACATTTCCAGACTTAAATGGGGAAATATAATTGACACCGATGGCGGAAAAATGATAGCAATAAAAATGAAGAAAACAGGTCGTCATGTGGAGGTTCCTGTTTCTGAGAAGGCATCATCTTTCTTGCCTCCACAAGCGGCTTCGCACGAGAATGTGTTCTCTCTGCCTCCTTATGGAGTCACCACAAGGAAACTTAAGAAAATCGCGAAAGCCGCAGGAATAAAGAAAAAGGTGACATTCCACGTATCCCGGCACACTTTCGCAACCATGATGCTGACAGCTGGAGCCGACCTATACACCATAAGCAAACTAATAGGACACACCGATATCCGCACCACCCAGATCTACAGCAAGGTCGTAGACCGCAAGAAGCGCGAAGCCATAGCCCTTCTCGATACCTTATTCTGATATCAAGGCTTTTGACAATAGCTGGCGGAATTCAAAAAGCATAGATTCCACATAATATTGATTTTGTGTACCAAAATATGTACACAAAATTAAAATAAAACGATACTTTTTATTGTTATATATTATATTCAACTCCTAAAACAGGTATTATTATGCAGGTAGTAACGACGCGTGACTTCCGCGCTAACCAAAAGAAGTATTTCGAATTGGCAGAGAAGGAGCCGGTAATAGTGATGAGGAGGGGGGCAAGACCTATCTCTCTTTCCGTTGTGGACGATGACGACATAATGTCGGAAGCCGAACTTAAATCAATTCGTCGCGGTCTGGAAGATGTGAAGGCTGGAAAACTTTACAAAATGGATTCTTCGGAATCGTTGGATTCTTTCATTGATCGTATAGAACATGTATGAGGTAATATTCACGGCAGAGGCTGTCGAAGGCGCAAAGGCTCTCAGGAAAAGTAACGCTCAGTCGTTTAAAAAGCTATCGAAACTGATTGATGAACTTAAAGAACATCCCTATACAGGTACTGGGCACCCTAAACCGCTGACGCACATTCGTGGAGTTTGGTCAAGACACATTGATAAGAAAAACCGTCTGCTTTACACTGTCACTGATACGGAAATACTCGTCACCATAATATCTGTGACGGGGCATTATGATGACAAATGAAAAATGAGGGCTGACCGCGATGGCCCGCTCTCCCTTTTTTCTTAAAAATATGTTAAAATGGTTGCCAAAATGGATGCCATTTGTTATCTTTGTAAAGAATATAAATCATTTATGCCATGCAAGTAGTATCAGCAAGAGAATTCCGCGCAAATCAGGGCAAGTTCCTGAATGCCGCAAAGAGAGGTCAGTCAGTCCTTCTCACATCCAGATATGGAAGTTTCAAGATTACTCCAGTCAGTGAGGAGGATACCTTAACCGAACGCATATGCCGTGGTCTTGAAGAAGTGAAAGCCATTATGGATGGAAAGATAAAGGGTCATTCTGTAGAAGATTTGCTCAATGAACTTTGAAATACAAGCGACCGATGATTTCCGGCGAAGCCTAAAAGCTCTTTCAAAAAGACACCGTTAGCTTAAGGAAGATTTCCAGATATTTACGCAAACTCTGCGGGAAAATCCCTATCAGGGAGATGAGCTTAGTCCTGGCATACGCAAGATTAGAATGCCAATATCTTCTAAAGGCAGAGGAAAGTCCGGAGGAGCAAGAGTTATAACCTATACCGTTGTCTTATCTGAAGAAGACGGTAGTATCTATCTAATGGATATATACGACAAAGCTGAATATTCGACAGTCGATGTGCGCATCATCCAGAAAAAGCTAAAGGATTTAGGACTCCTGCAATAGGCAAGGGAGAGCCGGCCGTGATGGCCCGCTTCCCTTTTATTAATCATTGATTCCTGTCGCCTCCATACAGCCCCTTCGGGAAGCTGATCAGCCGCACGTCAAGGTCATCTATATGCACGTCGAGCGCATTCTCATTGAAGATGCCATAGGTCTTGCCGCGCAGCCATCCTTCCCCGTCGCATGGACGGCGGTCATATACACCTTTTTGATATGGTGTGACATCCACGAGGTCGATCCTTACATTATCAAGCAGGATGTCGCGTATCTTGCCAGGTGTGTCGCAACCAATGAATATGCCGTTTTCAGACGTTGCGAAAATATTGATGAAACGTATATCCTTCACCGGTCCGCAAGCTCCTTTTGTCGCTCCCTTCGGAAAACGCCATCCCGCATCCTTGTGGTTGCCTACGGCACGTGGATAAGACGTGATGTAGATAGGCTCTGACTGTCCCCACCACACTTCCGAGAATAGATGACAGTCAAGGATGATGTTGGAGAATGTCACGTTCTCGACGCTTCCCTCATCGCGGTTCTGGATGCCTATGCCGCGGTTTGAGTCGCGGATGATGCAGTTGTCGAATGTCACGTGTGATATGCGGTCCATATTCTCCGATCCAATCTTGACGGCGCAAGAACGCGATGTCATGATGCAGTTGCTCACCACAATATCGTAGCAAGGTCCATACTCCTCAAACTCACGGCGATTCTTGAGGCAGATGCAGTCATCGCCGCTCTCAATGTAGCAGTCGGAGATGCGCACCTTGTGGCTATGGTCGATGTCGATGCCGTCGCCGTTTCGCACCTTAAGGTTGTTGAGCAGTGAAATGCCGGATATAGCCACGTCGTGGCATCCCACGAGATGCACTGTCCAGTAGGCAGAATTGGCTATAGTGACATCAGTTATTCTTACATTCTCACAGCCGAATAGTGTCAGCACATGTGGTCGGGGATCGAAGGTGGTGACCGGTTTCAGCTCGTAGGAATCGTCAAGTTCCGCTCCCATAAACGCCACGGCATTGCCGTCGATACGTCCGGTGCCGGAAATCGATATGTTCTTAAGATCGCTACCTGATATCCACATCATACCTTCACCTTCATTGGCTCTAAAAGCCGACTCCTTATATATAGACTCATCAGGGTTAGCGAGCAGCGTGGCATTGGGCTGCAGATGCAGGTCTATGTCCGACTTCAGATGCAGAGGACCCGAAAGATATGTGTGTCCTGCCGGGAAGAGCACTTGCCCTCCACCCGAAGATGAACACGCATCAATAGCCTTCTGGATAGCCACAGCGTCATCTATCTTCCCATCACCCTTAGCCCCGAAATCAAGCACATTCACGTCTTTGGCAGCCACTGCCAAAGCCCATAATCCCATTCCCAATGCAATATATCTCAAGTTCATGATTTCTTTGATTCTGATTGATCGGAGATCTCAGATTGCTCCGATTATTTATAGTGCTCAATAATGAAATGACGATCCTCCCAAAAACTCCCTCAGCAACGATGTCGGTGGAATCTGATCTGCCGGTATCGGATCGAAATACTCAAGGAATTTCAGTAGCCGATACGCATTCTCATATTGCTCCACATTATGCGGCACCTGACGCAGCACCGGCTCCGCATACTCCTTCATCACTCCAAGCTCGAAGATAAGCGATGAGTTGAACGTTGCGTCAGCATTTTCCTGGAATGGGAATATCCATTTCTCCTCCCCACGCCTTACGGATGGCCAGCGCCGTATGGTGTCGAGTGCCGAAGTATGGCGATAGCGGTAGTCGCGCACGATGCGGCGCAGAAGGCGATTGTCGGTAGTCGATATCCAATTGTGGTCATCAATTGTCAAGGTAGTCAGTGCTGACACATATACCTTATAAATGGAGGAACTTCCGACAGATGAAATCAGTTCCGGATTCAGACCATGGATTCCCTCAATGATCAGCACGTCTGATGCCTCCATTTTCAGTGGCTTTTCCTTTTCGATCCTGCATCCAAACTCAAAACTATAGGTGGGCAAATTTACTGTCTCCCCTGCCAAAAGGCGAGATAGATCGGAATTGAGCCGCTCAAGATCGAGGGCATAGAGGCTTTCATAGTCGTAGTCGCCGGTCTCGTCGAGTGGTGTCTTGTCGCGGTCTACGAAATAATCGTCGAGAGATATCATCTTTGGGGTGACGAGCGATGTCATCAACTGCACGGCGAGTCGTTTGCAAGTTGTGGTCTTTCCGGATGATGATGGCCCGGCAAGAAGCACTATCTTGGCCCCACGCTCCACTATTTCATCGGCTATTCGTCCGATCTGCCTCTCATGCATCGCTTCAGCGACATTGATTAGTTCCCTTACTTTTCGTTCCCTTACCGACATGTTGAGTTCTCCCACATTCCTCACCTTTGTCACCTGATTGAAATGCATATAGTCGGTCAGTGCCTTGAACATTTTCTTTTGGTTTTCCGGCTCTATGGCACGTTCGGGATTTTTTTGATCGCGTCCCATGAGGATAAAGCCGTCGGCATAAGGATGCAACGCAAACACCGGGGCATACCCTGTCGAGGGTGGGAGAGCGCCATAATAACTGTCGGCAAGGCCGTCGAGAGTATAATATGTAGTGTAAAGCTGCCCGGTGGTCTCGAAAAGGAGTACCTTGCTGAAGAGATTCTGTTCTCTTAGTTGAGGTAAGATATCAGATGTAAGACGTTCGTGGCGTTCAAAAGGGAGGTCTGCTTCTGCAAGTTGCTTCATCCTGTCTGCCAATGCTTGTATTTGCTCTCGATTGAGGGTGCAAGGATGGTCTGACCCGACTGTGAAGATTCGGCAAAAATATCCGCGGAAGATACTGTGTTCGATTCGCAGCTGGCTTCCGGGCAGCATTTCGCTGACCGCCTTATAAAGCATGAAGCAAAGTGCGCGGATATAGACTCGCCTGCCTGACTCGGAAAATTCCGTAAGGAATTCCACCTGTTTCGGCGAGTAAATTGGGAAACGAAGATCCTCAGTCTTATTATTGACGCGGCAGCATATTGGCCGGAAAGGAAGAGCAACTTCTCCTGATGTGAGGAGCTGGAGTGGTGAAATCCCTCCTTCTGTAGACACGTATCGATCTTGATTTTTGATATAGATTTCCATGCGTGATTAGTTCTTAAGGGCTTTTATGTCTTTAAGGACCTTAAGGGCTTTATGGGCCTTAAGGACGTTAATGAATGGATTATAACGCTGAAAATGCCTGAAAAAAGCTATTTTCAGATGCAAAGATAAGAAAATTAATCGGGAAAGAGCAAAAAAATGCAGAAAAATTTGGTGGTTTCAAAAAAGAGCATTAACTTTGCACTCGCAAAAAAGCCCTAACCTCTTCATGGGTAAGGGTTGTTGCAAAAGGAGGCCCATTCGTCTATCGGTTAGGACGAGAGATTTTCATTCTCTAAAGAGCAGTTCGACTCTGCTATGGGCTACAAATAATAATAAAAGCAAGAAAATACAGAAATGGCAAATCATAAGTCATCACTTAAAAGAATCCGTCAGGCTGAGAAGCGCAGACTCGAGAATCGTTACTGGGCTAAGACCGCACGCAATGCTGTGCGCAAGGTCCGCAAGATGGAAGATGTAGCAGAAGCTCAGGCTGCTTACAATAAGGTAAGTGCTCTTCTCCAGCGTCTTGGTCGCAAGAACGTGATCTCGAAGAACAAAGCTGCTAACCTCTGCAGCGGCCTTCAGGTTCACATCAACAAGCTTACAGCTGCCGCAAAGTAATTTCGGCTGGCTGAATGATGGCCCATTCGTCTATCGGTTAGGACGAGAGATTTTCATTCTCTAAAGAGCAGTTCGA
>JAIDTO010000128.1 GCA_029060625.1 Muribaculaceae bacterium | reverse complement strand
TTTACAGCACCATTGGAAATACGTGTCATAGTCGTACTTATTTTTAGGGTTAAACACTGTTTGTCAATGCAAAGATAATCCTTTATTTTCAATATATCAAGAGGTTACAAAATATACACCAAGTAACATATTTATCGCTTTTTTGATTCTCAATCAATTGCAAGAATTAATAATAAATAAAAAATCACTTGCTTGCATATTTTAGATATTTGACGTAACTTTGTGCCTAAAAGTCACCTGTAGATGAGAAGGAAAGAACAACTGAACTCAATAATTGAGATATGCCCTGTTAGGAACGTGATAGCACGTTTCGGCAATAAATGGGCATTGCTCGTAATCCTCGTACTCAGCGAAAATGAGCCGATACGCTATAACGAACTGCACCGTAAGATACCTGATATATCATCAAGGGTTCTCTCCGGCACACTCCGTGTGTTGGAAGCAGACGCGCTGGTGGAGCGTACCTATTATCAGGAAGTACCACCACGAGTGGAGTACACACTTACAGACACAGGTCGGTCACTTGTGCCTATAATCATGCAACTTACCGAATGGGCTCAACAGAATATGAAGACAATAATTGAGCATCGATCTCAAACTACGGAATCAGGGTGCGAAGATAAGGAATAAGTTCGTCTGCCATCTTCTCTGCCTGTCGAGCAGAAGGATGCCAGTCTGCTCCATAGCCAAGTTCGCCTGTTTGAGGCGACATATCAAACCGGTATATCAACCTGTCTTCCGATGCCAGCTTATCCAAAACAGCCTTCACATCTGCCAACGCCTGCCCCTGAAGCATAGCACCTGTCAACAAGACAATCCTAGCATTAGGATGAATCGTGCGAAGATGTGTGAGGAAATCGCGATAATGCTTTTCATAGAGGGCGATGTCGTAGTTGTCTTCCGAAGTGTCGTTGGTGCCTAAGTTTATGCATATTATATCAGGATGAAACTGCGAATGATCCCACTTAGAGTCATAATTATAGAGTTGGGTATAATCATATTCGAGGGGCATTGTTTTCGTATCTCCTTCTTTCGGGCCTCCATAGTTGCGATAGATTCCGATACCGGAACGGGCTACAATGTTGACATCGGCATCCAGTGCGCGGGCTGCCTTGTGGGCATAGGTCATGGTATGATTCTCTGTATCGTAAGAGAAACCATTGCTTGGATTATTATCCTCTATTCCATATCCGCAAGTTATAGAATTACCGATAAATTCAATCTTCAGTTCAGGCTTTTGAGGGGCAGGAAGAAGATCTCCATCGATGTGGAATGCACGGAAACGAGGATTAAACTCAAATCCTTCTATCGCATATGTCACTCTCACATTATGAATTGTATCCTTAAGATTCTCCGCCAATCTAAGAATAGAATCCGAAGGAGAGAATACTACTGTCCTGGGAGCGACATCATCAATTTCCACTATAAATTTCCCACTCCCTGGCGATGTTTCCATTCCCAATCCTGTGCCCTTGAAGCGTAGCAAAGCGGCAGTACCGGGATAATTGAATTCTCCTTCACCCTTGTCAGTCCAATGGATTCGTCCCATATAAGCGATGTCGGGATTATCTGCCGCCACTCTTTTGCCGGAAAATTCAGTTTTTTTCTCCGTCTGAGCCAAACATACTCCCCATACACACATCATCAACCCAAGTACTATTCTCATCTTAGTCATCACATTCTCTTCAATAAAGATTTATAAGCTCCCAAAGCATTCTTCCCCTCAAAATTAATAAAAATTTTTGGTATAACCATCCTCGATTTCATAATTTTTATGTATATTTGCGTTTGAAGTTGTCATTAACTCACTAAAACGAATATCATGATACAAGAACTCAAAGAATTCAACCGAAAGTTTGTAGAAGAAAAAGGTTATGAGCGTTTCGCCACAAGCAAATATCCCGATAAAAAAATTGCAATCGTCACTTGTATGGACACCCGTCTGGTAGAACTTCTACCGGCTGCTCTCGGCATCCGCAACGGCGACGTGAAGATAATCAAGAACGCCGGCGCCACCATCACCAATCCCTTCGACTCCACAATGCGATCCATTCTGGTAGCTATCTATGAATTGGGTGTCAATGAAATCATGGTGATAGGCCACACGGGATGCGGCGTGCAGGGCATGAACGCCGATGAGATGCTACATCTCATGAAAGAACGTGGAGTAAGCGAGGAGCATATCACGCTCATGAAGCATTGCGGCATCAACCTCAAGGAGTGGCTTCATGGTTTCGACGATACCGACGAGGCTGTAAAGGAAACCGTAGACCTGATCGCCAACCATCCCCTCATGCCCCCGACCGGTGTAAACGTACAGGGCTTCGTAATGGACACCAACACCGGCGAGCTGATGGAGCTAAAAGACTGATGGCCAAAGACCACAAAAAATGACAATTAAAGAGCTATGGGAAAATATCCATAGCTCTTAGACTAGAAATTAAAATCTATCTAATTATCTCTGAAGGATTCAATACAGAATCCAAGACCGCCTTTCATAAAATTGGGACTAAAACTCAATTTTATAACTTAAAAGGGGTATCGGACTTTTAAAATACATGTCATCGACTGTACCCGTCAAAGCCATCTCGTTTTGAGGCAGCATCTTGGGATGACGGGCACTTACAACGACATCATCAAGATCATTTGATTTATCCTTCAGTTCTATCGTCACCACCAAATCTTTCGACGATGCAGTCAATATTTGCGATATAAGGGCGCTCTCTTATAAAAACTTAGAACCATCATAATTTGTTATCCAAATAGGATATATAAATAATTAAAAGTTACTATTAATTATGGGAATGCTTGATTATTTGAAAATTGCTAAAGAATATTCACTTAAGAAATGGAACTTCGACGTCGTCAAGTACGCCGGTGTACTTGACGGATGGCACTATTTCAGCTGTACGAGAATCGGACGTCCCAGATGGAGCAGCCTTCCATGCGCTATACGGATCAGCAATGACGGATGCATTGAGGAGCTTGAGGATTTCGAAAGCCGAAGAAAAGTTTCATCAATGGCTTTGGTTTAATTCGCTTCCAATACTTCCTTTACCAATTCGATATTCAGCAAGGCCTTGTCAATCTTTATGAGTTCAAAATAATCAATATCTGAAAATGATGCAAGGCTGCTGTAGCGATTGGCATCTCGGCTTATCTGTTCGTCATGAATGATAATTTCTCCATTGATTGAGATGACATTCACAACATGTCCCGAGTCATCTTTACCGTTGAATCCCAGTATGTATTCTCCCTCAGCAGATAGACATTTCCTCAACCTATTTAGGTAATGAAATAACAATCAATCGGTATATTTTTATAGTATCATTCAAAAAATATGTTTATCTTTGCATTTGAATTAATATGTTTAGGTAATGTCAGTATGGACCAGAACTGTGATAAGGAAAGACTTTTGAGAAAGGCGGAAGAGGTGCTCGCACACTGTGAAGAAGTAACTGTTGCATCAGTCAATAACGATGGTTATCCACGTCCAATACCAATGGCCATAATGAAGGCTATTGGATGTAATGAAGTATGGATCGATAACGAATTCGCCCACCTGACACTCTAATTCGGCAGTGAAGGATCTTAAGGATATGACTTTAGAAGAGTTATGGGAACTCTTTCCCATAGTCCTTACGCAGCATGACCCACGCTGGACTGACTGGGCTGAAGAGGAAATGACATCTCTCTCACGCCTGCTGTCCGGTTTCAATATAAGGCTATCGCACATCGGAAGCACTGCCATACCCAGTATTATGGCAAAACCCATTGTAGATATTCTTGTCGAGATTTCTGCTGAAACAGATTGGAAGGAAGTCAAGAAGAGAATGGAATGTGCCGGATACATATGTATGTCGGCATCCGACAAGCGTATGAGTTTCAATAAAGGATACACTCCTGAGGGGTACGCAGAGCGTGTATTCCACATCCATTTCCACCTCACAGGGGATAACAACGAGATCCGTTTCCGTGACTACCTCATAGCCCATCCTGACATAGCCAAGGAATACGAAGGCTTGAAGCTCAGCCTTCTCCCGCGGTTCAAGCACAACCGCGACGCCTACACCGAAGCCAAAACCGACTTTGTCAGACGGATCTGCGGCTTAGCGAGAAAAATATGAAAAACCTCGAGGAAGTATGATTCTCGCTAACCTTAACATTGAAGTTGTTTAAACTTCAATGAAAAATCGGCAAATAAAATTGAAAATGCTCTTTATAGAGAGCATTTTTAGACAAAAGTGTTGTTTATAAAGAGCATTTTTTCTTATTCCAACGATGAAAATTATCAAGCCGAGGAAGGAGCTGCGCGAATATGTGCGCTACTATTGGGTGCTGGAGAGCGATGAGCCTTTCAGTGTCCTCACCTTTCCTATCGGTTGC
>JAIDTO010000127.1 GCA_029060625.1 Muribaculaceae bacterium | reverse complement strand
GACTGGAACTTGACTCCAACAGCATTAATACCTGGAAAAACGGTGTAGAACGAGCTTTGAAAAAATATATTCCAAACGGCACCGTAGGAAGTGGTAAATGTCCGAACTGTGGAGCCGAGTCGCTTGTTTATCAAGAAGGATGCCTTATTTGCACCTCATGCGGCAACTCCCGTTGCGGCTAAAACCTGAAATCCAGAAAACCCGAAAACTCAAAAACCCATGAAGATCAAAATCCATATCGACTACCACACCCAATGGGGCGAAGCAGTATATATCTGCGGTTCTATCCCCCAGCTTGGTGGCAATGACCCGCTTAAAGCCCCCATGCTTGAGATGACTGCTCCTGACCTCTGGACTGCATCATTCGATGTGCCTGCCTCCCTGAAAAGCTTCACTTATCGCTTCATCGTGAAGGCAGAGGGCAAAGAATGGCGAGAGGAATGGGGTGCTCCCCATCGTTTTGAAGCAGGGAAAGACATTGCTGTTTATGACATACATGCTTTCTGGCAGGATGTTCCAAACGACAAACCCTATTATTCATCAGCATTTGTCGATGGCATGCTTAGCCGGAATTTCCGTGACCAACCAATATCGCCAAAAGGGAATTCGGTGCTCTTTAAGGTGATGGCTCCTATGGTGAAGCCCGATGAAGTGCTCGCCATCAGCGGAGAGCCTCGCTCTTTGGGAGCATGGAACCCGGAGAAGGCATTGATTTTCAACGATGCCCGTTATCCGATATGGGAGGCTGCAATTGAAATGACTGATGTCAAGCTTCCTTTCGAATATAAATTTGTCATCCTTGACAAGAAGACACGTAAGGTTGTGGAATGGGAGGCAAGAGACAACCGCAGGCTTGATTTCTTCCCTAAGGCAAAGGGTACTGCCCTCATATTCGACGGACTCCGTTTCGAAAATCCGCGCAAATCTTGGAAAGGTGCAGGCACTGCAATACCTGTCTTTTCTCTCCGCTCCAATGAAGATGCCGGTGTAGGTGATTTTTATGATCTTAAGAAGATGGTAGACTGGTGTGTGAAGACAGGCCAGAAGATTGTGCAGGTTCTCCCGATCAACGACACCACCAAGACAGGCACGTGGACCGACTCATATCCCTATAGCGCCAACTCTACTTTCGCGCTTCATCCTATGTATCTTCGCCTTAAGGCTGTAGGAGCAATAAAAGACAAGGATCGACGCGACTACTACACTGCAGAGATTGCCAAGCTCAACGAACTTCCTCAGATTGACTATGAAGCCGTCAATAATCTCAAGAATTCATATCTCCGTGAGATTTATGCCGAGCAAGGTAAAAAGACACGTGAGAGTGCTGAATATAAGAAGTTCGTGGAGCGCAATGAATACTGGCTTCGCTCTTATGCCGCTTGGTCTGTACTTCGCGACAGCTTTCACACTGCTGATAATTCCCAATGGGGTGAGTATGCCGAATATGATGAGAAAAAAGTCGATGCTTTCATAGCTGATCATGAAAACGACATACTATACTATTATTATGTGCAGTATCATCTCGATCGCCAGCTTCGTGAGGTCAGGGACTATGCACACCAGCATGGCATTGTTCTGAAGGGCGACATCCCAATCGGAATCGGAAGGGAAAGCGTAGATGCATGGAAAGATCCTCGCCTCTTCAATATGGACTGCCAGGCAGGTGCGCCACCGGATGATTTCTCCGTGCTTGGACAAAACTGGGGCTTCCCCACCTACAACTGGGATGAAATGGCTAAGGATGGTTTCCTGTGGTGGAAACGTCGCTTCCAAAAGATGGCGGAATATTTTGATGCATACCGCATCGACCACATCCTCGGCTTCTTCCGCATATGGCAGATTCCGATGACAGCTGTCCATGGTCTCCTTGGCTACTTCAATCCCGCACTCCCCTTTTCCCCCGAGGAATTGAAGAGCAACTATGATTTCTGGATTAATCCCGACATCCAAGCTCATCCGTATATCATGGAATGGATGCTTGGTGACTTCTTTGGAGAATACACTGAAGAGGTGAAGCATGAATATCTCGAGGAAATCAGTGCCGGGAGATATCGCTTGAAAGAATTTGTCGACAATCAGCGTAAGGTTGTCAACCATTTCTCTCGACTTGCTCCCGATGCAAAGAACACTCGCATCAAGGATGCCCTCATGGGCCTCATTGACGATGTTCTCTTCATTGAGGACCCCTATCAGAAAGGACACTATCATCCGAGGATTTCTGCACAGTTCACTTATCAGTTCCGTGCCCTTACCGACTACGAGCGCTGGTGTTTCAACCGCCTCTATAATGACTTCTTCTACCACCGCATGAATGATTTCTGGTATGGCAAGGCAATGTGGAAACTTCCGCCCCTGCTTGACTCCACAGGAATGCTCACATGTGCGGAAGACCTTGGTATGATCCCCGACTGCGTGCCGGAGGTTATGAAGCGTCTGCAGATTCTCTCGCTCGAGATCCAGCGTATGCCGAAGGATCCAAAAGTTGAGTTTGGTGAGACATGGCGTTATCCCTACTATAGCGTTTGCACTACATCCACCCATGATATGGACGGCATACGCGCATGGTGGGAACAGGATCCTGAGGCAACCCAGCGTTTCTTCAATTATGTACTCAAGGAACCCGGACAGGCACCGACATATGCTGAGCCCTGGATATGCGGCAAGATTGTCGATTTGCACTTAAAGTCTCCATCCATGCTCTGCATCCTTCCGCTTCAGGACTGGCTCAGCACCGACGGGCAGCTCCGTCGCGACAATCCTCACGATGAGCTCATCAATATCCCGGCAAACTCCCAGCACTATTGGCGCTATCGAATGCACCTCCCCTTGGAGGCTCTTCTCGGTGCCGACAGCTTCAATGCCGGCCTCGCAGCCTGGATAGCAGAGTCCTCCCGATAACGATATCATTAAAGACAAGAACAGGAAGTATCTGCCGCGACCTTGCTGATGCGATTTCCTTGCGACAATCGCGTTTGTCTGCTGCATCCGGCAGATATGCTGTTCACAAAAGCAGGCGACAAGCCTGCCCGTACAGCACACATCAACGTCTGTTACGGCGGTAGCGCCCTTGCGCGTCCTCCCGTGGTATCAGTGCGATCCATAAGCTCCGCCTTCGGCTCCCACTTATGCGTAAGAGCACAGATACCACGGAAGAACGCACAAATCCGCCACCTTCAACGAAGGGCGACAGATACTTCCATTTTCCTTCACTCCGCAATGACTGAATTAGAGGCCCTAAGACCATATCTGGCGGATGTCGATCTGCAATCGCCGACAGCTCTTGTGAAATACCTTGGTATTTGCGGGGCTGTTCTTGGCTTATGGGGGGTCAACAGCCTTTCTGAAGATAAGGTTATGCGGTTTCTAAGCAAGAATGCGAGAGAAAAGGCTTATTTTGAATTTGAAATTCCGAAAAAATCCGGAGGAGCACGCCGAATATCTGCACCCGACATCAGACTCAAGCATATTCAGCAATCTATCAATATCCTTCTGCAATCGCTTTGTGAAGTATCTCCGGAAGCAACCGGTTTTGTACCGGGACGCTCCATCGTCACGAATGCTAAAATTCATCTCGGAAGTAAAGTGATTTTCAATTGCGATCTGCAAGATTTTTTTCCAAGCATTTCAAAAGAAATGGTACGTGGATCGCTGATTAATGAACTAAGGAAGTATAATGCTTCTCATAGGGTGGTCGATATATTGGCAAACCTTGTTACAGTCCCTGACAAGAACGGCACTGAGGTATTGCCCCAGGGAGCGCCAACGTCTCCTGTGGTCTCAAATATCGTCGTGAAAAGGCTTGATCAAAGATTGAGGGTTTTCGCTGAAAAGAACGGTTATCGTTATTCACGTTATGCCGACGATATCACCTTCAGTAGTGTTGCGGATACGCATCCCGCTCTCCCTATTAGATCCAATGCAATCATATCCATCATCAAGGATTGCGGATTCGACATTAATCCTAAGAAGACAGTTTTATCCACTGCAGGCAAACGCCATGAAGTGACAGGCCTTACGGTAGGATGCAAAGTGAATGTATCGAGAAGTTATGTCAAGCAGCTTAGGGTGCTTATGCATCTATGGGAAAGCCGGGGATATGCTGAAGCCCGGATCATTTACATGCGCGATTTCAGAGGTGGACAAGAAGTAGAGCTTGCAAAAGTCATAAACGGCAAGATCAACTATCTGTGTATGGTAAAAGGCAAAAACGATTCCACCTATCGTCGGTTCAAATTCAGATACCGTAACCTCATGAAGCAACTGAAAGCGTCAACGCCTGCCTCGACCTCTGAGTAGCCGAATCCTAAGAAGGGAGGCTTCCTTCATCCCGAGCATAGCACTCCCCTCTTAAGACTTAAGACTCAAGACTTCAATCCAGCTTGTGAATGACGAGTCCGGAGCGAAGCTTCGGCTCAAACCAAGTCGTCTTCGGTGGCATGATGTTGCCGCTGTCAGCGATCGCGATCAGCTGGTCCATAGTCACCGGATAAAGCGCAAGAGCCATCTTCATCTCGCCACTGTCCACACGACGCTTAAGCTCTTCCAGACCACGTATGCCACCTACGAAATCAATGCGCTTGTCGCTGCGAAGATCAGTGATACCAAGGATATCGCGCAGAATAAGATCGGAAGAAACAGTCACGTCAAGCACACCGATTGGGTCAGCATCATTATATGTTCCCTCCTTGGCTGTTAGTGAATACCACTTGCCGCCGAGATACAGGGCGAAATTATGAAGTCCGGCAGGATGATATGTCTCCTCCCCTTTCTCCTCGACAATAAAGTTTTCTGCAAGTTTAGCAAGGAATTCCTCATCCGAAAGTCCATTGAGATCCTTCACCACACGGTTATAGTCTATGATGCGCAGATGCGATGCAGGGAAAGCCACAGCCATAAAATAATTGTATTCCTCATCTCCCTTATGATCTGGATTATTCTTCGCCTTCTCGTTGCCCACAAGAGCCGCAGCAGCACTGCGGTGGTGACCGTCTGCTATGTATAGGGCCTCAATTTTTTCGAATTCCTTTGTGATCGTGTCGATGGTAGCATTATCATCTATCACCCAGAAAGTATGGCCGAAACCGTCAGGCGCAACAAAATCATATTCCGGTTCACTCTTTGTCACATCGCGTATGATCTGCTCAAGAGTCTCATTATCAGGGAAAGCGAAGAAAACCGGCTCGATATTGGCATTGTTGCAGCGCACATGCTTCATACGGTCCTCTTCCTTGTCGCGGCGTGTAAGCTCATGCTTCTTGATGCGACCGTTCATATAGTCGTCTACCCATGCACCGACCACAAAACCGTATTGCGTACGTCCATCCATGGTCTGCGCATAGATATAATAATTTTCCTTCTCATCCTGAACGAGCCATCCCTTCTCTTGGAAATTCATAAAGTTTTCCACAGCCTTGTCATAGACGTCGGGATGATGCTCATCGAAACCGGGCTCGAAATCAATCTCAGGCTTGATGATATGATACAGAGACTTTTCATTTCCATCAGCCTCCTTGCGGGCCTCCTCAGAATTAAGCACGTCATATGGGCGGGAAGCAACCTGCTCCACCAAATGCTTTGGAGGTCTCACCCCCCTGAAAGGTTTTACTTTAGCCATGATATTAAGTTTTAAGTTATCAGTTTTTCATTTATCAGTTCCCCACACGTCCTTCCTCATTTATCTTTACAAGAACTACACATCCCATATATCGTTATCGAAAATCCCTCCGGTGTAAAATCCACCGGATGCAGCTGCATCACATGCCCTGCAATATGGGTATTCTCTACCTCCCGGATCATACCACACTTTTTGCATACAAGATGAATATGATTATCATGATGCACCTCATACATAGCCGAATTCTGACCAAAAATGTTTTTCTTCAGAATCCCGGCTTTCTCCAGCAGTTCCACGGTATTATAGACTGTAGCGCGACTCACATGATAGCCATCATTTTCTATGGACATATGCAGCGCATCCACATCGAAATGCGAATGCAACTCGATAGACTTCCGCAGTATTGCGAAACGCTCCGGCGTCTTCCGGTATTTCCCCTCATTAAGAAATCGGGTGAACGCCGCCTCTATTGAATCAATATTAAGAGTCATACTGCAAATTTAGCAAATCCCCCCGACATTACCAAATTTTTTTATAAGCCCCCACTTTCCGACACGCTCCTCCCCTTTCCCAATTTGTCCCTTGAAAGCCCCCACTCCATTCTTACAATCGCGCAACAGGTTTGTCGAAGGTGAAACCACCCCGACCCCTCCAACCTTAACCCTTAACCCATACCCCTTAACACATAAAAAAATACACCAAATCA
>JAIDTO010000126.1:3072-5696 GCA_029060625.1 Muribaculaceae bacterium | reverse complement strand
CCGGCGTGACAGGCCGGCATTCTAACCAGCTGAACTACCGCACCAAGTTTCCTCTTGCGAGAGTTGCTCCCGGGCTTTCCTTCCCGTTTGCGGATGCAAAGTTACAACAAATTTTTCATTCCCGCAAATTTTTCTACATTATTTTTTCAAAAAAATTTTCATTCCCCTCTCCCTCAACTGAAAACGGGAAACGTAGAACGGAAAACGAAAAAAAATTGTTATACCTATATGATTCTTGATTGCCACACACATAAGCAGGCGCCAGCCCCCGACGCAATAATATCGACATCGCCGATAGGCTTTGTCGCACGAGGCTCGCAACTATGGTCAACAGGACTTCACCCCTGGGATCTTCCCCTTTATTGCGCCGACAATATGCGCATCAAAGACGAGATTTGGGTAGAGCTCGTTGCAGCAGCTGCCTCCCCATATGTGGTGGCTGTCGGCGAATGCGGCATCGACCTCACTCACGGAGGCTTGCTCGCCGCCCAGATGCTCGCCTTCCGCAAGCAAGCCCTGCTCGCAGAGCGACTCAAGAAACCCCTCATAATCCATGCCGTCAAAGCCCACGATATTATAACAGGAATGAAAAAAGACCTCAACCCTGAGCAACCTTGGATCATCCACGGATTCCGCAACAAGCCCACCATTGCCGAGATCTATCTCAAGGCCGGATGCTACCTGAGCTTTGGCGAGAAATTCAGCCCCGAAACCCTCGACATTACTCCCACAGACCGCATCCTTGCCGAGACCGACGAATCGCAGATGCCTATTGACACCATAATAATGCGTCTCGAGGAGTCAGCCCAGAAACCATTAAGAAACGCCATAATCGAAAACAGCAAAATATTTATGGAAGGGAGGTTTCCCAACCTCCCCCAAAATCAACCTTAGTAGTAAGCGCACTCCGTGCGCGTCCCCGCTCTCCACCCTTCACTCTCCACCCTTCACACTCAACTCTTAAATATGAAAAAATCCACCTCAATAATAATATTCCTTCTTTCCCTGACCTTCCCCTCCGCCCAAGCCCTCCGCCTCGAGCCGATAAAATACGCCGACATGGAAAACTGGGTCACCCGCAACATCACCGAATCAGCGATAATCGGAGGACAACACAAGACCCTCTACGAAATTGCCCCCCAAACCACCATCGACGGCAACAAAGCTTACAAAAACATGGGCGGATCACCATGGGCAAACTCCAACGCCTATGCCAAGGTCTGCGGCGTAGTGAAAGGTTCCACCACCGTATCTCCGGCAAAGCGTGGAGGAAGCACTGTGGCAAAATGTGAGGCTAAGATGGAGAATGTAAAGGCACTCGGCATCGTTAATATGGACGTGATGGTGGCAGGCTCCATCTTCCTTGGCCAACTCTTCGAACCGGTCACTTCCACCAAAGGTGCATTCAGCAAGATGGAGATGGGTATCCCCTACACGAAACGCCCCAAAGCACTCGTCTACGACTACGAGATAGTGATGCCCAAAGAGAACACGCGCACAAAATCTACCGGTTTCAGCAAGCAGAAAACCCTCCAAGGCCGCGACAACGCCGAGGTCTATGTGCTTCTCCAGCGCCGCTGGGAAGATGAGAAAGGCAATATATACGCAAAACGCGTGGGCACGGGACGCGAGCGCTACAACAAGTCAGTCCCTTGGACGAAGCAGCACGAGCTCCCCATCCACTACGGCGACATCACAAACCAACCCTTCTACAAGCCCTGGATGGGGCTCCTCGACGGCGACAAGGCATACTACGCACGCAACTCCAAAGGGAAACTCGTGCCCGTACACGAAGTAGGCTGGGACGACGCCAACGCCACCCCCACCCACGTGCTGATGATGGCATCCGCCTCCTGCGGCGAACCCTTCATCGGCACCGAAGGCCTCACCCTCTACATCGACAACATCGCCTTCGGCTTCTAATTTTAATTCATAATGCATAATGCATAAATATTGTCAACACTGTGCTGAGGACGCAAGTCCGAAGTCCTAATCTCCACAATATCCCTGATCTCTCCGATTACTCCGATCTCTCAGATAACCCCGATAACTCCGATAAAAAAATGAATATGAAAATCGCAATAATAGGCTACGGCAAAATGGGCCACATGATCGAGCGCATAGCCCTCGATCGCGGCCACGAGATCAGCGTCATCATCGACGCCGACAACTTAGCAGACATCGACTCAAAGGCTTTCCGCAAGTCTGACGTCGCAATCGAGTTCACTCAACCCGACACAGCTGTCAACAACCTGCTCCGCTGCTTCTCAGCCGGCGTACCGGTAGTGTGCGGCACCACCGGCTGGCTCGACTCCCTCGAAGCCGTGAAGTCAGTCTGCGAGAGCGGCAAGGGAGCCATGCTCTACAGCTCCAACTTCTCGATTGGTGTCAACATCTTCGAGGCTGTAAGCCGTTACCTCGCCGGCATCATGAATGCCTACCCCCAATACACCCCATCGATGGAGGAAGTGCACCATATCCACAAGCTCGACCACCCATCCGGCACCGCCATCACCATCGCCGAAGAGCTCATCGCCGTCTCCGACAAAGTCGACCGCTGGGCCGAACCCGCAGAGCCGTCAGAATCTTCCGAGCTCTCCGATTCCTCCGAGCACTCCGATAAC
>JAIDTO010000126.1:0-2972 GCA_029060625.1 Muribaculaceae bacterium | reverse complement strand
TCCGTTATAAATTATTATGAATTCATTTATTTCTGACCTTCGCGAACGACTGAAAAGCGTACGCCCCACGCGTTGGGTGCGCTTCGGCATAGTGTCACTCATCTTTTTCCTTTGGGTGATATGGATGCAAAATCCCTGGCTGCTGCTGATTTGGCTGCTGCTCGTAGACATTTACATCACAGGGTATATACCCTGGACCTGGTGGAAAAAGACCAAGGAACCGGTGCGTACCGTATTCTCATGGATCGATGCGATCATTTACGCCTTGATCCTTGTATATTTCATATTCGCATTCATAGGGCAGAACTATAAGATCCCATCCTCCTCCCTCGAGAAGTCGCTTCTCGTGGGCGACTACCTGTGGGTAAACAAGACCATCTATGGTCCCCGTGTGCCGCAGACCCCTCTCCATTTCCCACTTGCCCAGCATACCCTCCCGATCATCAACACAAAGAGCTACATTGATGAGCCTCAGTTGAAATATCACCGTCTCGCCGGAATCCGAAGCATCGAGCGTGGCGATATCGTGGTTTTCAACTACCCCAACGGCGACACTGTGGCGACAAAGGTCCCCAACCCCGACTACTATCAGATTTGCTACGAGCTGCGCCGCCGTGGCATCGATGACCCGAAGGCATATATCGAGGCAAACAAGGCCATGTTTGGCGACCTCGTTGTCCGTCCCGTAGACCGTCGCGAAAATTATGTGAAGCGAGCCATCGGTCTTCCGGGCGAACGCCTGCAGATCAAAGACGACGTCATATATATCAACGGCACTCCAATAGAGGATGCCGAAAACGTCCAGTTCAACTACGTGATTCCGGTCAAGAGCTCCATACCTCTTGAGAAATGGCAGGAGATTGGCGTGCGTGAGGAGGATCACGGCAATGCCCCGATTTCCGTAGATGGAATCCCCTTTATGTTCTACGACGTGCCACTCACCAAGGAAGCCAAAGCTGTGGTGGAGACATGGCCGGAGGTTGAAGGCGAACTTATCAAGGAATCCAAGACCGGCTTCTACGACCTCGGAGGAATGTTCCCACTCGGTGCAGACTATGGATGGACCCGCCCCGACATGGGTGAGATATGGATACCAAAGAAAGGAAGCACTCTGAAGCTCACACTCCATAATCTTCCTGTCTACGAACGTGCCATCCGCACATACGAGGGCAACGACCTTCAAGTGAAAGACGGCAAGATCTATATCAACGGAAAGGAAACCGACCGCTATACGTTCAAGATGGACTACTACTGGATGCAGGGCGACAACCGCGACCGCTCCGCCGACTCCCGCTACTGGGGCTTCGTGCCTGAAGACCACATCGTCGGCAGCCCGATGTTCATCCTTGCTTCCTTCGACGAAGAGAAAGGTCTTTTCGACGGCAAGATACGCTGGGACCGCATTCTCCGCAACGCCAACCCCGACAAAGACTCCAAATGGAAATAGGTTCAGTCTTCAGTCTTCAGTCTTCAGATTCGGAAAACGCAAAACATACTGCGCGAAGCGCTGATACCTCATACTGCGAAGCTCCGCTTCGCCGATACTTTGCCGAAGGCATTCATCCTTATTTAGCCTCAACAGCATGGTTCCAACGGAAGGTTGACCCGAAAAGCCTCAAGACCCGCGACTACACAAGGACCCTGATCGAGTCAAACAATCCCGAAGGAATGGTGCTGACAGTGCCGGTGGTAGGAGGAAGCTCCGCTGCCAAACGTCTTCGTCCGGAACAGCTCAAGATCTCCGACCACGGAGACTGGACACGCATCCATCTCGGAGCCATCGAGGCAGCCTACGGCCGCGAACCCTATTTCCAGCACCTTTTCCCGGAAATTGCATCCGTAATCGAGCATTACCCGCAACATCTTGCCCGTCTCAGCGTTCTATTGATGGATAAGATGATGGACTTTCTCGGATATGCCGATGCCATCGAAGGCATCCGGAATCTCCGGGAAGCCAACCCGGAAAGATGCAAGGAAATAGCCACGCGAATGGAATCGAAAATCGACTCCCGCCACTCCTTCCTCGAGCCCCTCTTCCGCCTCGGCCCCGACTCCATCTTCCTCCTCCCTTGACTCTTAACTCTTAACTCTTGACTCTTGACCCTTGACCCTTATACGCCTCATATTGCCCCTTCTCTTAGCCGCCGTATCCCTCGGCAGCCGCGCCGCCGTGCCCGAAATTCCCGACTACGAAGGCGACATAAAGGTAAAGGTAAATATGGTCAAAGGCTTCTACCGCTTCGTGGATGAATACGGCGACTCCGTCCGCATGACTGTCTTCAAGGACTTCTACGTTTATCCCCCCATGAAGTTCAAAAACAAGAAGCAGGAAGACTTCTACTGGAAGACAGTCCGCGACGTGCGCAAGACCCTCCCCTACGCCAAACTTGCCTTCGCAACCCTCTGCGAAACCTACGAATACATCCTCACCATCCCCGACGAAAAGACCCGCGAAAAGCACCTCAAGCGTCTTGAGAAAGACATATTCGAGCAATACAAGCCCGTCGTCAAGCACATGACCAAGAACCAGGGCAAGATCCTCCTGAAACTCATAAACCGCGAGACCGACCAAAGCTCCTTCAACATCGTCAAAGCCTTCCTCGGCAGTTTCCGGGCAGGCTTCTGGCAGACCTTCGGCAAATTCTTCGGCATGAACATGAAAGCCGGCTTCCATCCCGAATCCAACAAAGACGACGCCATGATCGACCGCATCGCCCACCTAATCGAGCAAGGCCAACTGTAATATAAGAGTAAAGAGTAAAGAGTAAAGAGTGGAGAGTTAAGAGTTAAGAGTTAAGAGTCAAGAGTCAAGTATCGCATCCTTTAGTAACAGAGCGCACTCCGTGCGCGTCCCAGCGCGTCAAAATATGGGATGGCGGTTTCCCAACCACCCGCCCCACCCTCCCAGGGTGGGGCCCCCCCGCCGGGGGGGCGCCCCAAGGGAAACACGCGTTTGGGTCGCCCCAAAAAAA
>JAIDTO010000125.1 GCA_029060625.1 Muribaculaceae bacterium | reverse complement strand
CCGTCGTGGAGGAAACAAGTGTGTCCGTTGACCTTCTCCTGCAGACCGACGCCCCAAAGAGGAGTGGTGCGCCATTCGTTGCCTCGAGCCAGACCGGAGACATAGTTGTCGTTGAGTCCGACTCCCATTATCTCGGAGCCCATATCGTGAAGCAAGAAGTCGCTATAGGGGTGAATAGTCTGGTTGCCGAGCCAAGGAAGCTGTGTGCCTGCGAGCAGTGTGGATCCACGCGGACGTGTATGGAGAGTAGTCACGTGGCATAGATGGCATCCTGCCTCGAAGAATAGAGCTTCGCCTCTCTTCACGTCAGGGTCGTTAACGTTGCGCCGGGCAGGGACTCCGAGCGACTGCATGTAGAGGTCAACGTTTTCCATGTCTTCTGTCGAAACGTCGAGTTGGTCGTAGGATAGACCCATCATCGATCCTTGATTCATCTGGATCTGCCCCTCGCATATCTCTTCAGGATAGCGGCTGTTTGTCACTCCCATATCGCTTGAGAATCCAAGCTCCACTGTAAGGTCGGCATGTTGGGCCTTGTTTCCGGAGATGCCAAGGCATGTGACACCCCGCTCGTTGATATAGTTGCAGCGTCCGCTGATGCCCCATTCCGGATAGTTGCTTTTAGCAGCAAGTTGCTCTATCTCGTGCTGATCGAGTGACATAAGTTGCCCCATACCTACATGGCGCAAGGGAACTCTCACTGTGCAGAAGAGATCTTCCGGAGCGATTTCATCCGCATACCAGTCGGTGATTGTATAAGAAGGATATGCAAGTTCGTATGTGTCGCCGTCGGGGAATGAGAACTGCTGATAGTTCCAGTCGACTTTCAGTTTACCTTCCGGTTTTACGCCGTAGATGGCCTGATCGTGGAGCACACGTCCGTAATCACGGAAGAACGCACCGTTCTTGCGGGTGATATATACGAGCATAGCCGAGAATCCATAGGAGCCGGAGCCGTTGTCGTTCCATACTCCGGGGCGCGTACGCCCGGCGTTTCGGTGGCAGCTGCCGCAAGAATAGCCGGCATATACGGGTCCGAGTCCTCCACCCTGTCCGTTGGTAGAAGTGCGCACATCATCGTAAAGCCTGTCGCCTCGTACGAATCGTGTAAGGTAGTCGCCCTTCACCCAGGGCGCCTCGCTGTCGTATGCAACCGATGAGTTGAGGAATATCGTGGAAGTTCCTGCCGACAGCTCATAGCCGGCAGGAACCTCAATGTCAAGCACATCCAGTCCGTCGCTCCCGCAGGCCGACAGAAAAGCCGCCATGCCTGCGAGGCAGATATAGATGGAATGAAATTTATTTATCATAGATTATTGTTCAGTTCTTTACTTTGCGTGGTTGTCCGTCTTTGAAGAGAAGGAATTCGAGTGTATGGAAACCTCTTACAGACTGTACCGCTTCGATGGTGTCATCGTCATCGCCGTCGCTCCAGTCAAGATTGTCGTAGTTGCCGGAATTGAGGATCTGCACGATATTGTCCTGGTCGAGAGGCCAGCTGTCCATGTTGGGGTCAAGGCCGAGGGCATCTACGGGTCCGAAAAGGAATGCCTCGCTAGTCTCCCAAGGCTCGCGTGCCTCAAGCCATGCGTTGCAGGCAGATGCGAAATTTGCATCAGACGGAGAATTCTTGAATTTCACAACAGTCTGGTAAAGAGCTTCGTTTCTTTCTTTCAGGCTCTTATAGGTAGGAACTACCACTACATCCACATAATTGTCAACGATATCTTGATAGCGGCTGTCGTCGCCGAGTTTATTTACCGCATTCTTGAGATCTTTTGAGAGAAGTTCCTCAAGGTCGGCGCATGCAGTCATTGCAGAGCGGCTCTCGCTGCTGTTGATGTGGTTGCGGAAAGGCTGCGGGATTGCGAGAATTGCGTTTGAAGCGTTAGCGATCGCAGCTTTGACATTGGTGTCGAGTTCAGCATTCTCGGCAGCGATAAGTGCGGAGAGGGACTTAGGGCTGACTGATCCGTCGAGAGAACCATAGTATGAGTTGCGGATTGAGAGGATATTGTTTGAATAGTCTTCTCGTGAGTGCCAGCTATACCATGATTCTACAGAGTAGAGAGCAGCCTGGGTGTCGCCTGATATATACAGGTTGTAGGGGTCGCCAATCTTAGCTGTGCCTACTTCGTTGGCGATGTCAGCACAACCTTCGATAATCTGCTCTATGCAGCTGAGGGCACTTGAATAATTGCCGTCGTTGTGCTGCTTGAAGCTTGTTGCAAATGGTGCGCCACCTTCATACGACACGGTCCAAGCCTCATAAAGTGTGTTTGCATCCATCTGGAGGAGGATAGCCACCTGCTGCATGTAGTTGCCCCAGCTTGCGGCATTCTTCTCGTTGTAGTCGAGGGTTGCTGCGTTGTCATTGTTGTCGTTGCCAGGGTTCGGATCGTCATTTTTTGAGCATCCGGTAAGGGTCATTGCGGTTGCGCAGAGCAGCGCTGAAAATGAGAGTAAGTATTTTTTCATATGAGATATATTTAAATTATCATCTGGGAGGACGCACGAGCCGTGCGTCCCTACAATACATTTGTAGGTTGGGAATTTTTATTTGGAGAGGAACCAGCCGATGTAGGCGATGCCGATTGAGAATTCGTTTTCGGAGTTGTAGGGGCCTTTGCCGAATACGCTCTGTGTGCCGATCTGGCGGGTGGTGTAGTCGGCTTTTACCACGAGGTTGGGGAGTGCGAACCAGTTTAGGCCCGCTTGCCATTGGCTCACCTCGAGGCGGTGGTCCATCGTGGTCTTTGTGCCTTCTCCGCGATACTGCGGATTGTAGTATTCATATCTGGCAAAGGGGTATATTGTTGGGAATGTCCCCTTAATGAGCGATTTGAGGTTAATGCCGGCTTCCGCTCCATAGCTGATGGCATTTTTCGCAATCGGGATCAAGCGGCTGTAGGGAGATTTGTTGGAGAGCAACCTGTTTGCATCGCTGAGGGCAGCAGAGTTTCCTACATATCCATAGGTGAGGTTAGCGCGGGCTGTCACTACCTTGTTCTTGTATTGTGCATCCCAAGTGCCTATTGCCACGGGGATTCTTCCAATCGCCGAGTAGGTGTGTTCCTTGTCGGAGTTTGCTCCGGCGTCGCGGCAGTAGTAGAAGGAGACACCGGTGCGTAGTCCGGGGACTCCGCTATAGTCTACTCGGGCTATGTATGCGGGAGAGGTGAAATTGTCAGTTTCGAAGAACCCCTGTTTCCCTCCGATGATCCATTCGTCGCGGTTGAAACCGTTGGCATTGAGACCGGCTGTAATCATGAGTTGATAATCAAACCTTGTAAATCTTTTTCCGAACGATCCAAAAAACTGAATGCCGGTCTCATGCCAGGTGGAGGGGAGAAGTGAAGTCTCGGCCTGTGGCCTCACGGTCCCGAAGAAATTGATAGGCTCATGGTGGGCATTTGTGAGCCCTATGGGCACTATCATGTGGCCTGCTCTTACGTTGAATTGTGGTATTATAAGTCTTGTTATGTGGAATTGCTCAAGTGCGACTTCCCCTCCCTTCTCAATTTCGGTTTCATATTCACCGTTTTCACTGTTCTCGAGTTCGATGGCAGAGCCGGTGCCTCCTGCTTCGAACTCTATTTCGGCACCAAGAATCCATTTAGGATTGAATTTATAGTCGAAAGCAAGTACAAATCTTGGTATTGCGATAGTATTGCGGTGAGTGCGGGTGTTTCCCGTGGCTGTGCCTGCAAAGCGGTTGATGCCATAATCCTTGAATGACGCTACCATTTCGCCGTATCCGCCGAAGCGGAATTTATTGTATCCTGTGGTGTCTGCCTGAGTGGCTGCAAGATGCCGGGGCGATTGATTGCTTTCCCCGGCTGAAGCCGGGGCCGGTAACAAAGAGGCAAGGATAAAAGAGATTATTGCTATTGCTGAAATATAAGCTTTCATATTCGGGTGATTTTTCGGATGCAAAATTACTATCGAAAAACTACGCGGACAATACTCATTATTTAGACAAATTCTAGATAAAATTCATAAAAAATGCGTCAAGACTGCGGAATGTCTCTAAAAATACTCAAAAATGAGTATGGCATTGTTAAAAAATAATTCGTATTTTTGCACC
>JAIDTO010000124.1:420-6776 GCA_029060625.1 Muribaculaceae bacterium | reverse complement strand
AAAAATTAGGGGCGATTCCATTTGCAGGATTCGCCCCTTTTTGTTTAGTTTGTGTTCGCCAAAACATAAAACTGAAACAATGCGCAAAAATAGTCATTTTCTCGGACAGCAATAAAAAAAATACCGACTCAAAACGCTTTTATGTGTTAATAATCGGGATTGTATTATAATATCGGATGCGGATAAATATTTTTCAAGTTCTCTTTCAAGATTTCTTCAAAATATTCCTTTTCTCTCATGGGTATAATGATTTTGCATTCTTCATTAGGAAGTAAAATATAAGTGTTTTTTTCAAGGCGCCTCATGCTCTCGCTCAGCTTAGCAAACACAATGGCTTGCAATTTATTACATCCACAAAATGCATCACGTTTAATTCTCCATACGCTAGGAGGAATATATACAACTCGAAGAGAAGAACAGTTTTCAAAAGCATTGTGACCTACAATTCCAACTCCATGTGGAATAACAATAGTTCTGAGATTACTACAATCGCCGAATGTTCTCCAGCCAATGAAACTAATTTTGATACCTTCTTGAAAACGTATTTCCTTCAATTGTTTGCATCCCTCAAACACCCTATAAAAAATGCTGTTAATAGTTCTAGGAATATGTATAGATTGTATTTTGGTATTTCGGAATGCACCTTCCATAAGAGCAGTGCTATTATTTATAGCATATTTCAGAGCTGCATTGATTTCATTATCACCTTCTCCGAGACAATTAAAAGCTTCTGGAACTCTAAAAATGGCCTGATCCTCAAATAAGATACCATAAAATGATTTGTATTTGAGGTTATCAGAATGAACAACGATAGATGATAGACTTTCCATCTCGTCAAATGCATTTGATGAGATGTCCTCAATATCAGATCCTATAAATATATTTTGTATTTTACTGCAACCTTTAAATGAATATTTATCAATACGCTTAAGCTTACTGGGCAACATTATCTGTTGTATGCTTCGACAGTCTTCAAAGCATCCTTCGGGAATTGTCTCTATATTGCTTGGTAAATTAATATTTTCTAATGAGTGACATTTCCAGAAAGCTTGTCGGTCTATTACAATCGGGTGATGACTCGATGTAAATATTACAGTATTGAGTGATGAACATCCACAAAATGCTCCTCTGCCGATTTTCAAAATAGTCTGAGGAATACGCACTTGGGTTATATGGTACATATTAGCAATTGCGAACGGATTAATAATCTCTATCGCTTCAGGGATAGTTAAGCTATCCCCACTGTGCCAATGATATTTGATTAAGGTTTTCCTATCGGCACTTACTGTATAACATCTATCTTGTTCCTTGATTACTAACTCGTTTCCCATAATACAATTGATAAAGAATCTACAACTAAAACTGTTATTTTTGAGTCTAGTTATTTCATTGAATAATCAGTCTCAATGGATGTAGAAACTCGTTCTCCAAGTTCAATAGTGACCCCATAACCAGAATAAGGATTATTCGACTTGGTGTGCAGAGGAATATTTACCCATGATTTTTGGCTATTTATTGAAAAACAACAGAATTCTCCTTTTAATGTTATATGGTTGCTTTCAAAGATTACATATGTATAAGGAACAGGTATCATTTGGCCATTCACTAAAATTGGCTGTCCGTTAGAGTTGCAACTTACAAGTTGTTTGCAATTATCAGGAGTTATGTCTATCTGCCAAGATGTTCTTCTTCCATTAAGAATATCACAAAGTGTGAAGTCATTGACGAACAAATGAAGTTGTTTCTTAACGTACGCATGAGATATCTTAATAAATGTTAAAGAATTCAAATTTGATTCATTCAAGTCGGTTGAGTGCCGTTCAGTTGGGTTTAGAGGGTGGTGTTATAGGGAACTTTATAGGGAACTCGCCCGATTGGGGTTGAATGAAAAATCGCTAACAATCCGTAAATTAGATTATTAGCGATTTTGGAGGTGGTGCCACCAGGAATCGAACCGGGGACACAAGGATTTTCAGTCCTTTGCTCTACCAACTGAGCTATGGCACCATTGGTATGTTGCTTCTCGGGGTTGTTTCCCGATTGCGAGTGCAAAATTACAGCTTTTTTTTGAATTGTGCAAATTTTTAAGCAACTTTTTTTGATATTTTTTATTTTAATTTTGTATTAAGAACTTTTATATATTGAATATTAAGTTATTATGTCTATTGCCTTGTGAGGTTAGGAACCTCCCTCCATGAATCAGTCGCGTGGGACGGGGCGGGTCAAGTAGCGGAGGTCAGAGATCATATCGTTGAAGAACGCTTGCACCGGGGTGATGATCGGCTGAAATTCAGGTTCGGTGCCGTCGCTGAGTACCTTCAGGCATGAAGGACAGCATTTGATGTTGATCTTGCGTCCTAAATTGAGTGGCTCGCCATCAATCTGAGCAGGTCCGTCCTTAAGCCGGATGATCTTCACCTCCTTCGCTTTGAATGTGTCCACATATCGGTTGCGGTCGATCTGTCCGCTTAGAAGCCCGATACCTGCCATCGCTTGGTGCAGGATCGACCCATTGCGTATCACCGTCACGTCCAGAAGTCCATCGGTCAAAGAAGCGCGCGGAGCAATATAGGCGTTGTTGCCGTATTGGGCGGTATTGCACACTGCTATCAGCAACGCCTCTTCCGTGTAGATTTCACCGTCGATTTCCATCGCATAATTGTCTGGCGTGAAATTTATATACTCAAGAAGTGCGCTTCTGACGTATTGCATCTTGCCGCGACGTTTCCCTGTTGAAAATTTCTCAGTCACAACCGCATCGAATCCCACACCAAAGGTGCAGAAGAAGGGGAGTCCTTCCGCTATGCCACAGTCAATGGCGTAAGGTCTGTTGCGTGCTATTACGTCAATGGCCCCATCAAAATCCATCGGTATCCCGAGTGTTCGGGCAAGCCCGTTCCCGCTTCCGCATGGTATGATACCAAGAGAAGTGTCGGTATGCATGAGTGCCGACGCCACTTCGTTGACAGTGCCGTCTCCTCCCGCCACAATCACGATATCGGTTCCGTCTCCGGAAGCGTTGCGTGCAAGCTCTGCTCCGTGTCCTTTATGTTGAGTATAGGCTATATCAAGGTCAATCCCGGCGGCCTTCATGCGTGAGGCAGTGAGGTCGCAGATTCCTTTTTTGTCACGTGTCCCCGATATGGGATTTATGAGCATAAGAGCGGATGGCATGACGTGTCGTTTACTCTTTTAAGGGTTATAACTTTTGCTTTCTAAATTATTGGGGACGCAAAATTAGCAAAAAAAACCGATAAATTTGTCAGTTTGGGGGATTTTTTATAAATTTGCACGATGCCGAGCCCGATGCAAGGCTGAATTGTTTTGAAATACAAGATTCACCGAGAAGGTACCAATATCCTCATAATGCTGGCAGTAGTGTTGCTGGCTCTTAATTTCCCGGTCTGGCTGTTCCTGCCGCCGTGGATACTTCCGGCTGTGCTTTCAGCACTGTCGGTGCTCGTGTATTCGTTTGTGTTCAACTTTTTCCGTTGTCCGGCAAGGCGTTATAAGGGCCCGAGGAAGAATATGGTGGTGAGTTCCGTCGACGGAAGTGTAGTCGTGATAGAGCGTGCAAAGGAGCCTGAGTTTATCGGTGGTGAGGCATTGCAGATATCTGTGTTCATGTCTCCGCTCAATGTGCATGCCAACTGGTTTCCTGTCGAGGGGCGCGTCGCATATGTGCGTCATCATGCAGGTCGCTTCTATTCTGCTTGGCTTCCAAAGGCCAGCACTGAAAACGAACGCTCTACCATCGGAATCGTGACCCCGGAAGGACATCGCGTGACGGTGCGTCAGGTGGCCGGTGCCATGGCGCGGCGTATCGTTACATATGCCCGGGTGGGAGAGGAGGCGGAATTTGACGAGCATTTGGGCTTCATAAAGTTTGGCTCCCGTGTCGACATATATCTTCCTGTGGATGCTGTGCCGCTTGTGCGGATAGGGCAGAGGGTAGTAGGCGACCAGACCCAGCTTGCCACGCTCCCCGGCTATAAATCTGCGCCAACCGTGAACAATCCGCAACCCTGAGTGGTCTATCTATAGGAATGTAGAAAAATATCTGATGAATATCCTGAAAAAAATTAGAAGCAACATACCCAATGGCATCACATGCCTTAATGTGCTGTGTGGCACCATTGCCATCCTCATCTCTGCACATCCCCATCTCTATTATATGGGTATGCAGTCGTGGCAATGGGGCTCGCTTTTTATAGTGCTTGCCGCAGTCGCTGATTTCTTCGATGGTTTTGCTGCCCGGATGCTCCATGAGAGTCACCCTATAGGTGCAGATCTCGATTCTTTGTCAGATCAGGTAAGCTTCGGTGTGGCACCGGCAGTTCTGTTAGCCTTCAATCTATGGGGTAATGTTCCCCTGTGGCTTACATTCATACCAGCCATCCTGCCTGTAGCCACAGCTGTGAGGTTGGCAAAATTCAATGTCGATACACGCCAGACCACCGGATTCCTTGGCATGCCAGTTCCTGCGAATGCCGTCTTTTGGATCGGCTATGTAGCGAGCATCAAGTACGGTGCATTTTGGCTTCAGTCTCCTTGGGCGCTGATTCCCGCACTTCTCTTGGTGTCCTGGCTTATGGTGTCGGAAGTGCCTATGTTGTCGCTGAAATTCAAGACATGGGGCTTTAAAGACAATCTGGCGCGATATTTGTTGATATTAGGGTCGGCGGCGCTTCTTGTCTGCTTTCAGCTCCGTGGCATGCTTTGGGTCATAGTCTTCTATGCCATTATGTCGCTGCTGTTTGCCCGTCATCAGTCGTCATCAAACCATTAAACTTTTACAGCGATGTCCGGATTGCTAATATTGATATTGATTTTTATTGGGGTTCCAATCTTATGGCGTTGGCTCAAACCCTATTTCTTCCGTTGGATGCAGCGGCGGACAGAAGATTATGTGCGCAATGCAATGGGTATGCCTCCACGCGACAAGAAAAAGAACTCGAGTTCCGAAGGGCGACGTCAGTCATATTCTTCCTCCGGATATTATGGTGCAGGCTCTGGCTATCGCAGGAGAAGCGGATATTATTCGTCGGGACCCATTATCCCTAAAGAATATGCCGTAGATGTGGAGTATACAGAGATTCATTCGTATTCCTCTGATGAGACAGTTGCATCAGATGGCAAGAATGTGAGATATAAGGTAGAGTCTCAGGTAAGCGATGCTGAGATAATAGAAATCCGTAAAGACCGATAGGAATGCGTACTCTCTATGTCTCAGATCTTGACGGCACACTTCTTGGTCCCGACCGGAAGGTGAGCGAAGAAAGTGTGCGTCTTCTCAATGAGTCAATTGGAGACGGTGCGCTTTTCAGTGTCGCTACTGCCCGCACTCCGGCTACGGTGGGGCCGCTGCTTAAAGATGTAGAGTGTACATTGCCGCTTATTGTAATGACCGGCGCTGCTATCTGGGACAGAAGTGACAATCATTATGTGCACGCATCTTTTCATACGGAAGCCACTGCCACCAGGCTTGTTGAACTTTACAGAAGACACAATCTGTGTGCATTTATCTACATACTTGGAGAAGATAATGTGATCCACATCTATCATCTCGGTGAGATGAGTCCGTTGGAGCGTGTATTTATGGAGGAGCGGCTGTCGACTCCCTATAAGAAATTCCATGTAGATGAGAAGGGGGATAGTGAATTGCCGGATAGACTTGACAGGGTGCTTTTGTTCTATTGCATGCGACCTACAGAGGAAGTGGAGCGCGTTTATGATGAGATAAAAGATTCAGAAGATCTCCGTGCCGTGTTTTATCACGATATGTATGGTGATGAGATTGCATTGATGGAGGTTTTTGGCCCTGATGCGTCGAAGGCAAATGCCGTGAGGATTCTTGCTGATATGGCAAATGCTGATCGAATAGTGGCATATGGGGATAATGTCAACGATCTTCCTATTCTCGAGGTGGCAGATGATGCAGTGGCAGTGGAGAATGCTGTCGAGGCTGTGAAGAGGGTTGCAGGGCGAATTATAGGGCAAAATAGTGCTGATTCCGTTGCGAAAGATATAAAAAGACAAGTTTTGGCAAACTAAAATGCTGAAAAATTTGGAATAATGAAAAATTCCGATTAACTTTGCATCGTCAAAAGCCTAAAAGGCGGAGACGGTAAGCCCTGATGGCGGAATCGGTAGACGCGCTGGTCTCAAACACCAGTGGAGCAATCCGTGCCGGTTCGACCCCGGCTCAGGGTACAAGCTTCCTACTGAATGGGAAGCTTTTTTTATCGGGAAGTCGCGCTGGGCTTGTCTGTCAAATGGCACCAGTGGAGCAATCCGTGCCGGTTCGACCCCGGCTCAGGGTACAAGCTTCCTACTGAATGGGAAGCTTTTTTTAT
>JAIDTO010000124.1:0-320 GCA_029060625.1 Muribaculaceae bacterium | reverse complement strand
CGGGAAGTCGCGCTGGGCTTGTCTGTCAAATGGCACCAGTGGAGCAATCCGTGCCGGTTCGAACCCGGTTCAGGGTACAAGCTTCCCGCTGAGCTGGAAGCTTTTTTATCGGAAAGTCGCGTCATACTTGTCAGTCAAAATCTACACCATAAAACGAACATGAAACTCCGAAATATAATAAGTGTTATGGCACTCTGCTGCGCTCCTTATATCTGGGGGCAGCAAATCACTCTCACCCCTGACAATATCGATGAAATAGTTTCAGCAATGACTCCTGATGAAAAAGTGCATCTGGTGCTTGGGTGTGGGATGCAATATAG
>JAIDTO010000123.1 GCA_029060625.1 Muribaculaceae bacterium | reverse complement strand
GGTGGTAATCGTCCTGTGAATCCCGGTTATGGTTGGGCTGGTAACCATCGCAATCCTGTCCGCCCTGGAAGCGCTATTTCCGGTCAGGGTGACAACCGTCCTTCTTCCGGCTCTCAGTGGAGTATAACCGGTAATCACCGTGGCTCATATGGAAGTGCTAATTCCAACCGTCACAATGCTTCCTCTGCCGGTAACAATCGCGGATACACTATTGGATCAAACGGGCATAGATACACTGGTAATGGCAGCGGCACTGTGAGCAATGGATCTTACAACAATCGGAACTCCGGTAACTCAAGAGGCAACTCATATAATAACACTAATAACTCCAACCGTAACAATAGCTACAACAACAACCGAAATACCTCCAATACCAGAAATTCAGGAAATTATAACTCCGGACGTTCAAGTGGTAATGGATCATTTGGTAGTGGCAGCTTCGGCGGTGGCCACAGAAGCACTGGCGGAGGCGGCGGAGGTCGTGGTGGCCGTAGATAATGACACTAATATTGAATTGACATGAAAAAGATATATTTCTTCGCGGCTTCTATGGCCATTCCTTTTATGGCTGATGCCCAAAGTGCTATAGATGGCTTCCGTTTCTCCCAACCTGACATGAAGGGAACGGCGAGATATATGAGTATGGGTGGAGCGTTTGGCGCTCTTGGAGGTGATTTGAGTTCTATCTCTACTAATCCTGCTGGTATCGGGGTATATAGAAGGAATGAGATTGGCATCACAATGGACCTCGACATTCAGAATGCTACTTCTGAATCTCAGGGTATGAGAAACTCTCAAGGCCAAACTAAGTTTCTCATTAATAATATTGGTGGCATAGCAAGCTGGAATCTTGCTAATTCCGTAATGCCGAATTTTAATGTGGGATTTACCTACAATCGTGCTGCCTCCTTTAATCAGCATTATTCCGGTGCAATTCCAACCCTTAGCAATTCTCTGACTAATTATATAGCAGGAATCAGTAATAATGAGGGTGTCACTGTAGGAGATGTTACTACCCGTTTTGATACAGATGGATACGTGTCTTTTGATCCATATAATCCTAACGATGGTGGTTACGCCGCTCCTTGGCTTTCTATTCTGGGCTATGACAGTTATTTCATAACCCCTACAGGCGATGAAGACCAGCCTAATTGGATAGGGCAGTGGGGGGCTACGACCTCTGGTGCCGGTGCGTTTGATGTCACTACAACCGGTGGCGCAAACGAATATAACATTGCAGTCGGTGGCAATATTGCCAACAAAGTATTCTGGGGCGTTGATTTTGGTATCGTTGATCTAAGCTATAGCATGACGGCTATTTGGGGTGAGAACCTTCAGAATGCAGTTGTCGACAATCCGGAAGGCACTGAAAACAGTTCTTCGATGTGGACAATGACCAATTCTTACAATGCCAGTGGCACCGGCTATAATATAAAGGTTGGTCTCATCTACAGGCCTATTCAAGAACTCCGACTTGGTCTTTCGTTTGCATCGCCTACATGGTATTCGATCAACGAAAGCTATATGGCTTCCACCAATTTCAATTATGGAGTGAACATTCCCGACATCCAGCAGAACCGTGCTATTACCAATGATGGTCAGTGGGGTCTGAATTCCTATAATTTCCGCACTCCGTGGCGTTTGACGGCAAGTGCTGCAGGTGTCATTGGTAGGAATCTTATTGTAAGTGCTGATTTCGAATGGCAGAAATATGATAAGATGCGATTCTACAATGGAAGCGGCTATGAATTCGGTTATGGTGGCGGAGGTGGTTTCGACGATTGGGACTGGGACTATCCATATTATGCTCCGGCTCAGAAAGCCTCTCCACTTATCAATACTGATCCCTGGTATGCGACCAATGCCGATATAGAAGAATATTATAAGTCTACCACTACTATTCGAGTGGGTGCAGAGTATCGTGTTACACCACGTTTTAGTGTTCGTGCCGGCTTTGTCAACGTGTCTTCACCTGTAAGATCAGAGGCAAAAGATGGCTCGATGATGATCTATACTTCCGGCACAATGACCAATTACAAGATGGATAACTCCACAAATTACATTACTTGTGGTCTTGGCTACAACTTCGATCATTTCTATATCGATGCAGCCTATGTCAACAAGCACCAGAGTAGTGAGTACCATGCTTATACTCCGGATCCGGCTAATCCTCAGATTCCAAGCCCGACATCAAAGTTGTCTTTCTCCAACAATCAGATTATCATCTCTGCCGGAGTTCGCTTCTAATCGACTTTTCAATCCTCTTTGTAGGGACGCACGGCTCGTGCGTCCTTTTTGTTGAACCATTTACCCTATATCAGCGTTGTAAAGTTAAATTATAAACTTAATCAAAAACTACTATGAAAAAATTATTACTCACTCTCGTCGGCATTTTTGCCGCTGTCTCCTCTGCATTCGCCATCACTCCTTTTGTAGAATTTCAGCCGGTTATCGCCGGTGGCAATACATGCCGCTTCAATGTGCAGGGCGGCATCCATGAGATGATGACCAAGAATATTGGTCTCGGTGCCGGAATCGGTATCACCGAGCAGTGGAATTTCGACAACGGCCCCCTCATCCCTATCTTCGTAAGAGGTGACGTAAGCGGCCGCATGGGTGGTTTCAAGCCTTTCTTCTCCCTTGACCTTGGCTATGCAATCAATACTGAGCACACAGATTGGGGTGCCGTCGTTGTAAATCCAATGATCGGTCTCGACTTCGGTAAAGTCTACGCCGGTATCGGCTATCAGGCACTTTGCTGGACCCCTAAGGATGCAAGCGCCTCTAACTGCTTCAACCTAAAGATCGGCTACAAATTCTAAATCAAAACTTATATATACTCGTTTTGGAGGATACCTTGCAAATCAAGGTATCCTCTTGTTTGTCATGTTAATAGGTATAGTAAAATGCTCATGAGTCTCGCCCTTTGGAAGATATTTTTACGGAAGTTGAAAGAAGTTGAAATAAGTATTCTCGAAAAAAGAAGATAAATACGAGTCCCTTATGACGTTTTCTTGGTAATATGAAATAAATTAACTAATTTTACAGTAAAAATTAAAAATATGAAGAAATTTCTAACTCTAATTTCATTTCTTGTCTTCTTTTCAACTTATGCGGTTGAATTTAAGCAATCCTTTTATGATCTCCTTGATAAGGGAGATTTAGATCTTGCTGAGATTTTCCTTAGTGAATGGGAATCTAATGATGATGGAAATCCCGACTTATTTTTAGCTAAGTTTAATCTGTTGATCGCTAAAAGTTTTGAACCTAATGAAAATTCCAATAAAAATTCTCAAGATTTCTCAAATCATTTTCCTATGATATTGGAGCCAAATGACAGCATTATTAACTTGGCCATCGAAACTATCAAAAAAGGTGTTGAGGTTTTCCCAAATCGACTTGATTTTAGACTGGCTGAGGCACAAGCTTACGCATACTCGGAAGACCAAGAATCTCTTTCACAATTGGGAATAGAAATCCTGAATCATAGTCGTATCAACAGTTGTCGATGGGATTGGAGCGAAGGTGAGTCTTTAGATCCTGAAGAAGGAAAGAAAAATATGCTTGATGGTATTCATGCCATAGAAGACTCTTTTATTGGCCAGAATCTTCAAGATGATCTGCTTGATCTTAATTTAAAATTTTATCCGACAGATTCGGAAGCTTTATTATTTAAAGGAATGAATTTAATATACGCAGACAAATATGAAGAAGCTCGCAGTTATCTTGAATATGCTCATGAAATTGTTCCTGATAATGATGCTGTGATGTTTTATCTTGCTATGGTTTATTCTAATATTGGCGATAAAGATAAGGAGATAGATATGTTAAATAAAATTCTTGAGAGTGATAAGGCTGATGAAAATTTAAAGGAAGCTGCTCAGTCAGCGCTTGATGGCAAAAATTCTGTATTGAAAGAAATCGACCTATATCGGTTTGAATTCAGTTTTCTCAGGGATATTGCCGATACAAAAAGTCCATCTATGGATAGCATGGATATTCTATTAAACAAAGATAACAAGATATTTTATTTACTTGAGCAGATAGGATATTATCTTCCAGAAGATCAAAAAGAGATCAAATTTGATGTCATAGGTGAGGGAGATGAAGCCATTGTTGTCTGGACGATGCCGGAACCCAAAGAAATACCTTTGGCTCGCTACATAGCGTTTGTCCCTGACAAAGAAGCGAACAATTACCGTCTATATACTCTTGAACGTTCCCTAAACTGGGATGGTATTGATCCTGTATGGGTATTAGGATATACCTATAAAAATGGTCATTCAAATTTTGGTGAAGTTCCGTATCCCTCTACTCCGGAAGAATTTGTAAGACAAGTATTGAAGATAGTGAAATAAGAAATAAAATTAAAGTTATGACGACTCGGCGTAGTTTTATAAAAGGATGTGCAGGACTTGCTTGTGCGTGTTGGTTTGGTTCGGCTTTAGACTTTACTGCCAAGGGCGGTGAAGTTGACAAGAAGCCTGAGATTAACAGGGATGAAGCTTTCGCTCTTCAATGGATCATGGAACTTCTTGATTCTTTAGACAAGAATAATCTTTCGGATTCCCAACTTAGAAGTATAGTCAAGTCAACTTCTCAGGCTCATCATGATCTGCTTGTCGTATCTGAAATGGTGAAACCATATATTGGTAAACCAACCGAATTCATTGAATTCCTACAAAATGCATGGGGCTGGATTGTAAAGGATGACATCACAAGTCGCTTGCTTGTAGTGGATGAGAATAAACCGGTGTGCGTTTGTCCACTTCTCAAGAACAGTTCCGATAAACTGTTTCCGGCACTGTGTTATTGTTCGGAGGGTTTCGCAGAGAAGATGTTCTCCTACGTCTATGAGCACCCGGTAGAAGTGACTGTCGCAGCGTCTGTTCAAAGAGGAGCACCCTCCTGCATCTATCACGTGCGATACTGACAATACTAAATTCGACTGGTAGGGACGCACGGCTCGTGCGTCCGTAATTCGATTTTGACTTGACAGCTCGGAGAGCTGATATCATGCAAAAACCCCGGACTGAAGTCCGGGGTTTCTTGTCAATAGCTCAGTAGCCTCGAAGAGGCACTTTATGATTTAGTCATGATTTTTGTTCGTGGAACTTCACATCCTACTTAAGGTATTTGTCGAGGAACCTGAAGAATGTCCTCTGCCAGAGGATTGCATTCTGCGGCTTCAAAATCCAGTGATTTTCGTCAGGGAAAACCAGCATCTCTGCTTCGAGTCCATGCATCTTGGCAGCATTGAATGCCATCATACCCTGCGAAGCGAGAATACGATAGTC
>JAIDTO010000122.1 GCA_029060625.1 Muribaculaceae bacterium | reverse complement strand
TATGAGCTCAACGACAGGGACAACTACATGTCGATCGACGCATACAACAAGTTCGGCACCGATGCCCCTATGACATCAAGCTATGACTTCAACACCATCTATAAGCTCTACATAGAGGCTCAGCTCAACTACAAGCGCACATTCAACAACGTGCACGACGTATCGGCAATGGTGCTCTACATGCAGAACGACTACCGTGAGAACTCTGAGCTCGCCAAGAGATACCAGGGTGTAGTAGGACGTATCACCTATGCCTACGACAACCGCTACCTTGCTGAGTTCAACGCCGGCTACAACGGCTCTGAGAACTTCCACAAAGACCGTCGCTTCGGCTTCTTCCCTGCATTCTCACTTGGATGGCGCATCACAGAGGAAAGCTTCATGGAAAGCAGCTCAAATTGGCTCAACAACTTGAAGCTCCGCGGCAGCTATGGACAGGTAGGTAACGACAACTACGCAGGCCAGCGCTTCCTCTACGAGCAGAAATGGTCGCAGATTGGCAACGACTACTTCTTCGGCACCAACGGCCAGACCGGTATCTTCGAGCAGCAGTATCCTAACTATTATGTGACTTGGGAAAGGGCACACAAGTTCAACATCGGTCTTGAATTCGGATTCCTCAACAATACTCTTACAGGTAATTTCGACTACTTCACCGAAAAACGTGACGATATCCTCGCTGAGTATCAGACACGTCCTTGGTGGTTTGGCGTAACATCCGCAGTAGGAAACCTTGGTAAGACCAAAAACTCCGGTTTCGAACTCGAGCTCCACTACGGCAACAAGATCGGCCCGGACTTCAGCTACAACTTAGGTTTCACATACTCACACGCAAAGAACGAGATCACCGAGATGGACGAACCCGCACTTAAGACTGCCTACCGCAAGCAGACAGGACACCCAATCGGTCAATACTTCGGACTTCAGTGTGACGGCTTCGTGACTTCAGAAGACATCGCAAGCGGCAAGCTTCCGCAGTCAACATTCGGCGACGTAAAGGTTGGCGACCTCAAATACCGCGACATGAACGGCGACGGATTCATCGACGACCGCGATATCACCTATATCGGAATGAGCGACCTTCCCGAGAATACATATGCAATCACCCTCGGTGCAGACTGGAAGGGACTTGGATTCAACGTCATGTTCCAAGGAGTGAGCGGAGTAAGCCGCTACTATGACGCAGAGGCAATGTATGCATTCGTCAATGGCGGCAAGGTGAAAGAACATCATCTTGAACGTTGGAACCCGGCAGTAAGCGAAGCCCAGAACCTCGCCAATGCCAAGTATCCCCTCCTCCACTACGACAGCTACGGCGACCACAACCAGCGCACCAACAGCTTCTTCTTGAAAGACGGTTCATTCTGTCGCCTCAAGAACGTGGAGATTTACTACAATTTGCCGGAGAAATGGATCAAACACGCTGCAATGTCACAGTGCCGCGTCTTCGTCAATGCCAACAACCTCGTGACTTGGGATAAGCTCGATGGCCTGACTGACCCTGAAAGCAACGGATCAAACCGTTATCCTATCTGCAAGACCATAAACTTTGGTGTCAACATTCAATTCTAACCTACCGACATGATTAAGAACATCAAAAACATAGCACTTACCACGGCAGCCGTAGGCATGGCTCTTGCGATGAATTCGTGTAGCGACTTCCTCGACAAGCAGGCCTCAAACGAGCTGACGGAAGACAAGACACTCGCTGACTGGCGAATGTTCGAGTACTTCCACACCGACACATACAACTTCCTTCGCCATGGAGCCAACCGATTGAACAGCTCCTGGCTTGACGCCGCCACCGACTTGGCAGAGACATCGTTTGCCACAGGAGGTGCACGCACATCATTCAACATCGGCAACTATTACGCCGGCGGAGGCTACAGCGAGCTTTCTGACACATGGGAATCACGCTATCGCGCAATCAGGAAATGCAACCGCGTCCTGACGCAGATGCACCTTGTGCCCAAGAACATCACACTGACTGACGAGGAGGATGCCCAGCAGCGCGCCACAATGCGTGCAGAGGCCCGCACTTTCCGCGCCTACTTCTACTGGGAGCTATTCCTGCGCTACGGGCCTCTGCCCATAGTAGAGGATGTGCTTGATCCGGAAGAAGACATGATCACTCCATATAAGACGCGTCCATCATATGCAGAATACACCGGCTTTATCCTCAAAGAACTCCGCGAGTCAAGAGCAGACCTTCTGACATATGAAGATGCATGGAACAGCAACCGTATCGGCCGCCTCTCCCAACCGATGTCCCTGGCTCTCGAATCAAGAATACTGCTTTATCTTGCTTCCCCAAGATATGCGGCACTTGGCTGCAATGTAAGCTGGCAAGAGGCTGCTGACTGTGCCAAGAGCTTCATCGACACATATGGCGGCAACTTCGGGCTCTATGCAGAAGACACCAAGTCAGGAGCCGAGAACTATGCCAACGCTGTGCTTCACTCACAGTATACCGGCAACAACAACGAGGTGATATTCTTCCGCAACGACACCCAGATCGGTTGGGGAGGCATCAGCCTCGACACTCCTGTCGGTGAGGGTGGACGCGGTGGCAACTGCCCGTCGCAGAACCTCGTGGACATGTATGACATGGCTGACGGCACATCTCCCTTCGCTCAGTATGATGCAACAGGAGCACCCGTCTACAATGCAGATGGAGTACCGACAATTAATCCTGGGAGCACCTACTCAGAACAGCGCATGTGGCAAGACCGCGACCCGCGTTTCGAAGCATCCGTGCTTTTCCACGGCACAGAATGGGGCTCTATGAACAGCACCGGATATATCGACGTACGCCGTGGCATGGCTGACAACCCGATCGGCAACGCCGATGCCACTCCGACAGGCTACTACATGCGCAAATATATTCCTGCTTCGATCCTCGCCAGCAACCATTCAGGTTCAGCATACCGCCTTTGGACAATCATCCGCTATGCAGAGATCCTGATGAACTACGCTGAGGCTCTCAATGAAGTTGGCGGGCCATCAGATCAGGTATGTGCACTTCTTGATCAGGTGCGTCACCGCGCCGGCATCACAGGAAACACTGCCGACCGTGCTGACCTGAAGAGCAAAGAAGCTATGCGCAACTTCATCCACAAGGAACGCACTGTAGAATTCGCATTTGAAGAACATCGCTGGTGGGACGTCCGCCGATGGAACGTAGCCAAAGAGGCTCTCTCACGCGACATCTACGGCATCGAAGTGGCACAGAACGGCACCCTCTCACGCAAGGTGGCTCAAAAACGAGTGTTTGAAGACAAGATGTATCTCTATCCCATACCAGAGGCTGAATACTGGAAAACAGAAATCGCCAACAACCCCGGATGGGAATAATTCACTTACCTAATGATCATGAATAAGACAACAAAACATATATCAGCTTTCCGCAACGTTGCCATAGCGACGGTTCTTGGCGGCTTATCGCTGACGATGACTGCGGCTGCACGCGAACTAAAAGGACGCGTCACCGATACGGAGGGTAATCCCATCCCGGGAGCTATCGTCAACGTTGCAGAGCAGAGCGGCATCGTTGTCACCGACAACGACGGCAACTTCACCCTTAAAGATGTCAATTTCGAAGATGAGGTCAATACCAAGTGTGTCGGCTACGACCCCAAAATTGTCACCATTGAAGACCTAAATGCCCCGCTAATAATAGTCCTTGACCCGCAGAGCGATGCTTACAACAAGCTTCGTAACTTTGCTTTCGCCGACAAGCCCGCTAAATACCAGACAGAAGCGACTTCTATAGTGACCGGTGAAGAGCTGCAGCGCTATCCTATCACAGTGCTTCAGAACGCATTCAATTCGACAGTCACCGGCGTACAGACATATGAAGCTGCCACCGAACCCGGATGGGCTGAAACCAAGATGTATATCCGCGGTATCCGCACCATGAACTCATCCGCACGCAACCCGATTGTGATAGTTGACAATGTGGAGCGCGACATCTCATTCCTTGACGCATTCCCAATCGACAACGTAACTATCCTTAAGGATGCCGCTGCAACAGCACTCTACGGTATGCGTGGTGCCAACGGTGTAGTACTCGTCACCACCAAGCGCGGCGAGAGCGGAAAGGCTGTGATTGACTTCACTCAGGAAGTCGGCTGGCAGACCCTTACCAACACAATGGAGAACCAGAATGCCTACAACCATGCACTTACATCCAACCAGGTGCGCTATCTCGACGGGAAAGATCCCCTCTATTCTCCTGAAGTGATTGAAAAATACCGCAGGGTTTGCAACGGAGAGACACTTGAAGGTATCGACCGTTACAAATACTTCAATACAAACTGGTTTGACGTGCTTTACCGTGAAACTGCGCCTGTGCTCAAGACCAATTTCCAGATTTCGGGCGGTAACAAGCGTGCACGTTACTACGTATCGTTCTCTTACCTACGCCATGAAGGTATGTGGAACAATGAGGCTACAAAACACAAGGATGAAGGCTACAACTCCCAGCATGCACTCAACCGCTGGAACCTTCGCTCCAACCTCGACATCACAGTCAACGATTATCTGACCGTAGGACTCGACCTTGGCGGACGTATCGACAACATCACACAGCCTACTGCATCGGTGTTCAACCTGACTACTTTCGGAGCTGTTGAGACCAACGTATTCTCACCGGTATATTGTCCTAATGGCGAACTCTATTACGACAACAACACCAACAACCCGATCTTCCAGCTCGGATCATCCGGCCTTGAGAAGAACCGTCGCCGCCAGCTATACTCCACCCTCAACATCAAGGGAGACCTGAGAAAGATAACCCCGGGACTTGGTGTGGATGCAGTGGTATCGTTTGACGCATATGACGGCTACGAATCAACACAGACCAACGCCATCAACGCCTACAGCTACGACTGGAACAACACTACTGTAGAAAATGTGGAAGACTTCACATACACCCAGACACAACGCTACTCAGAGCTTACCAACCCGAGCAAGAACGAACGCGACAACTCATGGACGCTCAACCTCAGGGGAGGCTTCAGCTATGAAAGAATCTTCGGAGACAAGCACAATGTCGACGTGAGAGCGTTTGTACGCTCCTACATGAAGCGCAACAACCGTGGTCCTCACTCTGCCAACTGGTTCCATCTGTCATCAGACAGATATCTCAGCTACAATGCAGTCGGCACCTACGTATTCGACAACCGCTACATCGTCAATGGCAGCATCTCATACATGGGTAACGATAACTTTGATCCGGAGAACCGCTGGGGTACATTCTGGGGTGTTGGCGCAGGATGGCTCATCAACAACGAGGCATTCCTTCAGAACGAAAACGTCAACCTTCTGAAACTCCGTGCGACCTACGGAAAGACAGGTATGAGCGACACAGGTGCAGGACGCTATCCCTACCAGTCGATCTTCCAGCAGAACAACGGCTACAGTTTCGGTACAGGTGCCGTATGGGTGCCAGGCTACCAGGAGGCACAGGCAGGCAACCCCAACTCAAAATGGGAAATATCCAAGATGGTCAACCTTGGTCTTGACTGGGGATTCTTTGGCAATAAACTCTACGGCAGCGTAGACTTCTGGAAAGAATGGCGTAGCAATATCCTTATCGACCGCTCTACCAACCCTGACATACTCGGCATCAGTTTTGCCAAGGACTCTTACGGAAAAGTGGAATCGAAAGGCTTCGAGCTCACCATCGGCCACCAAAACAAGATCGGCAAGGTGGAATATACCATCGAAGGAATGCTTTCCTACAATAAAAATAAGATCACAGAGATGGACGAAGTTGAGCCTGCCGTAGAATGGCAGCGCAAGACCGGCGACCGTATCCGTGGCTATGAATCAGTAGCAGGCATCTACGAAAGTGAAAATTCAGGTGTAATTGGTGGCTGGAATATGTATCAGTTCAACGGCTGGGCAAGCGATCCTGCACTTATCTCAACTTCACAACAGGACGCAATCGATCACCCTGAAAAGTATCCTTATAACTCCTTCTCCGGTGGCGGACAGAAACTCGGAACCGCAGTATTCAAGGATCTAAACGGCGACCGCATCATTGACTCTCGCGATATGAAGCCCCTTGGCTACACCATGCTTCCCGACCTTACTCCATCACTCGCTATAACTGTAAAATATGCAGGATTCGACCTGAAGGTGGTAGGCACAGCATATCTCAACCGCTCAGTGTTCTTGTCTCCGGCAATGACATTCTCAGAATGGGGCTCCAACAACTCCACTCACGCTGTTACAGACGCATGGGGCTACTACACAGACGACCCAATGGACCCGCGCAACATCAATGCAAAATATCCTCGTCTCTCATTCTCCTACAACTCCGAGGATTCATCACGTGACAATGGCTCTTATCAGAACGACATTTGGATCACAAACGGTGACTATTTCTCACTCCGCAACATCGAGTTTGGATATTCACTTCCGACAAGATTGATCTCAAAAATCTGTATGACAAAGTGCCGTTTCTACTTCAGCGCATACAACGTTGCCACAGTCAGCCATCTTCCTAAGGGCATGGACCCTGAACGTCCGATGGGCTACTGCTGGTGGTATCCAAAGACAAAAATCTTCTCGTTTGGAGTCAACGTAGCATTCTAACCACATAACCGAAACAA
>JAIDTO010000121.1 GCA_029060625.1 Muribaculaceae bacterium | reverse complement strand
ATCCTGGAGTAATATATGATCCGGATTCCTGGACATATTGGGTTAAAGCAGGGAATTATGCGAGACATGTTAATGGAATCGGCTGGGTTTGGACACTATGTAATGAAGAGACTGACAGAAGTAAACTTCACCGCTTCTTGCTTGAAGCTCCCAAGAGAACCAACAACAAATCTTCCAGATAAAACAATGAAAAGATTAGTGATATTTATCCAGTTGGTGAGCATAGGCTTATTATGCCATGCACACAATAACAATAATGATCTTTCAACTGTAAATATTAAAAGAATTAACATAGCGGTCGACTCACTGCTGAACACGGTTGTTAATGACGCCTATAACCGTATGTCCAACGATACCGTCAACGGGTATTATTCTGTCTTGATGAATGAATATAAAGGAGGTACTTTAGTCAAGATCGTCAAAAGTCAGACAGGAACTTATGAAATAAGAGATCATTGGGAAGGTTATGTTGAATTAGGTGGAACTGCAATAGTTTTTGATTTTGGATTTTCTAAGTACAGACCTGTTTTTACCAATACCGCAGATCCCTTGACGATACGTTTAAAGAGATTCGATGACTCCTCTCATAGTATGGATATAAAATATTATTATATTCTGGATGATTGCTATGCCATGTATTCCCCAGAATCCGGTTGGATATGGTCTGACGGAAAACCTGATGAATAAAATATGATTTCTTTAGAAACCTACTACACCCGGGTCTTCTTCCATAGAGCAAGCTTCTTTCATCTTCCCCCAAACCACAACCTATAGAATAGTATTTACTATAGAATAGTACTTACTATTCTCACCTCAGCGTCAAAGCATGGAAAGGAGACTTGCTTCACCTTGAGCGAAGCCAATTCCCAACCTCCCTCCGCGTCAAACCTATGTATATACAACAAATGTCGATAAAAACTCGAAATAGAGAAGATATGTAAATTTTTTTTTGTAACTTTGCATATAAAGTGCTTGCGCAGACAACAGACCTCCCAACTTTGGTCGAAAGTCTTGCCTACCCGGAAGTTTTTCGCTTAATTACTGTTATGCATAAATACAACCTTGGCTTCATATCCAATGAAGATATATATGAACATGTCAAAAAGACTGTTGAGGCTTATAGACGTGAGATCACCCTTGATCAGTTCAATGAAAACATTATTGACCCGATCAAACTGACATTCGATGCTAAAGTTTATGGAAAGTCTATCCAACAAGCTGTAGCAGATGAATGTTTCAGACAGATAGACAAGTCCAATACTAACCGTATTGGATATTTTCATCAAAACATTTTCCACTATGCAGGAAAGGGCTGGGTGGTTCCGGCTGTTGGATTCGATGTTGAAAATGATGACCTGCATATCTACGTTGAGATGAAAAACAAGCATAACACAATGAACTCCGCTTCATCTCAAAAAACCTACATGAAGATGCAAGGGAAATTATTGGATGACGACGAAGCCACTTGTTATCTTGTAGAAGTAATTTCTAAACGTTCACGCGACGATACTTGGAAAATTTCTCTTGATGGCAAACCTCGTGAACACAAAAAAATTCGTAGAATGTCAATGGATAAATTCTACGCTCTTGTGTTTGGAGTGGAGGATGCATTCTATAAATTATGTGCCGCTCTCCCTCAAATCATTGAAGATGTTGTTAAGGATAATCCCGGGCTTGCTCTAAAAAATACAGTATACGAGGATCTAACCAAAGAGCATACTGATATTCTTACCAGTTTGTATCTTTTAGCTTTTAAAACATACGAAGGATTTGATAAACCCACTAAGAAATGACCCAAGATTCTCACATATCGCTGAATAATTTCGCCGACATAATGGGCGTTTCTCGTGCCACCGTTGACAAATGGATAGCCAATGGAAAATGTATTATCCATTTTGATAACAACAACAAGAAGTATCTCATTGCTTCCGAACTTTCTTCATTCGCAGAAATTTCTGCAATGTTAAACAACAAATGGGCTGAAGAAAGTGTGGAAGTACCACGAAGAACATTTACATCAATCGAACTCTTTGCAGGCGGAGGCGGACTCGCATTGGGTATGCACAAAGCTGGCTTCAAGCATTTGCTGCTTAATGAGTTTGATAAAGATGCCTGTGCTACACTTCAAACAAACATGCCGGATTGGAATGTAATTCAGGGTGACATCCATGACATTGACTTTACTCCATATCTTGGTAAAGTTGACTTCTTGACGGGAGGTTTCCCTTGTCAAGCATTTTCATATGCAGGGAAACGCCTGGGATTTGAAGAAACTAGAGGTACTCTTTTCTTTGAATTAGCTCGGGCAGTCAAAGAAATACAACCAAAGGTTTTTATGGCTGAAAATGTAAAAGGATTATTAGAACATGATAATGGAAGAACCATTGAGACTATCAAATCTGTTATTGAAGAGCTCGGCTACACTTTAGTTGAACCGCGAGTGCTTCGAGCCATTCTCTATAATGTCCCTCAAAAAAGAGAGCGACTTATTCTTATAGCAATACGAAATGATATTGCTCCTTTTGTCAATTTTAATTGGCCATCTGTATGTGGAGACATACGTACACTCCGGGATGCGTTTTATACCGGTGAACTTTACGACTGTAATGTTCCCAAAAGTGAAGGACAAAAATACCCTGCGGCAAAAGAACAAGTAATGAAACTTGTGCCAGAGGGTGGTGATTGGAGAAACCTTCCTGTTGAGATTGCTAAAGAATATATGAAAGGTAGTTATTATCTCGGAGGTGGCAAGACCGGAATGGCTCGACGACTTTCTATGGACGAGGCAAGCCTGACTCTTACCTGTGCACCTGCTCAGAAGCAGACTGAGCGATGCCATCCCATAGAAACAAGACCTTTAACTGTTCGCGAATATGCTCGAATTCAGACTTTTCCCGACAATTGGCAATTTTGTGGTTCTCTTTCAGCAAAATACAAACAAATAGGGAATGCTGTTCCTGTCAATTTAGCTTGGGCAATTGGACGTGCAGTAATGCGATTGTTCAATCAAATTGAGGAAAAGATGCCACAATCCAAGTCAGATGAACTCAATATATCGTTCCAACCTATTAGAAAAATGCATGGGATTTTCGAGGGAATGGTATGTGAACCACCTGTAATATACAATGATACTGATACTGAACTTTAAACATCATTTTCTTTCCAAAAAACTGACATCCTCCCACAAAATGTATTAACTTACATCCACAATCCCCAACCACCCAAAACAATGCCCCTCCCCACAGCAGTCAAATATGGGAGGGAGACTTGCTTTAGCTTGAGCATAGCTAATTCCCAGCCTCCCCCAGCGTTAAACCTCGAAGGCAACAACCGAGCCGTCATCAACGATACCTCCGTATTCTTTCCGCAAAACGCGCTTCGCGATCCCCTACGGCGCAGTAATCGCCGACCTCGGCACACCCACCACCGGCCAGCCCTACAAGTTCGGCGGCAAGGAACTGCTCACCGCCAACGGCCTCAACGAATACGACTTCGGCGCCCGCCAATATTACTCCGCCGTCCCCTCCTTCACCCGAATTGACCCTATGGATATCAGCTGCAGCTGAGGTTACGCTCGTGCCTAAAAATGGCAAAGTATTGTTAATGGTAATAGAACAAGGACCGATGTTTTGAAAGGGAATAATGATGACACATATCAGATTATTGAATATAAACTTACGGATTCCACTCCCCTTACTAAAGGACAAAAAAATGCATGGGAGCATGTTAAAAATGGTAATGGAATCTTTAAGGTTCGATCTAATGTTTCAGGATTGAATCTAAAACCAGGAGATGATATAAAGGTAACAGACTATAAAATAGGATATAAATACAGAACAATAAAGTGAATATGAAAACTTACTTCGATCAAATATTATCAGTATTGTTGGAAGATCCATATTTCCAAAAATTCAAATTCAGAAAACGAGATAGTTCTCTCATTCAAAAAACAAAATACGGCAAACAGTTTATAGAATTAACTCATTGGAGTTATGGAAATTTATCTCTTGATATAAAGCCACAATATTTTGTAAGATTCGATATCTTAAGCAAATGGTTCGAGAAATTCAGTTTTAAGACATTGGCTGATCAAAGAAATGGATGGTATGTTGGCTTTGATGGGAGAATGCTAGGGAAACAATATACGTATGAATTTCCATACTACGAAACAGGATCGTACTATAATGATGAACTCAGAAAACTTAGGGACGATATCATTGAATGTAGCGAGTATGTATTTGATGAGTACTCTACTCTTGAAAAAGCATATCAAAAAAAATAATACCCATTCTTGAAGGGAAGCAAAAACTCCCGGTAGTTGGCGCCGATTGGTTTTTTGAGAACCTTACCTTATGTAAGATTCTCCATCCGGAAAAATATGAGGAACTTAAAGACATGCATTTAAAACATGCAAATGAAATGTATAAAAATAAAGAACCTAATATTTCAATATATTATCCACGTCTTGAAGAGATTCTCTCTTTCATGGAGAATCATGATTTTAGGATACCCTGATGTGTTTTATTATAAAGTGAACAGCAATATTATGAGTAGTTTTATAAGTACTTTACCGCGGTGTCATCGCCGACCTCGGCACCCCGACCACCGGCCAGCCCTACAAGTTCGGCACCAAGGAGCTCTTCACCGCCAATTTCTTGGTCTGCCTCATACATCTAAATACCTTACTCTTGACCCTTGCGGCAAAGCCGCTTTGATCCGCGACAGCAGGCGAAGCCGCCGCTCAGCTGATGTCCGTGTGCGCATGCCCGAGTCGCAAAAGCACTGCCGAAGCACACAAGCATCCCAGAAGCTATGCCTAACTTATCACCATTTTTCTTATGTTCTGCAACATATTCCCCCATTTTCCACCCAAAAAACTTGCATCCTCCCGCAAAATATATTAACTTGCACCCACAATCCCCAACCACCCAAAACAATGCCCATCCCCACAGCAGTTAAATATGGAATGGAGACTTACTTTAGCTTGAGCGTAGCTAATTCCCAGCCTCCCCCAGCGTCAAACCAGGAAGCCAACAACCGAGCCGTCATCAACGGCTCCACAGTATTCTTTTCGCAAAACACGTTACGCAAAACGCGCTACGCGATCCCCTGCGGTGCAGTCATTGCAGACCTCGGCACCCACATCATCGGCCAACCCTAAAAGTTCGGCGCAAAGCATCTGAAAAGCATTCGTTATCCCGGTTCCCAGCACATGGGGTATCCATATGCAAGATAGAATCATCCATTGTTTATAAATATATTATATGAAATCACCT
>JAIDTO010000120.1 GCA_029060625.1 Muribaculaceae bacterium | reverse complement strand
ATACCCATGTTGCCCTTGTATTTGTGCAACTCCGATTCAAACTTCGTGCGGAAATACGAGCTCTCGAGCGAGTGGATTGATCTGCAGAATCGTTTCTCTTCCGGATCGTAGGTCACCATGCCGCCGCGGCGAGTACCGAGATGCGAGTTATAATCGACACCGTAAAAAATGTCGTTGACACACTTGCGTTTTAACGCCGCGCCAAAAAAACCTCCCATAAGATTGTAAAGTTTAGCTTATTACCTGTATTCTATGGATTCTATCAGAGAAAGCCAATGCCATCTCATTCGGAATCATGATGCAAAATTAATAAAAAGTCGGGAAAAAACTCATTTTGGCGCCAAAATTTTTTCATAAATTGATATTGAAGAAGAGTAGTGTCCTCTATCTCGAGTGTAAGTATGTGGCTACCTTGTGGCCCTACATATTGAAATGATGTTCCAGTTAGTGATATTTCCTTTTACTCCGTCTATCTGGACGTATCCTGAATCGTGTTTATTGTATGACTCCACAGGTCGGAATGAAACCTTTATTGTTTTGTCGTCAATCTTAGTGACTGAGTAACCTAATTCAGGATATTCCGGTGAACCGGTGAAAGAATTTTCGACGATATCCAGCTTACCATAGTTTTTACACTTCAGTGTAATCGATCCTTCATAGTCAGGGACCGCAATAATATTTATCCTGTAATCAAAATCGTGAGAATATCCTGCAGAAACAGCCGAACTATCATAGTCGTAAAACTCCCATATCATACGAGGTATCGTGTCTTCACTGCAAGACGAAAAGGCGAGCAACGAAGTCAGAATGGCTGAGAATAAAAGTGTTCTTTTCATTTTACTGGTTGTTGAAAGCTGATTAATAAATCCGTTAGATCTGTATGCATACACTCGTATGACGCGAACTAATCGAAAAAGTCCTATACCCTTAATATAAAATTTTGCTAAATTATCTTTCCTGGTGCGATATTCCTCAACTCTATTGTATGATGTCAAGGAGAATCATAAAGAACTGAGACAAGGGAGCGTTCTAAAAATATAAAACTTAGGTTGATAAATCGTATTATAATGCCTATTAAAGCGAAGTCCCCAACTGATCTGTAAGGAACTTCGTTTATTTACATAGATATTTTTGTTCCTGACACTAGGGTGTCAAGATCATCATAGGGGGATTTGTTTCCCACCTCACATTCGCGTTTCTGTCCGTGTCGTATACCGACAATTTTCGTGTGCAGCTTCCGATTGGAAATACACCGTTACAATAAGATCTGCCAGGATGAAGAATAGGATTAAAGTGGAGCGGGCTGAGTTGGATATTACCCAGCAACAGCTTGCCGAAGCCGTCGGGGTAAGCCGTCAGACTATTGTAGCGATAGAGAAAAACCGCTTTCTTCCGTCTACGCCGTTGGCGCTCAAAATCAGCCGTTTTTTTGGCAAACCTGTCGAGAGCATATTTATTCTTGAAGAAACCGATTAAGCCCTATATCATAACCCATATCCTGACGCGACTGATGATTACAATCTGCAATCGGGAGTAAGGCTCAGCTGCCTTAATCCTGACGAGCGGCCATGGCTTTATCAAGAAAATACTAAGAGTCTGCATCTCACGGATGTAATAATTAACGGCGAAGTCGAAGGATTATAACTCAATCCATTAAAGCTATCTTACTCATAAAAATTTTACTCATAAAAAGACGTAGGGGTCCACATCTAATGAGATTTTATAAAATCCATTTATCGAAACGTAGTGCGAACATCTCAATATCTAATTGTGGTAGTCCAAGTCGACGTGCTTCAGTTCGCCATAATTTCATTGTTGATTTTACTTCATCAATTATAGTCTTACTCTTTTCAGTTGATAGCATATAGTCTCCTGCTGATTCCAAAAGGATATTCAAGTCTGATTCGCTTGTTGATCTATTGATCAGTAGGCTTTGGTTGTCGGAAAGTGTCGGATTGATGTCATATGCAGGGGACAGTTCCCATCCTTTGCGCGTAAGGAGAAAACCATGATTGCGGAAGTGATCATCTGAGTTGCCGACAATAATGTAGAAGGCTACACGACGATATAGTTCCTCTAAGTTTTTTTCGACATTGCTTCCATACTGGATTATGAAATCAATGATATCGGTATAACCATAGCCGGTTGATGCGTTATCGCCATCAGTCAGTCCAAGGAGTGTCAAAGCTGATGCGAAATGTATTCGTTTTCCTCTCTCATGACGATCAAATCGTTTTGAGAGCAGTATATGATAATCCTCTCCCGGAATTGTGCGCGTCTCAGCAACATTCAATCCGGCTTTTCGACCCATGACATGACAGAAATGTTCCCACAGACCGACATCATAATCATCTTTATGGGATGGAAATTTAGCAACAGTTAAGTTGCCAAATTCGTCAATGACAGATGCTTTCGGTCTGGCACCACCAAGAGATGTGCCGGGATGCAATAACTGTGCGAGCCATTTCTTTGATGGCAGTAGGTGCTTTTCCTCACTGGCTTCAATCTCATGCGCTGCGTGCATGAGTTCTCTGACACTTGCCAATGGTGGCACTCGCAAATTTGCGTCACAATTTATGAACTTACCACCAGGCGTTTCTGCAAAGCGAAATCCGCCCATGCGTGACGTATCATCAATGCCCATCAGATAATCAAAAGAGGTAAGGCGGCGCACTGGACGCTTCTCATTGGATGCTGCAATCTGCTCCCTGCGGTTAAGAAGAGTCCTTCCCCAGCGGTCGGGTAAAGTATCAGAGAAACAAGCAAATATATCCCTTTCTGGACGAGTGTATTGAATGCCTGGAAAGTTCTGTAAATCCTCACTGAGAAACACATTTCCATATTTTACAAGCCATTCCTTATCATACGAGAATCCGTATGTTTCATTGCCACGCACCAAGTCATACGACAATTCTCCAATAAGCTGAGGTGTGTCGAGCCAATCAAAATCTGCATAAACATATAATTTCGTCATAACCTATTCTTTCTTTGATGCGCGTTGGCGATGTTTGAGGCTTAAATCCTGTAATGTGCGACCGAGTTTATCATCCTTTGCCAACAGCAGAAGATCATCGTCAAGCTGTAGTGCATAGAGAACACGGGCATAAATACCAATTGAAACGGTCGGCGATCCTTTCTCAATGCGATTTATCGTAAGGGGCGAACATGTAGCACGCTCCGCAACCTGAGCTATCGAGAGGTCACGACGCAACCGGGCAAGCTTAATCTGCTCACCCACGATTGCCATTTTTTGTTCCAGTTTTCGGGGCAAGTTAGTCCCCATTGTGTTCTTTGCCATACTCAATATATATTTTAGTAGTGCAAAGATAGTAAAAATATTTATTATATGATATATTGAGTATATGATTTGATGAAATTATTTATCTATTTTGAGACAAAATATTGGGAGGAAGTGCTTGGGTGTATCACGTTTTATATACTGTATGTACCGAGTATAAACAGTAAAACTCGTTCACGTTTTTAACCGTATACAGTGTCGACATTGAAACATGAAAAACGGAATTAATCTTTTTTATAAAATGTTGGGTCGTTAGAGAAAAAATATATATCTTTGCAGAAGCAAAAGATTTTAACTCAAGCATCATGAAAAAAACTTTATTGACGGCTGTAACCGGCTTTTCGGTCATCTTGGCATCCGGTCAGGCTTTGAAGAATTACGAGCAGGGAAATCCTAATGATCCCAATTATGATTATCTCAAGGATTTTGCCGCCTTGAAAAACTATATAGATTATGACAAGTTTCCTAATTTCAAACTTGGCATAGGCACCACGGTTGACCAATATCTGAGTAATTCAACTGTGGCTGGCATGACCAACGACAACTTTACTGAAACTGTGGCAGGCAATGCCATGAAAATGTCAAGTTGTGTCAATAACAACGGTGGCATGGATTTCGGTAGAGTGACAAACTACGTGAACGCTGCCGAAAAGGCAGGGATCAATGTGTATGGCCACACTCTTGCCTGGCACTCACAGCAGCCTAACGGCTGGCTGAGAGGCCTTATAAAGGATAAGCCTGCTGTTCCATTTGAAAACCCGGATACAATTGTGAAGATCATAGTTGGTTCGAAGGATTTTCGTAATCAACAAAATGTGGGATGGACGGCTGATAAGTCTCAGTATGGTTTTTCCCTGAATTTTTCATCTACAAATGGACTTAATATCCATACTACAAAAAAGGTGAATTCCTGGGAGGTTCAGTTTGTTGGCTACGACAACATACCCGTGGAAGCGGGAAAGACCTATACTTTTGTTTATGAGATAAAAGGCTCACAGCCAGGAAAAATGCATTCAAAACTTGGAGATTGGGGTAGTGGGAGCAATACCGACTTTTCGTTTACAGATGAATGGCAGGAAGTGGCTGTCACATACACAAGCCCGATAAACAATCCGTTTATGCTTTTCCAATGTGGTGACTTTGTTGGAGACATATATATCCGCAACATCAAGATTGAGGATACAATTGGAGCCATGAAGATTGATGAAAAGCGCCGGTTCCTTAAAGTTGAGGCTTCTGCCAAGACTTCGGAGGTGTGGGACAACCAGTTCTGGATTCTGACTTCTGAACCTTTTGCGGCAGGACAGAGCTACGTGTTCTCAGCCGAAGTAAGAGCCGACAAGGCTGCCAAGGCTTCGACTCAGATTCATAATGATCCAGGCAATTATGTTGATTACAATGCCCTTGGAAACATTGACTTCAGTCCTGAATGGAAGACTATTGAGATTTCCGGTAATTTTGCCAAGGGTGGGAAATCGATAGCATTCAATCTCAGTGAGCTTGCAGAAGCAAACACATATTACTTCGACAATATTAGCCTTAAAGTAGGTGGAGTGGAGAAAATCATCAACGGTACAATTGACGAAGATGAGCTTTCATCTTTTAGAATGAAGAAAGCAAGTGGAGCAGTTATTCCTCCAAAGATTGAGCAAAGTGATTTTTATCTGAAAGTACCTCAGAGCACACCATTGACAAAGGATGAGAAGCGTGATATTCTTTGTGGCGCTATGGAAAAATGGATTAAAGGGATGATGAATGCCTGTGGTGGAAAGGTGAAAGCATGGGACGTAGTGAACGAGGCTATTTCCGGAGGTGGCAATGACGGAAGTGGCAACTATACCTTGCAGCATTCTGAGGGATTCAACGGCGACGCCACATGGGACGTAGGTGGCGATGCATTCTATTGGCAAGACCATATGGGAGATCTCGAATATGTCAGGAGCGCTGTGCGCTATGCCCGTCAGTACGGTCCGGATGACATAAAGCTTTTCATCAACGACTATAACCTTGAGAGCGACTGGGACGGAAACAAGAAACTTAAGTCACTAATCGGCTGGATTGACAAATGGGAGGCTGACGGCGAGACATTCATTGACGGTATCGGAACGCAGATGCACATTTCCTATTATGAGAACAGCGGAACACAGAACAGCAAGAAAAATGCCATCACCAACATGTTCAAGCTGATGGCTGCTTCAGGAAAACTTGTCCGCGTAAGTGAATTCGACATGGGTTACGTAAATGCTGCAGGCAGGGATGTCCCCACAGCTGAAATGACAGAACAGCAGCACAAGAACATGGCTGACTACTACGAATGGATAATTAAAGAATACCTTCGTCTTATACCGGCAGAACAGCAGTGGGGTATATGTTTCTGGTGTCCTACAGACTCTCCTGCCAATAGCGGCTGGCGCGCCAACACTCCTGTGGGTATCTGGACCAACAATACATTCTACCGCAAGCACGCCTATGCCGGAATAGTAAGAGGCCTCGGAGGTGTGGAATATACCGGGGTTGATGAGATTAGCATTGAAGAGAATCCGGCATGGAGCGGAGCCTCAAATGGTATCTACAATATCAATGGATTCCGTTACCCATCGAATGTTAATTTCTCTGATCTTCCTTCCGGTATCTACATCATTGATGGCAAGGTTGTGAAGAAATAAGTCTGACTAAACAGGCAGGATAGATATGAATTTGAAATGTCCGAATTGCAATACGACTTTTGAAGTCGATGAAAACCATTATGCAGCTCTTCTCGCCCAGGTGAGAAATGCTGAGTTTGATGCAGAGATCAAGCGCCGTCTTAATGAGCTCTCAGAAATACAAAAAGCCAAGGAAGAGTCTAATAGGATGAAGGCTGAACAGAAATTGGAAAAGACTGTCTCTGCTAAAGAATCTGAGATTAATGTGCTTAAGACTGAGATTGAGCGTCTAAAGGCTATTGTAGAAAACTACGATACAGTGAAGAAAGCCGATATGGAGACGTTGACAGTCAAGTCAACTCAACGCCTTGCGGAGATGGCGGCTCTTAAGGATAAGGAGATCGCGGAGCTCAAAAGCAGGATAATAGAGAGTGAAAGCAAGCATAAACTCGACATTACCAACCAACGCAACAGCAACCGGGAGGAACTTCATCTTAAGGAGAAGGAGATCACCGAGCTTTCATCGAGGCTCGAATCCCTTAAGGCTGAGGCCAAGAATCGTGAACTCGAGCTTCGCAACAGTCATGAGATAATGCTGAAGGCAAAGGATGAGGAAATCGAGCGCTATAAGGATATGAAGAGCCGACTCTCGACAAAGATGATCGGAGAGACTCTTGAGCAGCATTGCATGAACACTTTCAATCTTGCCCGGAGCATGGGTCAGTTTGCCGATGCATATTTCGAGAAAGACAATGATGCAAGCAGCGGAACAAAAGGGGACTTCATCTTCCGCGACTATATCGACGGGCAGGAATGTCTCTCCATTATGTTTGAGATGAAGAATGAGGCTGATACCACTGCCACCAAGCATAAGAATGAGGACTTCTTTGCCAAGCTTGACAAAGACCGCAATGAAAAGAAATGCGAGTATGCCGTGCTCGTGAGCCTTCTTGAAATAGATAATGAATTCTACAATAATGGAATTGTGGATGTTTCGTATAGGTATCCCAAGATGTTTGTAGTCCGGCCACAGTTCTTTATGCCTGTCATCGCACTTCTGTCGAAAGCAGCACGCCGTAGTGCGGAGACTGTCATAGCCCTGCGTGCTGAATTGGTGGAAGCTAAAGCGCAGAGCATTGATGTCACCAAGTTTGAGGAACGTCGTGACAAATTTGCATCCGAGTTTATGAGATTTGTGGATGCACACCGCAAGAAGCATGACGATGCCATTGATGCTATCGACAAAGCCATAGCAAGCGCTGAAAAACAGATTGACTCCTTGCGCAAGATCAAGAGCCTTTTTGACACAAGCACTCAGAAATTGGTGAAAGCCGGAGAAGTGATAGAAAACGACTTCACAATAAAGAAGCTCACACACGGCAATCCTACCATGCGTGCCAAATTTAAGGAAGCACGAATGAAAATAGATATCAATGCTCCTGAACTTGAATGATTGATATGTGTGGGAAGCGATATGGATCCATATCTATACTATCCCTTACAAAGAAATGACAAAAAAGAGAAACAGGCAATAAAATGGTCAGTTTTTCTTATGTTGATGTTTCATTTTTCTTAATTTGTTTACGATTATATAATATTTAAGACATAAGTGTTAAATATCAATATAAATATGAACCATTCATAAAACAGTTTCGTTATAGTTTCGAAATCTCTCCTCATTCACCTATTCAATTTGAGATTATAACTGACTAAAAAGAATACGATAAATCTATACGACATGATAACCGACCGTGTAATTAAGGAAATCTATAAGAAATACAATAAGGCAGCGAAGAAACCAGAGGATCTTCGGCTTGATCATTTCATTGATATGCTGGCTCCATACCATCATATACGCGTAAATGGAAATGAGGTGATTTTTGAAGACCAAGAAGAGTTTAGTCCGTTTCGCAGGTTTCTATTGAGAGGCCTTAATGGAATTCTTGAATTCGATCGGCAAGTGGCTTTCGTATTCCGTAATCATATACTTTTTCTGGGAAAAGATTCCAACGACATGCGAGTGCATATGCGCCCATGTGAAGAGCGCCAGAATATCTTCCAGCGAATTTTTGCACGCTGATGCCAATGAATGAATATCTTTAAACATCAATAAAAAAGAAATCCACTTGACTCTAAAGTCGAGTGGATTTCTTTTTATCAAGTATGTAAGAATTAATTCAAGTTGTAGTCATCAAGACCTTCAAGGTCTTCCGGATTATACCCACCTTCACTATAGAAGTCTTCGTCAAGAACGTCGGCTGCTTGCTTCATGGCTACCGCATCAATCTGGGCATCAAATTCGTCCATATCAACTTTCTGCACAGGGGCCTTGCCTTTCTTCATCGTGCAAACCGGTTCGGAAAGTGAACGTCCGGGGATAATCTCCTTCAATTCCATGAAGAATGAACGTTCGGTCAAATAATCAAATACAAATACGAGTTTCTGGCCTTCGTCTTCCACCATCTCCCCGACGGGTGTCTCCTCCATCAGCCAAATATCACAGTCTGAGCTACTGCCCATATCTTCAAGGGTTATCTCTTCCTGGCGCTGCCAATCTTCGTCGCAAAGAAAGAATGAGTCCATGTCATCCTTAGAGTAGTCAACGCTATCTAATATGGCATTACGGAGCTGAAGAAATGATGAATCTGAGTCTATTTCAATTTCGCGAGCAAAGTTTGAGACTTCGTCGCTCACAAGTTTAAATCGATATACCATTGTTGTATTATTTTTAGACTGCGAATTTAATACAATTATCTTTTATATCCAACGATTTTATAAAAAAATATGCTCACCAAGGAGCATATTTTTTCATTTTATTGTATATTAGTCCTATATAAATGTTAAAAATGAAGTTAACCAATTAATAGCTGTATCCATCTGCCTTGCATTTTGCCTGCATCCTCGATATTCGCTTGTTGATGTCGGGATGAGTTGAGAAAAGCTGTGCCATGCCTCCGGTGGCTTTAGTGCCTGAGGCATCTTCCATCTGCTTGAGCTTCTGGAATGCCTTTACCATGGCTGCAGGATTCTTGCCGTTTTTCTTCAGGAATGAGTATCCATAGTCATCGGCATTGTTTTCCTGGCTTTTCGAATATTTTGCTGAAGCAAGATTCTGGGCGATAGCGCCAAACTGAGAGTCAGTAAGCGATGCTGCAGTAGATCCGGTAGAAGCTATGACATCCATTAAGGCTGCCGTCTGTAGGGCATTCTTGAACGCATTTTTTGTGTCTTGGTGAGCCACGTGGCCCATTTCATGGCCTATCACACCCAAAACTTCTTCATCAGACATGACATCCATCAATCCACTGTAGACCCTGATCGAACCATCTGCACAGGCAAATGCGTTTATGTCGTTGGTCTTATATACCTTGAAGTTCAAGGGAATTCCCTCTACATTAGTGATTCCGCTCAGTATATTGTTGAGGCGTTTTGTATAGGGGTCGTTTGCCCCGCATACCGTGTTCTGAGCATCAGACTGAGCTATATAACTCTTCACGTACTGCTGGATCTGATCGTTGGAAATTGTCATTGATTGTGCTATCTTGGCTCCACCCTGAGCAAGACGTGCCATATCAAGATTTTGAGCGACGCTGCACCCGGAGAGCACGATAAGGCTGGAAAAGAGTGCCGGAATGATTTTTTTCATTGCTATATAAAAAACGGTGTTACTTTCATAAGTAACACCGTCAATTGAAAAAATGTTTAAAATTTTGTATCAAATCATTAACCGAGGAATGCAAGAAGCACACCTGCAGCAACTGCACTACCGATCACGCCTGCTACGTTCGGACCCATTGCATGCATAAGCAAGTAATTGGATGGATCGTATTCGAGGCCGAGGTTGTTGGAGATACGCGCTGCCATAGGCACTGCAGAAACACCGGCATTTCCAATGAGCGGATTGATCTTCTTTTCTGATGGCAAGAAAATGTTGAAGAGCTTCACAGAAAGGACACCTGCCGACGATGCAATGATGAATGCGATGAAACCGAGCGCGAAAATGAAAAGTGTCTCCTTGGTAAGGAAGAGGTCAGCTTGAGTAGAAGCACCAACTGTAAGGCCAAGAAGGATTGTCACGATATCGGTCATAGCATTGCTTGCGGTCTTGGCAAGGCGGGTTGTCACACCACTTTCACGAAGAAGGTTGCCGAAGAAGAGCATACCAAGCAGAGGAAGACCAGAAGGAACGATGAAACATGTCATCATCAGACCCACGATAGGGAAGATGATCTTTTCATCCTGTGAAACCACACGAGCCGGTTTCATCTTGATCTTACGCTCCTTGTCGGTAGTGAAGAGTCGCATCAATGGGGGCTGGATCAGCGGTATAAGAGCCATATATGAATATGCCGAAACTGCTACAGCTCCCAAAAGAGCAGGATTCAATTTTGATGTGGTAAAGATCGCTGTCGGGCCGTCGGCACCACCGATGATGGCGACACAACCAGCCGAGAGAGGATCCATGCCGATAAGGAGGGCAAGCATATAGGCTCCGAAGATACCAAACTGGGCGCAAGCACCGATGATCATCAATTTTGGATTGGCAAGCAGTGCTGAGAAGTCGGTCATAGCACCAATGCCAAGGAAGATGAGGGGTGGATACCAACCTTTCTCCACACCATTGTAGAGAATGTTCAGTACAGATCCCGGCTCATAAATGCCGATTTCCATACCCGGCTGAAAGGGAATGTTGCCGATGAGCATACCGAAACCAATCGGAACCAAAAGGAGGGGCTCAAAGTTCTTCTTGATGGCAAGCCATACAAAGAAGCATCCTACGACGAGCATGATCAGATTCTCATACTGGCAGTTGGCAAAGCCCGTAAAATTCCAGAATGTGGTAATGTTTTCGGAAAGGAATTCCCAGAATGTCTGTGCAAGTATCATATCGTAATTGCTTTTCAGGTTTGGGAATTAGCC
>JAIDTO010000012.1 GCA_029060625.1 Muribaculaceae bacterium | reverse complement strand
ATAAACTAAACTACCAAAATTATGAAGCTATCTGCAATCACGGGCCTACTACTGGCTGGGACGATTCTCTCATCTTGTGGCAGCGGTGCCTACAAAAAGGATGCTGGCGGAGTGATCGTCAATGTCAGCAACCCTCAGGAATCAGGCGTGAAGAAAGTGCGTCTGCAGGTGTATGGCGACAAAATAATCAGAGTAAGCGCCACGCCTGACAACAAATTTGCCGATGACGCAAGTCTGGCTGTACTGGATCGCCCTACCGACGTCAAATTTGAAATAGAAGAAACCGATTCTACGGTTTCAGTGGTCACTTCTGCTGTGCGTGCCACCGTATCGCTTGGTGATGGCGACGTGAAATTCTACGACAAGGAGGGTAAGCTCATACTTGCCGAAGCCGACGGTGGAAGAGAGTTCTCCCCCATCGAGGTGGAGGGTACCAAAGGCTACACGGTGCGCCAGACATTCGAGTCCCTTTCCGATGATGAAGGTATATATGGCCTCGGACAGCACCAGAGCGATGAATTCAACTATAAAGGAAAGAACGAGGAACTTTTCCAATACAACACCAAGGTGTCGGTGCCATTTATAGTATCAACCGACAACTACGGCATACTCTGGGACAGCTATTCACTCTGCCGCTGGGGAAATCCGGACGGCTACAAGCAGCTCGGCGGTGTATTCAAGCTTTTCGACAAAGAAGGCAAGGAGGGTGCTTTGACCGGCACTTATGTGCCTGCCAAGGCAGAAGAGCCTACGCTCGTGCAGCGTGAGGACTCTATCTATTTCGAACATCTCATCAGAGGCGACCTCGCACATGTGGTCAATCTTCCGCAGAATTTCAACTTTGCCGGCAGCCACGTGACATATGAAGGTGAAATCGAGGCATCTGAAACAGGAGAATACAAGTTCATCCTCTACTATTCCGGCTATCAGACTGTGACTATCGACGGCAAGGAAGTGGTGCCGGAACGATGGAGAACAGCATGGAATCCAAACAGCTTCAAATTTTCAGTAAATCTTGAAGCCGGGAAACGTGTGCCTATCAAGATAGACTGGGAACCAAACGGGAGCGTGGCTTACTGCAGCCTACGTGCATATAATCCTCGCGACCCCAAGGAGCAGATGCAGATGAGCTGGTGGGGTGAGATGCAGGACGGCATCGACTATTACTTCGTTTATGGCGACAATATGGATGAAGTGATCTCCGGCTACCGTACACTCACAGGAAAGGCGCCCATAATGCCCAAATGGGCTATGGGCTACTGGCAGAGCCGCGAGAAGTACAACACTCAGGAGGAAGTGCTCTCCACATTGGCTGAATTCCGCCGCCGCGGTATCCCTATCGACAATATCGTGATCGACTGGCTCCACTGGAAGGAAGATTCCTGGGGCAGCCATGAGTTTGACCGCACCCGATTCCCCGACCCGAAGGGAATGGTAGACACCATCCACGACATGAATGCCCGCGTGATGATTTCAGTGTGGCCAAAGTTCTATGTCACCACCGACCACTACAAGGAATTCGACGAGAAAGGCTGGATGTATAAGCTTCCTGTGCAAGACAGCATCCGCGACTGGGTGGGTCCCGGCTACCTCGGATCGTTCTACGATGCATACGACCCTGAGGCACGCAAGCTTTTCTGGAGCCAGATCAACGACCACTACGTGCCACTCGGCATCGACGCATGGTGGATGGATGCATCCGAACCCAATATCCGCGATTGCACCGACCTGCAATACCGTAAGGACCTCATTACTCCTACCGCTCTTGGACCTTCTACAAAATACTTTAACGCATACGCTCTGGTCAACGCTGACGCCATCTATAACGGCCAGCGTGAGACGAATCCTGACAAGCGAGTGTTCTTGCTCACACGTTCCGGTTTCGCCGGACTGCAGCGCTACTCCACCGCCACTTGGAGCGGCGATATCGCTACCCGCTGGGAAGACATGAAGGCCCAGATATCTGCCGGACTTAACTTCGCCATGAGCGGAATTCCTTGGTGGACTATGGATATCGGTGGCTTCTGTGTGGAAGACCGCTACGCAAAAGCACAGGGAGAATATCTTAAGACCGGTAAGGAAAATGCCGACCTAAAGGAATGGCGTGAGCTCAATACCCGCTGGTATCAGTTTGGTGCCTTCGCTCCCCTCTTCCGTGCCCACGGACAGTGGCCATACCGCGAGATATTCAACATCGCGCCCGAAGACCATCCTGCATACAAATCAGTGGTCTACTACACCAACCTGCGCTACGACCTGATGCCCTACATCTACTCGCTCGCCGGCAAGACCCATTTCGACGACTATACCGTGATGCGCCCGATGGTGATGGAGTTCACGTCCGACCCCGCCACTCGCAATATCGGCGACCAGTATATGTTTGGCAATGCGTTCCTCGTAGCCCCTGTCTACGAATATGGAGCGCGCCAGAGGGAGATCTACTTCCCGAAGGGTGCCACATGGTATGACTTCTACACAGGTATGGTAACGTCAAAAGGGGGCGAGACAGTAGTGGCTGGCGCGCCATACGACCGCATGCCGCTCTACGTGCGCTCGGGCGCGATCGTTCCCTTCGGTCCGGAGATGCAGTACAGCGACGAAAAACCGGCCGACGTGATCAACCTCTACGTCTACACCGGCGACAACGGTGAGTTTACTCTCTATGAGGACGAAAACCTCAACTACAACTATGAGAAGGGAGCCTACTCCATGATCCCGATGAGCTATGACAATGCCTCCGGCACTCTCACCATCGGCGACCGCAAGGGAGAATTCCCCGGGATGCTTAAGAACCGCACATTCAACGTCATAAAAGTATCCCCGGACACTCCCGTACCCTACTCTCGCGAAGCCAAAGGAGTAGAAGTAAGCTACAACGGCAAGGAAGTGAAAGTGAATTTGTAAGAAAGATTTCCGATATCACAGTAGGGACGCACGGCTCGTGCGTCCACATGTTGTGTCTAAATCAAGTGATTCATATGATAAATCTGAAGACAATACTCACGACGCTGCTCGCGCTCCTGATCTCACAGTGCGCGACTGCTGCCCGCGACACCCGCGCCATGAACTTCGATAAAGGTTGGAAATTCTCCCTTGAGAATCCTGCCGGAGCTTCTGACCCGAACCATGACGACACTGCTTGGAGAAGCCTCAACCTGCCTCACGACTGGGCTATCGAAGGCAACTTTAGCCAAGACAATCCATCCGGGACGGGAGGCGGTGCTCTCCCCGGAGGTATCGGCTGGTATCGCAAATCGTTTAATTTCACACCCTCGATGAAGGGGAAAGACGTGTATATCGATTTCGATGGAGCTTATATGAACTCCACCGTCTATATCAATGGCCATGAGCTCGGCACACGACCCTACGGATACGCCTCTTTCAGCTATGACCTCACACCCTGGCTAAAACCGGGAAGGAATGTGATAGCTGTAAGGGTAGACAATTCGGAGCAACCCAATTCAAGGTGGTATAGCGGATGCGGCATCTACCGCCACGTATGGCTGAGGATTCTCGACCCCGTGCATGTGAAGAAATGGGGCACTTTCGTACGCCAGGACAACGTGACGAGACAAGCTGCACAGCTCTCAGTCATCACCAATGTCGAAAACAACGGAAAGAAAAAGACCAACGCGACGCTCCAGACCACAATCTACTCCCCGCAAAGTGCCATCGTAGCCTCAGTTTCCACTCCTCTCGTGCTTGTGCCCGGGAAGGAAAGCGAAGTGACGCAAAACCTTACGGTCAGCAATCCCGAACTCTGGTCGGTGAAGTCACCTGCACTCTACACTGTAGTGAATGAAGTGAAGGTAAAAGACAAGACAATCGACAGATTCGAGACAAAGACCGGATTCCGCTTCATGGAGTTTGATGCTGAAAAGGGATTCTCGCTCAATGGCGAGCGGATGAAAATCAACGGTGTCTGCTTGCACCATGATGCCGGGGCTCTCGGTGCCGTAGTCAATAAGGCAGCCATTGAGCGTCAGCTTAAGATAATGAAAGAGATGGGAGCCAATGCCATACGCTCTTCCCACAATCCCCCCGCTCCGGAGCTTCTCGAGCTTTGCGACTCCATGGGCTTTATGGTGATGGATGAGACATTCGACATGTGGCGCAAGAAAAAGACATCTCACGATTATTCCCGCTATTTCCCGGAATGGCATGAGCGAGACCTTACCGACCTTGTGGTGCGCGACCGCAACCATCCGAGCATCATAATGTGGAGCATCGGCAATGAGGTGCTCGAGCAGTGGAGCGACGCAAGCGCCGACACCCTCTCGCTTGAGGAAGCAAACCTCATCCTCAATTTCGGACATGGAGCCGATATGCTTGCCAAGGAGGGAGAAGAGATGAGTGTCAATTCTCTGCTTACCAAGAAACTGGCAGACATGACACGTGAGCTCGACCCGACACGTCCGGTGACCGCCGGCTGCAATGAGCCAAATCCCGGCAACCACCTCTTCCGATCGGGTGCCCTTGACATCATAGGATTCAATTACCACGACGATTGGTTTAAGGATGTTCCCACTAACTTCCCCGGCAAACCGTTCATTGTGACAGAAAGCGTGTCAGCCCTGCAGACCCGTGGCTACTACCTTATGCCTTCCGACAGCATCCGTCTTTGGCCTGAGCGTTGGGACAAGCCTTTCTACGACGAGTCTTTCTCATGCTCTGCCTACGACAACTGTCACGCTCCCTGGGGAAACACCCACGAGGGAACAATGCGCCATGTGGAAGACAACGACTTCATAATGGGACAATTCGTATGGACAGGATTCGATTATATCGGAGAACCGACACCCTACGGATGGCCGGCACGCAGCTCTTATTTTGGCCTTGTCGACCTCGCAGGAAATCCGAAAGATTCCTACTATATGTATCAGAGCCGCTGGCGTCCGGACCTTGACGTTCTCCATCTTTTCCCCCACTGGAACTGGAAGGAGGGAGAGGATGTCGATGTGTGGGCATACTTCAACAATGCCGATGAAGTGGAGCTTTTCCTCAACGGGGAATCACTCGGACGCAAAACCCCCGAAGGTGATGCCTACCATGTGATGTGGCGCGTGCCCTTCACTCCGGGCACAATAGAGGCTGTGAGCTATAAGGATGGCAAGGAAGTGAAGCGCACCTCAAGGAACACCGCCGCAGAGCCATATGCCCTCCGCCTTACACCCGACCGCACAGAGATCAATGCCGACGGCACAGATCTCAGCTATGTCGCAGTGGAAGTAGTAGACAAGGACGGCAATCTATGTCCGTTGGCTGAAAACGAGATATTCTTCTCTGTGGAAGGCAGCGGCTTCAATGCCGGCACCGACAACGGCTCCCCCATCTCCCTCGAGCCCTTCAAATCCGACCGCAAGAAAGCCTTCTACGGACGAGCCCTCGTGATAGTGCAGAACGACGGCGATGCCGGTGAAATCCGCGTGAAGGCCACCTCCCCGGGACTGAAGGAATCCACCATATCCATCCACTCAAAATAACACCTTGATTTTACCTAATATAAAAAAGAGGACCGATCGGTCCTCTTTTTTATTTCTTGAGCGCCGCCGAAACCTGCTCGGCTATCTGCTTCATACCGTGGATATTGGGGTGTCCCGCTGTCTTGTCGATGTCGTGAAGCTGTACGTAGGGCACTCCGTAGCGGTCGCAGGCTTCTACGATTGAAGTGGTGATCTCAGGCTTAAGGCCATCGTTGATGATGTAGAGAAGCTCTGTGTTGGGATAGCGGTCTACGATATGCGAGAGCATATATGTAAGAGCCGGACGGAAGGATTTGAGCTGTTCGGTGGACCAGTCGCTCCAGACGAACTCCCCTATAGGCGCGTTGGCCCAGGAGTCGTTGGTAGCGCCGAAAATAAGCAACACATCGGGAGAGCCCAGATTGTCCATGCGGTTGATGAAAGCCCGCTCGGTGTAGTCTTCGCCCCGATAACCTGTGGTGCATACCGTAGAGCCTGAGTAGGAATTATTCTGCTCCAGTTTATAGCCACCATCCTTGATGAGCTGATGCCACCATGTCTGCTTCACGTCAGTCACATCCGTACGCTTAGGATCAGCCTTGACAAAATACCACATCTCATTCGTATTGGGCTCGATGAAGTTCTCAAAAGTGGAATAAGAATCCCCAAGAATCGACACACTCTTCTTCGACTGAGCCGAGATAATAGATCCGGCTGAGATAACGACAGCCACCGCCACAGCAGCAACCCGCCTGATAAATTTTCCTTTCATGATGCCAATGTCTAATTAGTCATTAATATTTTATAATTTAATCTTACATCTCACGACTATATGGAAGTTGAAAGATACATCATTTACTCTTGTTTCTCTACTATTTTATAGATAGCCTCCTCCACTTCTTTATCTGGAATGCCGAGTAAGAATCTATCGTAATCTATGTCATAATCCTTTATGGTCAGATATCCGTTTTGGTATAGGATACCTATCAGATTGATGCCATATCTTGCGAAATGATGAGTGAACCTTAATTTACTACTAATTTCATTCAATTCACTCAATTCCGACTTATCAAGAGTTGACAGAGATTCTCTGACTTCCGGAGGCATGCCAGTTTCATTCCAGAAGTTCCTGACTTCAGAGTAAGCCAATGCATTGAGAATGGACCATGGATTGAAGACTTCGATGTTTCCATTGCTGAATCTATATCCCCTATATCTATCTTTCAGGATACACATGACTTCTTCTTGTGTAAGCCCACGACACAATGCGAAGCGTTCGATTCCATCAAACAGAAACCTCGTTACTTCCTCTTGTGTAAATCCGCACAGGCCAGATCCCACAGAAGAGATAGACAAGTCATATAGAGAATTCAGTTCATGAAGGTCACGGTATTGCGATACATGATACGTTCCAGTTAGAAATACAAAAGCGAGATTCTCTGCATTGCTTTTTAAGTTTCCATAGATTCCTGCCAAAAGATTGAAACAGTGGTCAAATGTTTCCTTGTCTTGGAGGTTATCAATCATCGGTTTGTCATAATCATCGATTAGTATAACTACCCGTTTCCCGGATTTCTTGCTGGCAGATTTTATGATTTCATATAATCTCATAGAATACAATCGAGAAATATCTAATATACCATAACGTTCTTCCAGTTCTTGAAAAGTCTTATCAAGAACTTTTTCAAGCATTCCTGGCCTTGTATAGTTTTCTTTACCGAATTTGATATATATTACCGGATAGGACTCCCAGTCCCAGTCCGTGGAGTCAATATAGAGACCCTTAAACAGCTCCCGTCTCCCCTCGAAGAAATACTTCAGTGTGGACAGGAAAAGGCTCTTCCCGAAGCGACGCGGTCGGGCTAAAAAGTAATATTTGCTTCCATCAAGGATTTTTTTTATGTATGCGGTCTTATCGATATACAGGTATCCCCCCTCCCGCAATGACTTGAAGTCCTGATCGCCGATCGCATACTTTTCCTTCTTCTCTTCCATATTTTCCCATTTTCCCACAAAGTTAACGATTTCCATCGTGATTTGCAAATAAATCAGAGTCCCTTCAGCAGCTTGCGCC
>JAIDTO010000119.1 GCA_029060625.1 Muribaculaceae bacterium | reverse complement strand
TGGTTTAGTTATATAGTAATTAAAGTCCTTAAGGACCTTAAGGACCTTAAAGACCTTAAATACTTTAAAGCCAATCAAAAAAATTGAAGGCTTAAAAATCGGTTTGAGCCGATTTTTAAGCCTTCTTTTAATTATGAATTATGCATTATGCATTATGCATTATGCATTAACATTTTACAGGTTGGGGTTGATCTTGCTCCAGTCTGCGATAGGAGGCATGATGCCCAGCTCAATCACTTCGTCGCGGAGCGCACAGAGATGCTTGTAGCTCTGCTCGAGTTCCTTCTCTTCTTCAGGAGTGCCGGTCATAGGCTGAACCGTTACGCCTTCCTTGTCGATGGTGGTCTCCATAGCCATCATGATATGGGAGAAGCGGTCGTTGTTGACATATGTGCCAACCGGCCAGCGGAACATTGCTCCACCCATGGCTGCCTCGATCATCTCAATCGAAAGATATGCCGGGCTTTGGAATGAGCTGCGGCCACGGAGCTCTATGATTCTCTTGCCTCCCTGGATCACACGTTGCTTGAGGTCTTCCCAAGCTTCCTTAGTGAGCGGTTCTGTACCGATGAAGTCTACGAGGGGTTTGCCATTTACCTTTGCAGTGGAAGCAAATACTGCCATTTGTTCGCCATGCCCACCGTATGTACGGCAATTGACGATATTGTCGGGCTCTACGTTGAGCTGTTTGGAGAGCTCATTGCGCAGACGGGTGCTGTCAAGGGCAGCGAGTGTGGAAACTTGGCTTGGTTTCAGGCCGCTGTAAAGAAGCGTGATGAGTCCTGTGATGTCAGCCGGATTGAATATCACAACGATATGCTTCACGTCGGGGCAATATTCCTTCACGTTCTTGCCAAATTCTTCTGCAATCTCAGCGTTTCCTTTGAGAAGGTCTTCGCGTGTCATGCCTGCCTTGCGGGCTGCACCACCGGAGTTGACAATATATTTTGCATCTTTAAGAGCTTCAGCAACATCAGTAGTATAAGTAAGGTTTAGCCCTTCAAAACCACACTGCTTCAGTTCTTCAGCCACACCTTCAAGTCCGGGACCATAGGGGTCGTAGAGACAGATGTTGGGAGTGAGTTTTTTCATGATGGCTGTCTGAGCCATGTTGCTGCCGATCATGCCGGCGGCTCCGATGATGACGAGTTTGTCGTCTGTAAGATAATTCATATTCGTTTTAGATATAAAAAAGCGTTGATAACCTATTTTATCAACGCTTATATGGGTGGTTATGTTCAGACTCCGGTGGGAGGCTGGAAAGCCTGCTTTCCATGTCAGTTCATTGCGAGGGGGGTAAGATTGATGGTGGTGGAGATGGATGGGATGTCATAGCCTTCGCTTTTGTTGACAGCCATGTCCTTCTTTCCGGGAGTGATGATGACCGGCATACCGGGCTCCACCATCTCTACCATCTTCATTATGTTTTCGTTGGTAAGGCGGATGCATCCGTGGCTTCGGCGTCCTCCTATGCTCCAGGGAGCAGCAGTGCCATGAATGCCAATGCAAGTGATACCCGGAATATTCAATCGGATGAATCGAGGTCCGAATTCCCCTGTCTTTTCACTGACTACTCCGTTGTCGTCTACATAGTGCCAGTCAGTGCTGTTTTGTATCTGTTTCACGGAGAAGAATCCTTCAGGGGTTCGGGAATCACCCGTGGTGTGTTTGGTGCCGTAATTTTTAGCGCAGGCCATTCCGAAGCTTTCCTCTTCCACTCCGAAGCGGTTGAACTTTATGACTTTCATTCGGCTCTTGTCTACCACTACGAAACCGTCATAGTCGCTGTTGATGAGTTTCTCAACGTAGCTGAGTTCTTCGTTAGCCATCTGGGGAAGAATTCCGTGGGCGTATTCTTCGCTATTCTCGGAATTCATCATGAATTCGATGGCTCCGGCTGCTGATGAGAAAGTGTAGTAGGGTTTTACTTCCGGAAGCACAGTGTCGTTTTGATTCAGACCTGCTACTTCTATCTCCTGATCCATGACGGGAAGATCACTTTTGCTGCTGAGAGCATCTGCTGAAATTGCAAAGAGACCAATGCATGAGGCTGCAACGATATAGTTAAGACGTGTTTTCATAGTGGTTAAGGTGTTAAGTGTGTTTTTCAGTGTATTGTGTGTTTTTCTATGTCATTATAACGCCCATATATGATGATATGTGTTGCAAATTTATTAAGAAAGCAATACGATATTATTAAAAAAGAAACACTTTCGATCCTTACGAATCGAAAGTGTCATTTATACTCTATACTTTTTACTCTTTACTTTATTTCTTCGCACTGCAGCTGTCCCAGATGAGGTAGCAGATAAGGGCGGCGTAGGCTACGCAGCCGAGGATCTGTGTGGTCTCCATGCCGAGGGGATTCTGATATTCGAAGCCACAGAAGCGGGTGATGGCTGCAAAGACGCCAAAGAGAGCACCACCGGCGATGAGACCCGACGATAGGAGTGTGCCACGGTCGCGACGTGCATCATTCACTTTCTGGTCATTGGAGGAGTTGCTGACATAGTAAGCGATTGCACCGCCAACGAGCATAGGTGTGTTGAGCGATAGCGGAATGAACATACCGAGGCAGAATGCGAGTGCCGGGACACCGAGCCAGTTGAGGATGCAAGCGAGGATAGCACCTACCATATAAAGTATCCATGGGGTGTCGCCACCCATCATGAGCGGTTCGATCACCTTTGCCATCGCGTTTGCCTGCGGCGCCACGAGAGCATTCTCACCGGTGAATCCATACACCTGATTGAGCACCATGATCACGCCACCCACAGTTGCAGCAGAAACGAGAGTGCCGAGGAATTTCCAACTTTCCTGTTTTTTCGGGGTTGAGCCAAGCCA
>JAIDTO010000118.1 GCA_029060625.1 Muribaculaceae bacterium | reverse complement strand
AAGCTTGACCGCAACGTCAGCAAGCAGCTCAAGAGCCGCAGATAAGCCAGACAGCAATCTAATTCATTATAAATACTCCGAGGGAGAGCCGGCCGCGATGGCCCGCTCTCCTTTTTTTAGTTAATCTTTGTTAAAAATTTGAATTGTCAAAATTATTTTGTAATTTTGCATTCCCACTTATCACAATGTTGGTAAGCGAGATGGAAAAAGCATTATATATGACGCAGTCTGTTGACTACGGGAATAAAATTTAACAAAATTATAACAAATTGTAAAAAAATACGTTCCTTTATAGCCTTCGGAGGCTATCGACATATGTCGAACCTGATTTATGATAAAAGAACCTGATTAGAATTTAATTTATACCTAACATACGAATTGATGCAAACTATTAAAAAGATTTCGAATCGCCTCGGGGCATCGGCTCTAAAATGCATGATGCTGTTGGCGTTTGTCCTGAGCGGGCTGGCCGCACAGGCAGCGATTGTCAAAGGCACGGTGACCGACGAGGCCGGAGAGCCCCTGATCGGAGCTACTGTCATGGTAGCAGGCTCAAGCACCGGCACTGCAACCGACTATGACGGTAACTTCTCCATTGACGTGGAGCAGGGCAAGACAATCCATGTTTCTTACGTAGGCTACCTTTCACAAGACGTGAAAGTGAAAGGCAACGACCTTAAGATCGTCCTGAAGGAAGACAACGCCCTTCTTGATGAGGTGGTAGTAGTCGGCTACGGCACAATGAAACGCAAGGATCTCACCGGCTCAATCACAACCGTAAACTCCAAGGAACTGAACGTGGGTGCCTACACAGATCCGGGTCAGCTTCTGCAGGGTAAGGTACCGGGACTCGTAGTAGTGCAGAACTCTGACCCTAACGGCGGTGTCAACTCATTGACACTCCGCGGCGCGTCTACACTTAACGGATCCACCGAACCGCTTTATGTGGTAGACGGTATTCCGGGCGTAAACCTCAACCTCATCCCGCCAAGTGAGATTGAGAGCATTGACGTGCTCCGCGATGCTTCCGCAACCGCTATCTATGGCTCCAAGGCTGCAAACGGTGTCATAATCGTGACTACAAAACGCGGTGCTGACGGACCTGCCCGCGTGACATATTCGGGCTATGTATCATGGGAGCGCATCGCCAACGACCACAAGATGATGAGCGCCGACGAACTCCGCAGATATGCAGAGGAAAACAACATCCATATTCCCAACGATCGCGGAGCAAATACCAATTGGGCAGATGAAGTGCAACGCACCGGTTTTGCCACTAACCATGACATTGCGATATCAGGTGGCAACAAGACTACCACTTACAACGTATCCATCAACTATATCAAGCGTGACGGTATCATCAAGGGGGTAGGCAACAACCTCTTCACAGGCCGCTCATATGTAGAGACCAAGACACTCAAGGAGCGTCTGACACTCGGTGTCGGGATCAACGGCAACATCCGTAAGGAATGGGGTGTGCCACGCGGCATCGAAGGTGGATCTGTATATGAGGGTATGTATTACTACTCTCCTCTCGTGCCGGCTACCAACGAAGACGGCAGCTGGTATTCAGACAAGACTATTTCACAAAACTATAATCCCCTCTCACTTATCTACGAGAACCAGTCGATGGCAACGATGAAGCGCCTTCAGTTTACAGGCAAGGCCTCACTGAAGATCATCGAAGGACTTTTCCTCAACGCCAACTTCGCATACGAGACTGAAAACTACCACTACAAGGCCTACACCTCCACCCAGTCGCAGAACAACACGCGCCATGGCGAGGCGGAGCGTAATGTCAAGGACCACTGGAGCAAGCTGATGGAAATCTACGGCAACTACGACAAGGAGTTCGGAGAAAACCACAAGCTCGCTCTTATGGCAGGTTACTCATGGGAGGATAGAAAACGTGACGACGGTTTCGGAGCCAAAGGCTACAACTTCTACGATGACACCCTCAAATGGTATGACATAGGAATGGCAAACAGCTGGGATACAGACCCTGTATGGGGAAATCTTGAAAGCCATACGAGAATGATCTCATTCTACGGACGTGTCAACTACTCCCTGATGTCTAAATACCTCTTCCAGGCTGCTATCCGCCGCGACGGTGCATCCACATTCGGATCAAATAACAAGTGGGCTACCTTCCCATCCGCTTCTATTGCATGGCGTATCTCCCAGGAGAATTTCCTCAAAGACAACAACTGGCTCACCGATCTTAAGATCCGTGCCGGTTGGGGACAGAGCGGTAATGCACAGGGCTTCGATATCTATACATCCCGCTTCTTCTACCAGGCAGCAAAACGTTTCGACTATGTAGATCCTGTGACAGGTGCAGTTACTTCCTACAAGGGTCTGACCGCTGCACGCAACGTCAACGACAACCTCAAGTGGGAGACCACCACGATGCTCAACCTCGGTCTTGACTTCTCATTCCTAAACGGACGTATCGGCGGTACGATCGAGTACTACAACAAGGATACAAAGGACATGATTTGGGATTACCCTGTATCAGTGGCTCAGTATCCTGTCAACACTATGACAGCCAATGTGGGCAAGATGCGCAACCGTGGTGTCGAACTTATGATCCAGGCTTATCCAGTCCAGACAAGAGACTTCACATGGAACACCTCGCTCAACTTCTCACACAATGACAATAAGGTAGTGAGCGTCTCAAACAGCGAATTTAACGCTGGTGTGCTTAACCGTTACGATCCGCATCTCCCGGGTCTCTCACAAGGCTGCAACACACAGCGCATCGTAGAGGGTAAGCCTATCGGCTCCTTCTACCTCTGGGACTGGGCAGGATACAATGAAAACGGTATCTCCACTTTCTACCGTTATGATGGCCAGGGCAACCATATCCTTGACGAGAACGGCAATCCGGAGACCACCATCGAACCGGGCGAAGACGACCGCATATACATGGGCAATGCACAGCCGAAGTTGACAATGGGTTGGGACAACCGACTCAACTATAAGAACTGGGATCTCAACATCTTCTTCACAGGAGTGTTCGGCCAGAAGATCTTCAATGAGCCTCACGCTTACTTCTCATATGTAGGCTCAATCTCGCAGGGCAAGAACGTGATGAGCTCCGTATGGGACGACCAGCTTCCGACCGACGGTCTCGCACACTATCCCTCACAGCGTTATCTTGAGAACGGCAGCTACTTCAAGCTCGCCAGCCTCACACTCGGCTATACTTTCCGCGACTGCTTCAACGGATGGCTCAGCGATATCCGCCTTTATGTGTCGGCAAACAACATCTTCACCATCACGAAGTATAGCGGCCGCGACCCGGAAATCAACCTCGGCGGTCTTGACCCGGGCCACGACACACGCTCCGACCATTATCCGCGTACACGCCAGATCCTCGTAGGCGCAACCATCAACTTCTAATTTAGTGCGTTGTACGTTGTAAGTTATACGTTGTACGTAATACGTTGTGCGTAATTCATAATGCATAATTATTTGACTTTGGAATATGAAACAATATAAGAAATTTCTCACTCTCGGCGCGATCCTTGCGGGAATGGCTTCCTGCACCGACCTCAACACCGACCTGAATACGAGATATGAAAAACTTCCCGACAATCCCATCGCCGTGGAAGGTGAGTTCAACGCCTGCTACCTCTATCTGCACGGCTGGTTTGGCCGCGACTTCAACGAGGGTGTCGTTGCACAGGGCGACGAAGTGATGGGATGCTGCTTCGGCGTCGGCAACTACTTCGACGACGGACGCTACCTCGACGCATCAATTCACAACCTCAACCTCGACAACTGGCGCACACGCATCATCGAGGGATGCATGTCTGGCGTAAGCTACACCAACACCAAGATCATGGCATACGGCGGTCCGGACATGAACGACCCGGTAGTAGCCCCACTCCGCGCCATCCGCGCATACTACACCTTCTGGATGATGGAGCTCTATGGAGACGCACCTATCATGAAGCGTCCTCTTGATGAGGGAGAACCTATCGACCGCTCTCCGCGTAAGGAAGTGGCAGAATGGTTGGAAAGCGAGCTTCTCGAGATCCTCGGTCAGGAAGATGGTCTCAGCAAAGCTAACGACCTCTCCACCTACGGAAAGCCAAACTACTGGATGGCGGCTGCGCTCCTTGCCAAGATCTACCTGAACTGGGGTGTCTACACCAACGACATCAACACCGTCACCAACGACACACCCAACCCGAAGCTCAACGACTGTGTACGCATCTGCGATGAGATTATCCAGAGCGGTCTCTTCGAGGTAGGCCAGGGCTACCGCCGCAAGTTCTATCCCGACAACGGTGTCCATATCAAGGACTTCATCTATGCCCTTAATGTTGACCCACAGACACAGGGCGACGGCACCACTACATGGTACCGCTGGTTTGGTTTCAAGAAAGATGGTCTCTGCCGTCCATACTGCCTTGGTTGGGAAAACACCAAGTCTGTAGCCGGACAGACAGTACTTACCAAAGAGGCTGTAGAACGCTTCAACCTTCCGGGCGACGAACGCAACAAGATGATTCTTCAAGGTCCTCAATGCACCATCGATGCTAATTACGAACAAACCGACATTCCTGTCTATATCTATACCGTGCCTGGCAACGAAAAGACACTCGTAGGGCAGCTTAACTACCACGCTGATTTCGATTTCGACGATGCCTCCATCTATTCACTTGGCGATGAGGCTCTTCCGAAAGCTAACAAGACCAATATAGAGAATGGTACAGCATTCCTCAATATTCAGAAAGGTGCACGTTGCTTCAAGTATCCTCCTCGTGAAGAAGACTATTCACTCTGGAACCGCCAGCAGGCTAACGACTCCCCTATCTTCCGTTATGCCGACATTCTTCTGACGAAGGCAGAGTGCATCATGCGTGGTGCAACTCCTACTCTCGGAGCTACAGTCAATGACCTTGTTAATGAGGTTCGCCGATGCTCAAACGCTCCTGACGTTACCGGCAACTTCACTATCCAGGACCTTATGGACGAGCGTTCACGTGAGTTCATCCTCGAGCCCTGGCGCCGAAACGATCTTATCCGCTGCGGTATGTTTGAGAATGACTGGGGACAGAAGAACAAGTATAAGAAGTGGCTCAACGAGGAGCACACAGAATTCGAATGGGTAGACCGCGGAGTTAAGGACACCTACCGTCGACTTATGCCTATCCACCGAGGTATCCTCGAGACGAACCTCAACTGGAAACAGAACCCAGGATATCAGGGACTTTAAACTAATGCATAATTCAAATTTTTTAATTCATAATGCATAATGCATAATTCATAATTGGAAGAAAATACTGACTAACTGACCAGATCTCTTAAAATTATGCATTATGAATTAAGCATTATGAATTAAATTGAGTTATGAATTAAACAAATAATACATTATAAATAACCTTAAATTAATTTATGGCAAAATTTAACATGAAACGCAGCTCAATGCTGCTCGGTGCTGCAGTCATTATGCTGTCAGCGACAGCCGGTTATCGTGACGTTACCGGCCAGTATATGCAGAATCCCGCATTCCTTCCAGGATGGCAGGGTGCCCTCACTGATGTAAACTTTGGTGTAGGCGAAGTCTACAACGGTGCATTCAACCTTTATCAGGTACTCCCAGACATGCCTGCAGGTGAATACACTCTTACTGTAAATGCTTCTTATCGTTGCGGAACTAACGAATACGCTAAAGAAAATCAAGCAGGGAATGCTGAGCTCAACACTACTTTTATCTATGCCAATGGCAACAAGCAGGTAGTAAAAGGTCTTTTCGAAGGTCGCGAAGCAGCTCCCAACAGCCTTGAGGAGATCAACGCTGCATTCACTGCAGGCGACTATCTGAACACTCTTACTTTCAATCATGAAGGTGGCGACCTCACTGTAGGTATCTGCAATACCGGTTGCTACAACGACGAATGGGCTGCCTTCGATAACTTCAAGCTTGTAAGTGGTGACAAGGACTACACTGAGCTCATCAAGAACGCAGACTTTGCAGAAGGACTTGATGTAAAAGCTGCGTGCTGGAACATGGTGAACAGCGCAGGTGGCGAAAAGACTCCGGATGTCAACAAGGGTGGTGGCGTATACCGCAAGACCAACGCATCACCCTACAACTTCGGTCAGCAGGTAGAACTTCCCGCAGGTACCTATCGCTTCAGCGCACTTACATTCCAGCGTTACGGTGGTGCCGGCAACTATGACGGCAACATTATTTCCTGCAAGGGGGAATGGAAACTCCAGGAAGTAGCAAAATCCCCGAAGCAGTGGTGGGATGACAAATCATATGCAGAAGATGATTTCGTAAACAATGCTTATCTCTATGTTTCTTTCGAAGCAGACAAGCCGACAAGCCTCGCAACCTCAATTGAAATGCTTGAAGAGAATGTCACAGTAACACGTCTGAAAGGCAACTGGGAAATCTGCAACGGCGACTACGCTGCAATGCCTGAGAATGAGACTCGTGGCACAGCTGAAGGCACTGAAATTGTACCTGAATACACAGTTAAAAACGTTGTTCCCGGATGGTGCGATTCAGGTATGGAGCGCGAATCTGCAGCTGCTTTCGTAGCAAATCCTGAACTCTGGCGTCAGTATGTAGAGTTTACACTCGAAGCTCCCGCTAAGGTATGGGTAGGTCTTGGCAAGGACGAAAACAGCCCTGCTCAGTACTGGAACCCGTTTGCTGACTTCAAGCTTGAAATGTTTGACGAAAACACTCCTGACGCAGTAGAGGCTATCAACTCTGCTAACGTTGTGGTTGAATATTACAACCTCCAGGGTGTACGCGTTGCTCAGCCCGAAAACGGTATCTACATCGTTCGCGAAGGCAACAAGGTAACAAAGAAAGTTATCCGTTAATCAATAGACTGTAAGTGGACGCACGGGCCGTGCGTCCCTACCAATATGATAATCAATCAGGGGCAGGCATCGATAAAGATGCGTGCCCCTGAAACTATTTAAAGATATTGGACGTTATTATAGTAAGTACCATTAACAATAAATTATGCGGCACAATCTCCTCATACTTGCAATTATGGCTGCGGCATCAGGTGCGGGAGCACAAGATGTCGGGGCTGAATTTGATTTTGTCATGCCGGAACCCGCTGTAATCCAAATATGTGCCGTAGATGAATCCACTCAGGATCCTGTTCCGTTCGTCTCCATATCCGTGGAGTATGCTGATACCATTGTCAACGCAGCTACGGATGAAAAGGGCCTGCTTGACTTCACTCCCCTTTCATTTCCCCTTACCTTGACCGCCAACAGCGAAGGAATGATGGAGGCTTCATATGGCATTTTCGAGCAACCTGATGAACCCCTCACAATCCTCATGACACGCGAACCGGCCGAAGACAAAAAGGTAGCCATGGCTATAAAATGATTTTGAGCGACTTCAAAATGATTGTTAAAAAACTTCATATTTTTACATAATTATTATGTCCTGTGGCTAAAATTTTATAATTTTGCACTCCGACGAGACAAACACCCGTCTTATTACCATTTTGACCAGGACTTATAATCATATACAAAACCTAAGAGAAAGCCTATTCCTTATCTTCTTTCTCCTTTTCAATATACTTGGGGGCCACGCAGCCTTGAGCGATAAAGGAGATATCCTGCTAAAAGACTGTGAGGATGCTATCTCATCAAGAAAATATAATATACTGAAGCAGAAAGCTGATGATTTAGTGAGTCTCGGGCTATCACATGGTAATAAAGAAGAAGAAGTGACGGGCGAGGCTTTACGCCTACACGCTTTGATAAGCGTGCGCGATACCGCAGACTTCACAATCCCCATCGATGCCCTTACTAAGGAACTCCCCTATCTAAAAGAGAATAATTCCAGAAGCTACTTTGTGGCATGCCGTACCATTTCATCCTACTACCAAAGGATAATCAACAATTACTCCCAGGCGCTTCACTATGCAACCGAACAGCTTGAGACCGCACGCAAGCTTAATGACAAAAATGCAGAAGCGGCGGCACTATCCACAATTGCAAGCATATACTTCCAAAAACAAGACAATTCCGGATGGGATTATGCACTGAAGGCCTATGGCCTTTCAAAAGAGATCAATGACCTATCTACTCGATATGTCACGGCTTGCAATATGGCAAACTATCTTTTCAACAACCAAAAATCAGATGAGGCCCTTAAGTATCTAAAGGAAGCGGAAAGATTTGCCAATCAAGCCGGTATGAAATCGGAGAGCAGCTATATAAACTCCTTTATGGGTGACATATACAAGACTCTCGAAAAGACGGAACAAGCTGAGAAATTCTACATACTCAGCTTGGAAGACGAGCCGAGCACTCCAAACTACGACAAAATATATTCACGCCTGTGCTATGCAATGTTCCTGATCGAACAGAATCGTCTGAATGAAGCCCTTAAACTTCTTACGGATATAAGTGAGATGTCGCGTGAATACAAAGTGACATTATTCGAAAAAGAGATCTATTCACTTATGTCGGCGGTCTACGAACTAAAGGGAGACTACGCCAAGAGTCTGGAATACTACAAAAAATACACAGCCGTCACCCTTAATCTCTTTTCAGAGCAAAAGGAACGTGAGTTTGCGATTCTCGACCTTCGCAACAAGGTGAGGGAAGAGGAGTTGAAGAATGCGAGCCAAAACCTGGAGATAATGAAAAGAGGGAGAACCATAATAATACTGACAGCCATCGGCGTATTGTTTCTTATAATATGTGTTGCCGGATTCATCTACCACCGACGCAAGATAAGCGACTATAAGCAGACAATAGCACGCTATCTGGAGAACATGCGCAACGAGAAACTCCTGCGCGAGCAGCTTGAACAAGCTAACATCAAAGCCCAACAACGTGATGCATCAAACACGACAGGAGGCCTCAACGATGAGAAGTCGAAGCTGCTATATCAGCAAATAGAAAAGCTGATGAACGAAGGGCTCTACCGCGACAGTTCCCTCTCGCTCGACAAGGCAGCGGGATTACTCTCCACCAACCGGACATATCTCTCGCAGGTGGTCAACGAGCATTACGGAAAGTCGTTTTCGGCTTATGTCAGTGAATATCGACTTAACGAAGCTGTGGAGCTACTTTCAGACCCGGACAATACAGATCCGCTTAAGACCATAGGCGCAAAAGTAGGTTTTACATCCCCTTCCAACTTCTATACATTGTTTCGCCAACGGGTCGGAGTGTCGCCATCAGTATTTAGAGAAAATGTCAAAAACGTATAAAACAACATTCAAATTCATCAAAAAGACAATCTAAATCATAAATTGACGAATTAAACGGTCTTAAATTTGACAAAATAGTTTTTATATTCTAATTTTGAAAATCCATAATAATAATTTTAAAAATTTCTACATGAAAAAATCTACTTTGATTCTATCAGGCCTGATTGGCATCTCGTCGCTGGCACTCGCAACAGTGCCGGAGATCATAGACCTGCCTGCCAATTTCGACGCCTGGAACTTGAATTTCAAGCTCCCACTTGAAAAACTGCGTGCACCGGAAAACGCTACTCCGGCTGTGGCTCCCGCCGCAAAACCATCCAAGATGCGCGTAATCAAAAAAACTGATGCAGAAGCTAAAGAATACTTTGTAGCTGCGCAGAAGTATCATAAAAGCTACCAGTTCGTGTATGAGGGTGGCGATATCGTGGCATACAACATCGGTGTGAAAGTAGATGGCGACAAAGTGACCATCAGTAACCTCTTCAACCTTGAGGCACAGTCTACCGAATGGGCGGTAGGTGTCGACTATGATATCGTGGGCACTTACGACGCAACTGCCGGCACAATCACTATTCCCACTCTCTCCAACTTTGAGGAAGCCACCATTGCCGGCACAATCGGCACATACTATACCGAGGTGCTCGCTTGCGGAACAGTGACAGAAGACGGCAAGATGGCTCCTGCAGATGAACTCGTCTTCAACGTGGTAGGAGACTTCGAGGCTATCACCACTGATACATCTTTCGGTATAATGAACTATACCAACGATGGCAGCATAGTCTACGGCACACAGACACTTTACCGTGGTTTCTATGCAAATCTTCCTACTGATGAGCCTAAGCTCCTGACATTCAACGACAGCTATACGCTTAGCGAATCATTCGTTGGAGAGGGTACCTCCAGCTCATTCTCCGTGGTCAATGTCAGCGATGCTGATGTGGATTTCTTCGTGGAGTGTGACTCAGACGACGACACTTTCAGCGCAGATCCTGAAGTAGGAACAATTCCGGCACGTACAATACAGGAAATCAACGTGAAGTTCCTTGCAAATGAAGTCGGAGAGTATGAGGGTATGGTGTCGCTTCAGTATGAAGGACTCAATAAAGAGCCTGAACCAATCGACGTATTCTACGAAGCTGCCGCAATTGCTACCCCTGACTACTCAGCAGCAGTGAAGAGCGGTGACTTCACATTCAGCACCAACATCGAGTTCCCCTTCGAGATCACCACTCTTGAAGACGGCACAGAGGTGGCCCGCTCCACAGTCAATGGTAAATACGGAACATCTATGCTCAACGTTGAATTTGAAGTGCCTGAAGGCAACATTGGGGTATTCTCATGGAAGGGTGAAAGCGTCAATGCAAGCGTGGAGACTGGCTACTGGTATCAGAATGCAGGCGGATATTTCATCGATGATGCCGCTGAGCCAGCAGCAAAATATCAGATGAACATATCAGATGATATCTCCAATGCCCTTGAGTTCGCTCCCGGCAAGCACTGCGTACGCTTCCAGTATGAAGGTCTTTATTATTCAGGAAATGAAAGAAACGGCCTCTACGTCTATGATCTTGAGCTCACCAATAAGGCAGCAGATGCAGACGCAGTGATCATCGAAACTCCTGATGTCAACTTCGGCAACTTCATGATCAAGGATGAGAACGGCGTCGACGGTCAAAAATCTCTCATTATACGCAGCAAGGGTCTTAACACACTCAGTGTGACCAACATCACATCTACTTCAGAGAATTTTGTAGCGACAAAGCCAACCGCACAGGCAGGCCTGCTCGAGACAATAGAGATCCCTGTGATGTTCCGTGCCACTGAACCGGGAGAATATGAAGCAGAGCTTACTATCGAGACTTCAGCCGGCAATGTAACCGCAAATGTCAAGGCTCTTGCACGCAAGATGGCTGATTTCTCAAGCGTAGTGACCGAAGGAGCTGAATGCGTGACACTCTTCTCAACCGATGACACCTTCCCATTCGAAGTCGAAAATGGAGTTGCCTACAACGTCAACTCTGGTGATGAAGACAACGTAGCCACAACTTCATGGTTCCAGATTGACTTCACGATTCCTGAAGGTAAGGTAGGATACCTGCACTGGGACGGCACACTCTACGGCTCATGCCCGGACGAGACTTCATACTGGATTGGAGACCAGGCTACAATTGCCCTCAGTCATCCTATGAACTCAGGCACGAAGAGTGTTTATCCTAACGAGACTGATGCAAGCCAAAATGTATTTGCATTAGATGAATCCTGGGTAGCTCAGCTGACTTGTATTCCCGGCAACCATTCAGTACGTTTCAACTACACAAAGAACGGCGACGGCATCATCTCCGAGAAAGACCGTCTTGAAATATCCAACTTCCGCATCGTAGTAGAAGACTTTGACGAGTTTGGAGTAGAGGCAGACAAGACTGAAATCGTGTTTGAGCAACCTATATACGTGGGCGACAACCGTTACCTTACCGCAACTGTAAACCTCAAGAATACAGGTAGCAGCCCTATGACTGTGGAAGACGTGACAGCAGATCATCCTTTCTACGGTGTGATTCCTGATAATAAATTCCCTGTGCAGTGGAACAATACAGTGCAGGTAGGCGTATGGTTCTATCCTTCAGAGGAGGGTGAATTCGAAGGCACCATCACATTCAAGACATCAAGCGGCGATGTTGACGTACACTGCTACGGCTCTACTAAAGAAGCCAAGGGTATTCTCCTAATCGGTGACGTTGAGAACCAAGGTGCAGACTGGTCAAGCTATGATGCCGATGGCGACGGCGATGCATGGAACCTCGGCTACAACCTCTGGGGCCTGAACCCGGAATGGGTACATGAAGGCAACGACTGCTTCGGCTCTACTTCATATAGCCCATGGTCGGGTGCAATCGAACCTGACAACTGGCTGATCTCACCGGTGGTAGATGTTCCACAAGATGGCGCTATGCTCCGCTGGTATGCAGCATCACACCACCACGAGCGCTATGCAGAACACTACAGCGTATATATAGCCACTCGCGAAGAAATACAGGATCCGAAAAACCTCAATAAGCTTACACCTGTATTCTCAGAAACCCTCGAACCGGAATCAGCCGACGAATGGGTTGAGCGTGTGGTAGACCTTGCAGACTATGCCGGAGAGAACATATGTGTCCTTATCCGTCACCATGATTGCAACGGCCAATATGTGCTGAAAGTAGACGACATCTTCATCTATACAATGGAAAAATGGGGCAACACCTCTGGAGTCAATACCGCTGATAGCGCTCTTGACGCTATCTCTACCGAAACATTCGACATCAACGGCGTCCGCACCCACGGTCTTGTAAAGGGTATCAATGTTATCCGCACCACTTACAGCGACGGCACCGTGAAGACTTCCAAACTCATCGTGAAATAATCATGAAGAAAATCCTTTTATCAATAGTAGCATGCCTGGGCCTGTATGGGGCCGGGCATGCCGAGGTTTCAGACGTAAATCTCGGCTACTGCAGCGGCCAGGAACCCACCGGCAACATCAAATGCAGTGAAAAAGAAGTGTGGGTGTCAGGAGCCATCTATATCCCCGCCTCTACACTGAATACGTATGGAGGCAACCAGATCAACGGCGTGCAGGCAGCCCTCAAGTCAAAGCTTAACGTCGAGGAGCTGAAAGTATGGCTTCGCACAGAACTTGACGGAGAGAATATATTGGAGCAGACAATAAATTCTGAAACAGACCAGCAAATTGCCAAAGGCTGGAACATTCTGAAGTTTGACACTACTTGGGATATACCTTCCGACAGTGAAACCGGCCTCTATATCGGCTATTCATATTTCCAGAAAAAAGCCTCACAGGGAATGGGAATCATTGAAACCCCTGCCCAAAACTCACTGTTCGTCAAATTTGCCGACCAACCATGGGAAGACCTTTCTAATGATGGCATCTTATGCGTAGAGGCTCTCGTAAGCGGTGACAAACTGCCGAAAGTAAACCTCGCGCTCACTAACCTTGATATACCCAATGTATATATCATCGACAACGGCACCATGACAATCGGAGGCACAGTGAAGAATCTTGCCACCTATACAGTGACCGGATTTGATGTCAATGCATTTGTAGATGGAGAAAAGACAGGGACTGCCCACGTGGACTGCAATATCCCCTACAGCGCATCGGGTGAATTCTCTGTTGAATTGCCTCTCGGAATAACTACCACGGGCGACGGCACAGGCTCCGTGACAGTGACTGTAGACAACATCAACGAAGGCTCTGACGAAGACATGAGCGACAACACTCTTTCAACCTCCTTCCTTATTGCCGAGCATGATTTCAAGCACCGTATCTTTGTAGAAGAGTTCACCACTGAGCAGTGTCCTAACTGTCCGCGCGTAGGTGGCTATATCCATGATGCCTTGGAAAAAGAGGAATTCAAGGATGACGTGATTGTGGTGTGCCACCATGCAGGCTACTATACCGACTGGCTCACCGCTTCCTTTGATGGCAATTATCTATGGCTATTCAATGACGGAGGCGCGACTTATGCTCCTGCTGTAGCAGTAGACCGCGGTCTGCAGAACGACCATACATCGGTATGGTGTCCCGGTTCATCATCAGATCTGGAGGGAGCATGGAGAAAAGCCCTCTATAAGCCGGCTTTCGTGTCGCTCAATATCAAAGGCGAGGTTGACCCTGAAGACGAAAACCATATCATAGTCAAAGTAAATGGAGCCAAGTCGCTCGACGAGCTGTGTGAAAACCCAACCATCACAGTATATGTAGTCGAGGATAACATCAAAGCCCACAGCCAGGCAGGGGGCGGAAGCGATTATATCCATTATCACGTGAACCGTGCTGTCAACTCCGTATGGGGCGACGAGCTTGAGTTTGATGGTGACGATTATGAATACACCTGCGAGTTCAATCTTTCTCACCTCTGGGTGCGCAGCAACCTCCAGATAGTAGCGATGATCGGCAATTATAACGCCCTCAACGCTGCAGACTGCGCTGTAATGAATGCTTCCAACCTTCTCTTCACTGATTTTGACACCACGGCAGTGGAAAGCATTGAAGCAAACAAGAACGAGAAAGGGGAAATATACTCCATATCAGGCATACGCATGACAGATGCCAACCTTGCCCCCGGCATTTATATCCGCAAGGCTGGCAATAAGACTGAAAAATTCACAGTTAAATAAAATTCGAATAGTTAGTGGGACAATAGAAGGGTGCGCCATGACGATATGTCATGACGCACCTTTATCATATTCAACCCTGCGGTCCCCTAATTATCACTTATAATTCTTAAATATTCATCAACATTTGAGTTTTTTTTCGTAAATTTGCATTTCAATACT
>JAIDTO010000117.1 GCA_029060625.1 Muribaculaceae bacterium | reverse complement strand
ACAACTTCCATCTTGCCGATAGGCATCTGCTGATACTGATATTCCTTGAATATCTGAGGAAGGATAGCAGTGTACATACGATTCTGTGCATCGCTACGTGAGCGCCATTCCTCATTGATGACACCACGTTCTGCCTCGATCTCAGACTCTTCGAGGAGAATACCGTCACACCAGTCGCGTATCACGAGAAGCACACTGTCCATAAGCGGCTTGTCAGTCGTGATTACATTGTCAATGTTGTAGACAGTCTCGTCAAAAGATGTGTAAGCATTGATGTCTGCACCAAAGCGTATACCCTTGCTCTGAAGATAATTGAGCATATCCTTACCGGGATAATGGGTAATACCATTGAATGCCATGTGCTCAAGGAAGTGGGCAAGCCCAAGTTGCTCCTGAGTTTCGAGAGTGCTACCAACTTTCTGAGCAATGTAGAAGTTGGCACGCTCTTTAGGCTGTTCGTTGTGAAGGATGAAATAGGTCAGGCCATTGGGGAGCACCCCTGTCTTGACCTCCGGTTTAAGCGGCAGCGGAGTGATTTGCATCTGCTGCGCAAAGGCAACCACAAACATTAGAATGAGAGTTGCCAGACAGGTAAGTCTTTTCATTTTGTTATTGTTATTTGAGTGTTATTGTTATTTGAGTGTTATTGTTTTATAAGATTTATAAGACTTACAAGATTTATTTTGAATAAATCCTATAAGCCTTATACTACATTAGACGCAAGAATCCCGAAAAAATTACATTTTTATCACGGTTTTTTGCGTGATAATCATATCCATCGCCACGTCATGCGGTTCGGATGGAATCGTATCAAAGAGCTGAAACTCATATCCGACCCCAATCTTAGTAGCTTTTGAAGTGGCAAGTAGCCTGTCATAAAATCCTTTGCCACGTCCGAGGCGATTCCCTTTTCGGTCAAACGCAACTGCCGGGATTATCATCAATTCGATGTCATCCACATCTGCCACATTATCTCCCGTAGGTTCTTCTATATGAAATGAACCCAACTCAAGGCGCGTCTCCTCATATGGAAGGATGTCAAGGTTTACTCCATTCACCCTCGGAAGGAAGAAACGCTTTCTGTCATGCCACTTTTTCAGGAATTTGATTGTCTGCAATTCGTCTGGCAGAGAATGATACATGAGTATGTTGTCAGCCATCATGAAAGCAGCTGTCTTCTCGAGCCGGGCGAAAACTTCCTCCGCAGCACTCGCCTTCTCCATCTCCGAAAGCATCATTCGGAGATTCTTTATTTTTCTGCGAATTTCTGATTTTTCCATAGCTTTGAATTATCGTGTGTTTTATATAGATTAAATTTATCTCCTATTACCTCTGAGTCAGCATCGTTCATAGGAACAAGATTGACCCCGTTCTTTCCGTCCTTAAGCATTTCAATAGCTTTCTTGACGGTGACGTCATCTTGATTGAGCATTTGTATCAGTCCGTTGTAGCCAAGTACATTTCTTGCTATCTGAGCTTTCAGAAGATTAAGGATAAGACCGCGGCTCCTGTTTATGTAGTACCAACGTGCCGGCACTCCATTCTGGGCTGCATAATCCACAAAACCTTCAAGAAGGGTCTGATCACGCGGAATCACTCTTTCAAGTTCTTCTATCGTCTTCACATTCTTTGTCATGGAGCGATATTTCTCCGAAACTTGGAAAGCATATTTTGTTATCAGTCCCTTGTTGCTGACATTTACATAATATGAAGAATATCCTGTAGTGTCTTCCGGTACAAATACATCAGGCATAATGCCACCTCCGCCATACACCTTTCTTCCTCCATTCGTAAGGAAGAGCTTGCTCTTGTCAAGCTTGATGCTGTCGGCATTGTAAAACTCTCCATGCTCAAACCTATCCACTATATCCATCACATACTTGCCGTCAGCTCCCCTTTCATATGGTTTCTGAATGCAACGTCCCGATGGAGTATAATAGCGTGCCACTGTCAGTCGTATTGCACTGCTGTCAGGCAATTCAATCTGGTGTTGCACAAGTCCCTTTCCAAATGAGCGTCTGCCTATCACCAAGCCACGGTCATTATCCTGGATTGCGCCGGCAAATATCTCTGATGCAGATGCTGAATATTCATCAATCAATACTGCAATCGGAATGTTCTGGAAGTGTCCGTTGCCATCGCTGACGGCAATACTGCGGTTCTCACTTAGCTTTCCATTTGTGCTTACGATTATCCTGTCGTCAGGAAGGAATTCATTTGCCATCAGGATCACTTGGTCAAGGAATCCTCCTGAATTGCCACGAAGGTCGATAATGAAGCTCTTTGCCCCTTGTGCAGCCAACTGATGAAGAGCCATATAGAATTCCTCAAAAGTGTTCCTGCCAAATTTTGACACTTTAAGGTAGCCTGTGCCGTTGTCCTTATCTGCAATATACACAGCGTCAACACTATTGACAGGGATATCATCGCGCACCACGTCGAAATCAAGAAGCTTCTCGGAATTCGAACGTTTCACCTTCAGTTTTACTTCCGTTCCCTTAGGTCCTCTCAAGGTCTTAAAGACATTGTCCTGAGTAGCTTTTTTGCCAGTCAATACAGAGTCATTGGCTGCTACAATCTTATCTCCATTGAGCATTCCAACTTTCTCAGCAGGCCCACCGGCGATGACATCCACCACCACTACCGTGTCGTTGACAATCTGGAAAGAAACCCCGACGCCAGAGAAATGACCATCCATGTCCTCATTGGTCGATTTCAGTTCCTCCGGAGTAAAATAGACAGAATGTGGATCCAGACCTGCAAGCAGATCCGGAACTACGGATGCAAGAAGAGAATCGACATCAATCCGGTCGACATACTCATTCTCTATCAAGTCTAATATGGTTCGCAATTTTGCCTCTGACGGCGAGACTCTGCTCACTGACAGATACTTACCTATAAAGACACCACCTGCAAGGCCAAGTGCCAATACAAGCGGTATCATTATGAATCCTATGTTTCTCTTCTTATTCATTATCTGCTATCTGATTCTTAAGACTTAAGACTAAAGACTTAAGACTTACAAAGGCATGTGGACTACTTCTACCCCGGCCCGCCTGAGAATATCCAATCCATCTTGAATCCTATAGAGGTCAGAAAAAACTACCCTCCTTATTCCGGCCTGTATTATAAGCTTGCTGCATTCCATGCAAGGTGATGCTGTCACATAAAGTGTTGCCCCTTCACTGGAGTTATTGCTTCTTGCCACTTTTGTGATGGCATTAGCTTCTGCATGAAGCACATAAGGAAACGTCACATTGTTTTCCTCACATACATTCGGAAAACCGGATGGCGTTCCATTGAATCCATCGGATATGATCATATTGTCTCTGACTATCAAAGCGCCCACTTTTCGGCGCACACAATATGAATTCTCGCTCCATATTTGTGCCATCCTTAAGTATCTCTCATCAAGTAGCTGTTGCTTTTCAGAGGAATATGATCTGTTTTCTGACTCCATGATCAAAGTGGATTAAAGTTCGTCGTGATCCGTCAGGAAATGTTCGGCATCAAGGGCAGCTTTTGCACCGCTTCCGGCAGCTACAATAGCCTGGCGATAACGCGGATCAGCTACATCTCCGGCAGCAAAGACTCCTTCAACGCTTGTCTCAGTTGTGTCGCCCTTTACTTTAATGTAGCCCTGGGCATCAAGCTCAAGCTGACCCTTCAGGAATTCAGTATTTGGATTGTGTCCGATGCCGAGGAAGAAACCATCTATCTTGATATCAAAATGATCTTCTTGATCAGTTCCTTTTGCTCGCACTACATGTGCACCCTCTACTACTTCTTCTCCAAAAAGTCCGGTGACGTTACAGTCAAACAGAATCTCAATATTCGGTGTGTTCACAACTCTCTTGCGCATCACGTCGCTTGCCCTGAGGAAAGACTTACGCACGATAAGATACACCTTGTTGCAAAGCGATGAAAGATAGAGAGCCTCTTCACAAGCTGTGTCGCCTCCTCCTACTACCGCTACATCTTTCTTACGATAGAAGAACCCATCGCAAACTGCACAAGCACTCACTCCCATTCCCTGATATTTGATCTCATCAGGTATGCCGAGATACTTGGCACTGGCACCGGTGCTTATAATTACTGTATTTGCAATGATCTCATCTCCATGGTCGTCTATCGCTACGAAAGGACGCTTTGAAAGATCGATGCTTTCGATATTGCGAGGCCGCACTTCTGCACCGAATCTCTCTGCTTGTTTGCGGAGTTGGTCCATCATCTCCATACCTCCTACACCATCGGGATAACCCGGGAAATTTTCTATTTCTGTGGTTTGGGTAAGTTGGCCACCTGGCTGGTTTCCTTCGTAGATAAGCGGTGTGAGGTTCGCACGTCCGGCATAAATTCCGGCTGTATATCCGGCCGGGCCGGATCCTATAACAAGTACTTTTACAGTAGACATAATTACAAATTTTTATTATATAAAATATTATATAAAAGCTTCAACTTATGCAAACGAAAGTTGAATATCTTGAAGTTGTTTCGACTTATTTTTTTATTAAGATTTCGTCAGCTTTGCGAGCAGATTTCGCTTCATGAAGAAGGAGCGATGCGGGCATCGTGACTGATGAGTGAAGCGGAAGATGCCGTAAAGATGGCGGAAGCTTGATAAAAAGAATTGATCCTTTCATATTATTTTGATAATTTTTATATTCGTAAATAAGTCGAAACAACTTCATAATAAAAACTATTTTATTGATATGAAAAAATTTTTGATTTGTATGTTCATGGCGTTAGGAGCCATGACAATATATGCTAAAGACATAAAGGAGTATGTCGTGACTACAAATCCACAGATGTCTTGTCAGAATTGTGAAAACAAGATAAAGGGGAATCTCCGATTTGAGAAAGGAGTAAAAAAAGTTGTGACAAACCTTCAGGAGCAAACTGTGACCGTGACTTACGACGCAGATAAGACTGATGAGGCAAAACTTGCTGAGGCTTTTGGAAAACTCAACTATAAGGTACAGAAAGTTGGAGACAAGGCTGCTTCCGCAAATGAATGCTCCAAGTCTTCCTGTGATAGTGAGTCAAAATCATGTTGTAAAAATAAAAAGAATTGAGTATGTCTAAGGATCTCGCAACAGAAATAAAGAAATGTCAGGATCATGCTATTGATCTAAGAAATCAGGGATACGGCTGTGCACAATGCGTTCTTATGGCTCTTTCTGACAAGATAGGTTTGCAGGAGAAGCAAGCTGCGCGCATGGGGGCTGCTTATGGCTCAGGTTTTGCCGGTTCTGGTGGCATTTGTGGTGTTATCTCAATTCTTGGCATTGCAGAAGGCTTGCTTATCAGTGGATATGGACCTGAGGATAAGTCAAAGGCTATATGGAACACTAAAGAACTTCTTGATAAATTCAAGGCTTCAAACGGCGACCGCCATCTCTGTCGCGACTTGAAAGGAAAGGAAGACGCGAAGAAATGTCCCGAACTTATAAAAGAGGGAATAGAGCTTTTCCTTAATGCTCATCCCGAGGTCATAGGCCACAAGAAGGGTCTTTTTGCTGAAATCAAAGAAGCTCTTCATAGTTAGTCATGGTGATACGGCTCTCCCTTGAGGATTGTCATCGCACGATAAACTTGCTCGGTGAAGAAAAGGCGGATCATCTCATGACTGAATGTCATTTTTGAGAAAGAGAGCAGGGTATTTGCTCGGCTGTAAGCTTGAGGAGAGAATCCATAGGGCCCTCCGATGACAAATACCATCCTCTTCTTGCCTCCTAACATTCCTTTCTGCAGGAAATCGGAAAAGCCCCTTGATGTCAGCATATC
>JAIDTO010000116.1 GCA_029060625.1 Muribaculaceae bacterium | reverse complement strand
GAAAACTAAATTTGCATGATAGTGAAAATTTTTATACCTTTGAGAAATATTTTGAATACACTACCTAAAACTAACCCGACATTAAGACAATATGAATAAGAAAATCATCCCGATGCTGGCTATGGGAATTGCAATATGCTTGAATTCTCAGCCGATCCGCTCGCAGGCTCGCTATGACTTCTCCAGACTCAAGATGGAGAATCTCGGCCGCGGTGTAGTAGCAGTGCGGGAATCTCCTGAAAAAGTCAATATTTCATGGCGATATCTGACCCAAGATCCGGAATCCCAATCCTTCGATGTCTACCGAGACGGGAAGAAAATCAATAAATCTCCTATCACCGAATCCACATTCTTCACCGACAACTATAAGGGAAAGGAAGCCGCCACTTATGAGGTGCGTCCATCAAATGGCAAACTTTCAGGCTCCTTCACACTCCCGGCTAACGCTCCGCTGGGATATATAGACATCCCCTTGGACCGTCCAGAACTTGGTGTCGACATCTGGGGCAAAGAGTATTTCTATAATGCCAACGATGCTTCTGTAGGAGATGTGGATGGCGACGGCGAATATGAGATTATTCTCAAGTGGGATCCCACCAACTCTCACGACAATGCACACGACGGATTCACCGGCCCTACATATCTCGATTGCTATAAACTCGACGGGACAAAGCTATGGAGAATCAATCTCGGCGACAACATACGGTCCGGTGCCCACTATATCCAGTTTATGGTATACGACCTTGATGGCGATGGATGTGCAGAAGTAGTATGCAAGACTGCTGACGGCACAATCGACGGCACAAACAGGCTCATCGGTGAGCATAAAGCTGACTGGCGCAATATGAAGGGAAGAGTGATAGCAGGTCCGGAATACCTCACTGTCTTCAATGGAAAGACAGGAGAAGCAATGAGCACGGTTGATTATCAACCGGCCCGTGGCGAGCTCAAAGACTGGGGTGATGGTTATGCCAACCGCAGCGAACGATATCTTGGAGCCATAGCATATCTCGACGGCGTACACCCCTCAGTGGTAATGTGCCGTGGATACTACGCCAAGAGTGCACTTGCTGCATATGATTGGGACGGCAAGGAACTGAAACTACGCTGGCTCTTTGATTCCTCTACTCCTGGCAATGAGGCATTTGGGGGCCAAGGCAACCACAACCTCCGCATTGCTGACGTGGACGGCGACGGTTGCGACGAGATAATCTACGGACAGATGACAATAGACCATGACGGGACAGGACTTTACAGCACTGGAATGTACCACGGTGATGCAATCCACCTTCTCTCTGATGTCAACAACGAAAAATACTACGTGTGGGGATGCCACGAAAACAAGAAAGACGGCACTTCACTTCGCGATGCCGCCACGGGAGAAGTCATCCTCCTCTATCCAAGCAATAAGGATATAGGCAGATGCATGGCGGGCGACATTGACCCGACTCACGAAGGAGTGGAGCTCTGGTCGCCGAGCAGTGGAGGACTCCGCTCATTCAAAGGAGAACTTATCGCTCCTCAGAATGAATTTTTGGATGAGACACATGCAAGAATCCCGGTCAACTTCTGTGTGCTTTGGGACGGAGACCTTCTGACCGAGCTACTTGACGGCAACACGAAGACCCTCTCCATCAGTAAATACAACTGGCAGACCGGAGGCGTAGATGTACTTAAGCAACTCGATGGAGCAGCATCCAACAACTGGACAAAGGCAAACCCATGCCTGCAGGCTGACATCCTTGGCGACTGGCGTGAGGAAGTCATAGCAAGAACTCCCGACAACCAGTCTCTGCGCATCTACGTCACCGACTATCCTACCGACTATCGCTTCCACACCTTTATGCAGGACCCTGCATATCGCGTAAGCGTTGCAAACCAGAATGTAGCCTACAACCAGCCAGCTGAACCAGGCTTCTACTTCGGTCCCGACCTCAAAGGCCGCAAATTCAGAGGCACCCTAATAAAATAAGATTAAGCGTGATCAAATAAGATTAAGAATGTGTGAGGGCGGAAGCCCGAAAAATATAAATCATGAAAACAAAGATAGCAATACTCACCCTCCTCGCCCTCGCAGCCTGCGGCAAATCTGAGCAAAAACCGGCAGAGCAGGAGATCAACGACTCCACCACTCCCCTACATCTGCTCCAACCTGACTACAAGACTCCCTACGGACAATTGAACCCTGACTCAGTAAAGGCCGACATTGACCGCGTCTTCGCTTATATCGACGAAGTGACACCTGCAAAGATGACCGACGGCAAGGTGAACCAAGGCACATATCGACTTACAAGCTATGAATGGGCTGTAATGTATGATGCCCTTCTCGATGCCGCGAAAATCACCGGCGACAAGAAATATTCCGAATATGTCAGCGACCGCATACGCTTCTTGGCTGAAGAAGCCGATAAGGCAGGCGACGTGTCGGAAGATGGACAGCTCCGACAAGTGAAAGACCCTCGCACCCTCGATGATGCAGGAGCTATGGCAGGAGCTTGGATGAGAGCCGCTATGGCTGACACTACTCTCAACATCTCCCCCTACATTGAGCAATATTGGGCAGTCGTGGAGCAAAGTCCGGTCCATCTCGCAGATGGCACCATTGCCCGAAATCGACCACACTACAATGCCATATGGCTCGACGATATGTTTATGGCTCTCCCTTCAATGGCTGTAAGAAGCCAATATAAGGATCACCCGGAGCAACTCGATGAAGCTGCCCGCATTGCCACAGGTTTCTTCAAGCGCATGTGGATTCCAGAGAAAAACATCTTCCGGCATGGTTATCTTGAGGATGCCTCCCATCAGCCGTCGATGGCTTGGGGGCGTGCAAATGGCTGGGCTATCCTGACCCTTTGCCAGCTCCTCGACTACCTCCCCGAAAATCATCCCAAGAGAGCTGAGATACTCGACATATACCGGAAGCACGCTGCCGGGCTTGCCGAGCTTCAGGGAATCGACGGATTCTGGCATCAGCTCCTCGACCGGCCTGAGACTTATGAGGAGACATCGGCAACAGCAATTTTTGCCTATGCTCTCGCCCACGGTGTCAACGAGGGTTGGCTGGAAGCCACCACATATGGCCCAGTGGCACAGTTAGCTTGGGAAGCAGTGTCAACCAAGATCAACCCCAAAGGTGAAGTGGAAGGTGTTTGTGTAGGCACGGGAATGGGCTTTGATCCGGCATACTACGCCTATCGCCCTGTAAGCGTAAAGGCTGCACATGGCTACGGACCTACTATATGGGCCGGAGCTGAAGTCTACCGCATGCTCAAAGACAACCATCCATATGTCAACGACAGTGCCGTCCACTACTACGACGTAGATCCGGAAGCGACCATGCCCCTCTTTAGCCTTGACAAAGACGGCAAAGCCATAGAAATACGCCACTAACCATGGAAAGCAGGCTTTCCAGCCTGCGCCTTATATAAATAATTTTCTCAAAAACTAAATTCGTTCAATATGAAAAGATATATTCTTAGCATGATTGTTTGTGCATCTGCAATCAGCGCTTTTGCCCAAACCGACGCTTACATAAAACTTCGCGATGAGAAAAAGACTCATCCGAGAATCGAGGCAATCACCTTCCCCGGAGATGCAAATACACGCTACATGTATGATGCCATCTATGGCCACGGAGCCGTAATAGAAAATCCGTGGGTTGCCTATCGCGTATATATGGACAATCGTCAGAGCCTCGACCTATACGTAAAGCAGACCCCTCAACTCGAACTTGATGTCACCGGCTTCTACACCACTCCCGACCAACTGAAGGAAGGATACGGAATAGATGTGCTTTGGGCCGGAAAATCAATAGCCGCCGGCTCTTTCCGCGGGTTGCAAAACGGCGAGCCAATCACCATCGACACTGTAGCATCCAGAACCCAAAAAGTGATCGACGACCATACTATACAAGTTATCGACAAAGACTGGATCTACAATGGCCACCCTATACAGATGACCCAGACTTATTCCGTTCTTCCCAATAGCCGCGACCTTTTCGTAGAAATCAAACTCGATGGATATTTGCCCGACGAAATATTCTGCACAGGTATCCAGAAACTTGAATCTGACAACCAGGGATTCATAAACGCCGAAGGTCGTGCGGCATCTTGGGGCAGCAACATTCCGGACAAGAACCATCCCGAGATAATTGAGCAGGTTGGACTTGGTATCATCGTAGACCCTGCAAATGTAGTTTCCACCGAAGAATCAGACCTCAACTATCTCGTCAAGGTCCGTCCCGACAGCGAAGGCACCATCAGATACAGGGTAATAGCATGCGGCGACCGCGAGAAAAACGGTTTCACCAACTACTCTGATTGGTCAAAATACATCAAATCACTTAAATACACCGAATAATGTTCAAAAGATATATATTCTCGCTTGGTTTCCTGACTTGTTTGTCTTTTGGAGCCATCTCGCAAGAGACTATCAACTTCAATTTCGACTGGAAATTCCTTCCCGGCAGCCATCCCGGGGCCGAAGCTGTAGCTTTCGATGAGTCGGAATGGCAAACAGTAAATCTTCCTCATGATTTTCAGATAAGCCAGCCTTGGGTAGCCCCGGAAGAAGGAGACACAGGCGACAAATCCAATCTGATGGCCAACATAGCCAGCAAACTGAGTTCACGAGGATTTAAGGATATGGGTGAAGGATGGTACCGCAAGACTTTCACCCCTGACCCATCTTGGGAAGGCAAACGTGTGCTTCTTGATTTCGAGGGCATCATGCTTGTAGGTGATGTCTATCTGAATGGGGAGCACATTGGAGCCACCGACTATGGATACCTCGGATTCGAATCAGACATTTCCAAGAAACTAAAATATGGCGAGCCAAACGTGATTGCAGTGAAGGCTGACACGGGCAAACCGGAAAACTCCCGATGGTACACCGGAGGTGGGCTCTACCGCGATGTCAATATAAAAGTTGGCGACCCTAAGCAGTATTTCACCCGCAATTCCCTTTACATCACAACTCCTGAAGCCAAAGCTGACAAGTCTACCATTCTCGTTGGAGGAGAACTTGCCAACTACATAAAGACCGACAGCATTGCCGTAGGTATCGAAATACTTGACCGACAGGGAAACACCGTCTATTCCAAAGTGCAAAAGCACTGGAAGCATCCTCGCCAGCATGTCAGGGAATTTCCTCTTGACAGCATAACCCTTGAGAATGTCACTCTATGGGACACTGAGAATCCTTATCTCTATACCCTGAAGGCCACTCTTTATCGACCCGATGGCACAGTGGCTGACACCGCTACTGAGCGCTTCGGCATACGCGAAGTGGAGTTTTCGCCGGAATTCGGTATGAAACTCAATGGCAAGAAAGTTCTCTTGAAAGGCATTGCAAACCATCATACCCTCGGGGCTCTCGGAGCAGCGGCCTATCCGGCTGCTATGGAAAAGCGGATAAAGATGCTGAAGGATTTCGGCTTCAATCATATACGCTCATCACATAATCCCTACAGCGAATCTTTCCTTGACCTATGCGATGAATATGGCATACTTGTGGTGGATGAGCTCTACGACAAGTGGACACAGCAATATTCAGGCGGTCGCACTCCATGGGAAACCCGCTGGCAGCAAGACGTGCCTGAATGGGTGAAAAGAGACCGTAACCACCCGAGTGTAGTATTCTGGAGCCTGGGCAATGAGCTTCAACTTATCCCCGACCTCCCTTACAACGACTGGGGCGTGACACCCTATAAGCTTCAGAAGCAACTCCTTCAACGCTATGACAGCACCCGCCTTGTGACTGTGGCAATGCACCCTCGCGGACGAAACGAGCATACCGATTCCCTCCCGGCTCCTCTCGTGGAGCATACCGATATTGCTGCCTACAACTATCGCTATATGTACTTTCCCGGTGATTCAAAGCGCTATCCATGGATGATATTCTATCAGAGTGAGGCCAACACTAGCAACATGGGACCAAACTTCTTTGAGATGGACCTTGACAAAGTGATAGGTCTCGCCTATTGGGGAATGATCGACTACCTCGGAGAGTCGCAAGGATGGCCCGAGAAAGGATGGACTCAGGGTGTATTCGACATCTCGCTCGAGCCCAAGCCTATGGCTTATTTCCTTAAGTCTTTTTTCAAGCCGGAAGAACCGCTCGTGTATATCGCGCCTTTCGAGACATCGGAGACTACACAGTGGAACGGCGTGACAATGGGGGGACGTAAGTTTACCGACAGCTGGAACTTCGAGCCGGGATCTGAGGTAAAGCTATTCACCTACACAAATGCTGATGAAGTGGAATTGAAAGTCAACGGCAAGAGTCTTGGCAAAAAGGTCAATGAGATAGACAACACAAAATCCCGCAACCGAATATTGTGGGAGAATGTTCCATACGCAAAAGGAAAAGTTGAGGCTATCGCTTATAAAAATGGCAAGGAAGTAGCTCGGCACACTCTTTCTACACATGGAGAGGCGAAAAAGCTCACTGCCACTCCGGACAACAGCAATTGGAAGGCAGACGGCTTAGACCTTCAGCATGTGAAGATAACGGCTGTCGACGGCAAGGGACTTATCGACAAGGGAGCCTCAGATAAACTTACATTTGAAGTATCCGGCCCGGCAGAAATCGTAGGTGTAATCAACGGAAACCTGAGCAGTGACGAGCTCATGACCGGCAACACAAGAAGCCTTCACAACGGCACCGCCACCGTCATCCTCCGAAGCACCCGGGATGCAGGCCTCGTCAGCCTCACAGTCAAAGCCGACGCCCTCCCTGCCAAGACCCTCACCCTCCGCACCAACTAATAGATAATATGGGAAGGCGGTTTCCCAACCGCCTAAAATATGGAAGGGAGGCTTCCCAGCCTCCCCCCAAGCATCCCCAAAAGGGATGCTTTTTCTTTTCACTGAAGCCTGACACCTGAAACCCGAAACTCACCCCTGTCACCTCAATTTAATAAATCTGTAATAAAACTTTAATATAATTCTATTGCGTCAATTCCCAAAAGTCACTAATTTTGCTTTTCCAAAACTGACCGTACTAATGAAAAAATACGATATACTCTTCGCTTTCATCCTGATGTTTCTGTTTGCGTTATCAGCTTCAGCCGATACGAAACCCGGCAAACAGGCTCTAATCGAGAAATACTCCACACAATTAAAGACCACAACCTCTGCCAGAGACAGTCTTAGAATCCTATATTATCTCTTCGATCTTTCTGACAGAAGAGGACAAGCTAAATATGCCTGGGATATATATTATACTGCCGGCAGAGCGGAAAACGTCAATGCCCAGCTTGACATGATCAGGAATCTTGCCAATTTCTATGCGAAAGATGATTCAGTGATCAACCAGCTCCTTCGCATGACAGATGAGGTGTCTAACGAAGAGGCTCGTGCCGCCACAAGGACATACATTGTCAACCAGCAGATTAATCGGAAAAGCCGTAATCCAAACGACACCGAGTTGCAGACAATGCTTCTTGACAGCATCACGAAATCGCACAATCTTGAAGGGAAAGACATCTACGACAAGCTCTCCCTTCTCTATCAGATAATACAATATCTTGGAGTTGACGCCGACGGAGTGCTCTTCAAGGAATGCCTTGACGCATATGCAAACCTGATAGAAGATCTTCCGGCAAGCGATTATCCTCTAAAGAATCAGTTTTATACTACAGCAGCGATGGTGCATTCTCGTATGAATGGAAACCCGGAAAAGGCCATCGAATATGACAAGAAGCTAATTGAGATCATCGAGCAGCTTCAGCAGATGTACATCAAGAAAAACCGCAAATTCCGCAACTACGACACAAATAAATTCATAAGCTATCGCCGAATGATGGGCAATTATAAAGCCCTGTCGAGTGAAGAAATAGAAATAATTCACGATAGCATCCAGGCTCTGCACGACAGAAACGCTGATGTTCAGAAAACCATGGATAAAGAGGGCCAGGCCTTTGCATTCTATTACATGGCGACAAAAGACTATGACCGCGCCATTCCTGCCATATCCGGGCTTCTCAAAAATTCTGATATGTCTGCCTATCAAAAGCAGAAATACAACTCTATGCTAATTGAAGCAGCAAAAGAGGCAAACGATCATAAGACATATGTAGAAGCTATGGAGCAATTCATAATATATTCCAAAGAAATCGATAGCCTTCGCAAAGTCACTATGAAGCGTGAGATAATGCTCCGTGACAGCATTATCAATAAGCCATTGCTATATAAGGACAACGGTCCGGTCAATCATATTACAAATATTGAGCACAAAAAATTTGAGCAGACGCTCATGATAGTCGCGTCTGCCCTCGCAATTCTTTTAGTAATATATATCGTGCTCTATATCAGGCTGCGCCAGAGGAGAACCAAGCCTTAGGCCTTGATCCAATTGCAAAGCCAGCTGCCTACTGCTTGAGTGCCATATTCTGATTTCCCGCCTTCTCCAAGATCTGGGGTGACGACACCCTCCTTGATTGAGGCATCCACAGCATCCCTTACCAACTTTCCTTCAGCTTCAAGACCGAAATGCTCAAGAAGCATCGCCACTGAAAGCACCTGGGCAAGCGGATTTGCGATGTCAAGACCTGCAGCCTGAGGCCATGAGCCATGAATAGGCTCAAACACAGGTGTGCTCTCTCCTATCGACGATGAAGGAAGAAGCCCCATGGAGCCACTGACCACACTTGCCTCATCAGTAAGGATATCTCCAAACGTATTCTCAGTCACTATGACATCGAAGAAACGTGGATCTTGAATCAGCTTCATTGAAGCATTGTCGACAAACATATAGTCGGTCTGCACATCCGGCCACTGTGACTCCATTTCCTGAGCAACCTTACGCCACAGACGGCTTGAGGCCAGGACATTGGCTTTGTCCACCACAGTCAGATGCTTCTTGCGACGCGCTGCAAGATCGTAACCGACCTTCAGGATACGCTCAATTTCCGGACGAGTATACAGGTTAGTGTCATAAGCCTTATCATCCGACTCATATTTCTCTCCGAAATACATACCTCCGGTCAACTCACGCACACACACAAAGTCTGCCCCCTCTACAATCTCTTTCTTCAGCGGAGATTTATCTTCCAGGCCCGGGAAAGTCTGGATGGGACGTATATTGGCAAAAAGGCCAAGCTGTTTGCGCATTGCGAGAAGCCCCTGCTCAGGACGCACTTTTGCTTCGGGGTTATTGTCATATTCAGGATCCCCCACTGCAGAGAATAGCACAGCATCAGAATCCTTGCATAGCTTCAAAGTCTCTTCCGGGAAAGGATTTCCGGTAGCCCTTATAGCAGCGGCTCCCGCGAGTCCATTTTCAAATTCAAACTCATGGCCAAACTTCTCAGCCACAGCTTTCATCACTTCCACTCCTACGTGTGAAATCTCGGGCCCGATTCCATCTCCGGGCAAAACCGCAATCTTCAGTTTCATATATATCAAACGTTAAACGTTAATCATTGACGACGGGGGTCGCTGCCTTATTCACCGCATCAAGGAATGCCTCGGCCGATGCGGCAATGATATCACTGTTGGCAGCAAACCCATTATGGTTCACTCCGTCACAATCCACAGTCATATGCACCTTACCCACATCGTTACTTCCCTTGTCAAATGCCTGGATAAGGAAGTCCTTGATTAGCATTTGGCGGTTAATTATCTTCTTGATGGCTCTGATGGCAGCATCCACAGGACCATTGCCCGTAGCGCAAGCCTCAAATTTCTCACCGGCAATGTCAAGGCCCACACTTGCCACCGGCCTGATGCCGACACCACTTGACACCTGCAGATAGTCAAGCTTGATACGGTTGCGGGCTGACCGGTGTTCGCCGGCAAGCATCAGTACATCTTCATCCACTACCTCTCGTTTCTTATCAGCAAGCTTAAGGAAGTCTTCATAGCACTTGTCAAGAGCCTCTTTCTCCATATGCACACCAAGCGATTCAAGACGATGCTTGAGTGCAGCACGCCCGCTTCTTGCCGTAAGCACAATTGCATTTTCATCGATGCCGACATCCTTCGGGTCGATGATCTCGTAGCTTTCGCGATTCTTAAGCACTCCATCCTGATGTATGCCGGAGGAATGAGCAAAAGCATTGCGCCCTACGATTGCCTTGTTGGGCTGGATGGGCATATTCATCATGCTCGACACCATACGGCTGACTGAGGCTATCTTCTTGCTGTTTATGTTTGTATCAAGATTGAGTTCGGAATGCGATTTGAGGATCATCACTACTTCCTCAAGAGAGGTGTTGCCGGCACGCTCTCCTATGCCATTGATGGTCACTTCAGCCTGACGGGCTCCGTTCATTAGGCCGGAAAGAGTGTTTGCTGTAGCCATGCCAAGATCATTGTGGCAATGCGTAGCGATAGTCACATTATGGATGCCATCTACATGCTCCATAAGATACTTGATCTTCTCTCCAAACTCACTTGGGAGGCAATAGCCTGTTGTGTCGGGGATATTGACGACTGTAGCCCCGGCCTTGATTACAGCCTCCACTACACGTGCAAGATATTCATTGTCTGTGCGTCCGGCATCCTCGGCATAGAACTGCACATCCTCAACATATTTCTTTGCATACTTCACGCAAGAAATAGCACGCTCAAGTATCTCTTCCGGAGTGGAGTTGAATTTGTATTTGATGTGATACGGAGATGTCCCGATTCCGGTATGGATTCTCGGACGCTTGGCAAAGCGGAGTGCCTCTGCAGCTATTTTGATATCTGATTCTACAGCTCTTGTGAGAGCACATATTGTAGGCCATGTCACTGCCTTGGATATTTCCACTACTGAAGTGAAGTCTCCGGGGCTTGAAACCGGGAAACCGGCCTCGATGACATCCACACCCAGACCTTCAAGCTTTTTAGCTACTTCGACTTTTTCTTGTGTATTCAGCCGGCATCCCGGCACCTGCTCGCCATCGCGAAGCGTCGTGTCAAATATAAAAACTCTGTCACTCATATTCCTGTAGAATTGTAGAATCTATTAATTTATGCATTTACTGTCACCAACCAGTCATCCCGGTAGGGACGCACGGCCCGTGCGTCCACCCACGTCGTCTTATTCCTTGAGCCGTTGGTATATTTAAACCGCAAAAGTACAAAATATTAATTTTATTTACAAACTTATTCCATAAAACTATGTATATTTTTGTAAAATCCTCGTTTTTTTGCTAATTTTGTATTCAATTAAGTTTTAAACGACATAATTATGAACGAACTGTTTTCAGTAAAAGACAAAGTCGTAGTCATCACCGGAGGCACAGGAGTGCTCGGTGCATGCATCGGCGAATACCTGGCTCTTGAGGGCGCAAAAGTAGTGCTAATGGGACGCCGCAAGGAAGAAGGCGACAAGATAGTGGCAGACATCACTGCCAAAGGTGGAGAAGCAATTTTCCTCACCACAGACGTGATGGACACTGCCAAAGTTGAGGAAAATTGTGCAGAAATTCTTGCAAAATATGGCAAAGTCGATGCCCTGCTCAATGCTGCCGGAGGCAATATGCCGGGTGCTACCATCGCTCCCACAGGCAACTTCTTCGACCTTAAGGTGCAGGAATTTGAACGTGTCCTTGGCCTCAACCTCACCGGTACGGTTATCCCTACTCAGGTGTTCCTTAAGCCAATGGTAGAGGCTGGCAAAGGCGCCATCGTCAACTTCTCCTCTATGGCAGCCTTCCGTCCGATGACACGCGTCTGTGGCTATGCAGCTGCAAAAGCTGGAATCAGCAACTTCACTGCATTCCTCGCAAACGAAGTCGCCACAAAATTCACTCCGGCTATCCGTGTCAATGCCATTGCCCCCGGTTTCTTCCTCACAAACCAGAATCGTGCTCTCCTCACCAATCCTGATGGTTCGTTGACTGAACGCGGAGCTGACGTAATCCGCCAGACCCCCTTCAAGCGTTTCGGCAAACCGGAGGAACTCTGCGGCACAATCCAATATCTCATCTCCGACGCCTCCACCTTCGTCACCGGCACAGTAGCCGTAGTAGACGGCGGCTTCAATGCCTTCGCAATGTAATGTGATCAATGCATAATTCATAATGCATAATTCATAATTATATTGCCGATTGAACGTAGGGACGCACGGCCCGTGCGTCCTCTTAAACATCGGCATTTACGAATATGGCCAAGCAAAAATACACAGTAGAAGTCCCTGGCGGAGAAAGTAAAATCCTCCTCCATACCTGTTGTGCCCCTTGCTCTTCCGCAATAGTGGAATGTCTGCTCCAGCACGGCATACGCCCCACTATCTTCTACTGCAATCCCAATATCTACCCCCTTGAGGAATATCTGAAGCGCAAAAATGAGTGCACAAGATATGCCGAGAGTCTCGGATTGGAGATAGTGGATGCAGACTACGACCACGATGGATGGCTTGGCTGCGTCAAAGGACTTGAAACAGAGCCTGAGCGTGGTAGCCGCTGCCTGAAATGCTTCCATATGCGGCTACGCAAGACTGCCGAGTATGCCCGCGATCATGGCTACAAGGTCATCACCACCACTCTTGCCTCAAGCCGCTGGAAAAGCCTTGAGCAAATTGAGGAAGCAGGACTCGCTGCATGCGCCGACATTCCTGAAGTCACCTTTTGGACACAAAACTGGCGAAAAGGAGGCCTCTCCGAGCGCCGCGTAGCCATCATCAAGGAAATGAACTTCTACAACCAGACCTACTGCGGCTGCGAATTCTCAATCCGCAATTGCTAATTGCAAAGCATTCATGATAAATCATGATAAATCAATCCACATCAAGATAAATCGTGATTACTCTGATTACTCTGATTACTCCGACAACCCTGACAACCAAAAACCAAAAACCAATAATATGCAAACCCTAACAAACACCGATTTCAACTTTGAAGGTCAGAAATCCGTATACCACGGCAAGGTCCGTGATGTATATGACATCAACGACAAATATCTCGTGATGGTCGCTACAGACCGTATCTCGGCATTCGACGTAATCCTCCCCAAAGGTATTCCATTCAAGGGCCAGGTGCTCAACCAGATTGCCGCACACTTCCTGAAGGCAACAGAAGACATCGTGCCCAACTGGCTCGTGACCGTACCTGATCCAATGGTGACTATCGGTCTCAAATGCCAACCCCTCAAGATTGAGATGATCGTCCGCGGCTACCTCGCAGGCAGCGCATGGCGCGACTATGCTGCCGGAGCGCGTGAGATCTGTGGAGTTGCGCTGCCCGATGGACTTAAGGAGAACCAGAAACTCCCCCACCCCATCCTTACGCCGACAACCAAAGCAGACGAAGGTCACGACCTCAACATATCCCACGACGAGATCATCGCTCAGGGACTCGTAAGTGCAGATGTTCTTGACCAAGTTGAGAAATATGCCCTTGCTATCTTCGAGCGTGGCACCCAGA
>JAIDTO010000115.1 GCA_029060625.1 Muribaculaceae bacterium | reverse complement strand
GGTTCAAGTCCCGTCCGCACCGCCGAGGAGAGAGGAAGAGCAGTATTGTTGACTTCGGTCACGTACTGCTCTTTTTTGTCACGCTGAGGGGCGGAGGAGCAGAGGGCGCTGAGGGGCAAAGAACGCAAGGATATTAAAAATTTATAGGAAAAAATTTGCGGGAATGGAAAATTTGTTGTAACTTTGCATCCGCAAACGGGAAGGAAGCCCGGGAGCAACTCTCGCAAGAGGAAACTTGGTGCGGTAGTTCAGCTGGTTAGAATGCCGGCCTGTCACGCCGGAGGTCGCGGGTTCAAGTCCCGTCCGCACCGCCGAGGAGAGAGGAAGAGCAGTATTGTTGACTTCGGTCACGTACTGCTCTTTTTTTTCACGCTGAGGGGCGGAGGAGCAGAGGGCGCTTAGGATTTTTTGTCGCGCTGAGGGGCGGAGGTGCAGAGGGCGCGGGGGAGTTTCGGACTTACGTCCTCAACACAGTGTTGAAGACGTAAGGGTGGTATGGAGGGTTAAGGGTTAAGGGTGTGGAGGAGGAAGTCCTTGATGTCGATTGTGACAGTTCGGGATGACTGGGCTGCCACTACTCCGGCACCCGTAGAGACGTTGCTGTAGCCCCATATAGGGTCGGCCATGCCAAAGGAGGAGAAATCGTTGAATATGATTCCCTCTGACTGTACTGTATATGCAAGCCAGTCATAGTAGCTTTTAGAGATGGAGTATAGGGTTACTTCCCACCCGCATTCCAGATCATCCTGATCGCCGTGCCAGCCTGAGAGACTGAAGAAACAGTTTGAGAATCCGAAGAAAAGTGGTTTTTTCTCCCCGTTGTAGAGGCGGTCGGAGAAGAACGTACAGTAATCGCTACCATACATCATCTCTTCGAAAGGATCAACCTGCTCATAGAACACAGGATCAAGGGCGTCGAAATTGCCTCCTGACAGGTTGGCCTTGAAAGCACCGCTTGAAGGCAGTTCCGGCTCCTCATCATCTGTCATGATTCCTTGGTGGTTGAAGGTGGTGTATGTGAGACGATGGTAGTCGTCCGTTTCCCTGACATCGGCAAGATCCATAGATATACGGATGTTAAACCATATGTCGGCGTTCCGGCCCCAGCCTTGATAATCCTCCATCCAGAGATGTGTCACGGTCGTTGAGAAATCAATGTCGGAGATTTCGGGAGCTACCGGTATGGAGACTTCAGCATCCGCCTCCCCGTAGCTCGGACTGACGGCATGAATCCGTATTCGGTCGCCTTCTTCCGGCAAATATCCAGAATCCACCGGAATTCCGTTGGCATATATGCTGACAGTCGCATCCGTCACCGAATGGTCGTGTTCACCGTTTTTATCAGTATAGGTCCAGCTGCGTGTCACCTTTACGTCTATAGGGCTTCCTGCTGTTATCAGTGAGTTGAGACACAACACCGGGGTAGTATCGATACGGGGATCGAAATCTTCGTAGCATCCGGTGAGCAATATGGACAGCAGGAGGGGAGATAGTTTCTTTAGAATAGCCATGTGTAAGAAATTGATGGGATTACTGGAATGAGTTTCATTTTCTGGAATACCGGTTTGGAGACCCAATCTACGGTCCAGACATTGTCACCTACCTGAGTGTATTCATAGTCATATTTGTCGCCGGTCTGTATGGCGATGGTGTTCATGTGGCAATATGCATTGTATAAGCTGAAAGTCCAGTAGCCGCGTTTGTTTTTCACCATAAGCGACAAGTCGAGTCTATGGTAGAAGGGAAGTTGATAATTGTTGACGGGTGCTTTCAAGCTGATCTCATAGGGATAGCCCTGGCTGGGAAAATCAGGGGCGTCCCACCGTTGAGGCAGCAGCGTGTACCGGTTGCCGGAGTGTCCTGTCCATAAGGCGTTGAGCGAAACCTTCGGGCTGATATCCCAGTTGGCGAAGACCTTTATGGTATGGCGGTGGTCGAATCTCGCAGGATACTTGTGTCCCCCGTTGCGGTCGGCAAACTTACGGTCGGCCCAGGCGAGTGAGTAGCTGATATGGCCGGTCAGTTTCCCTGTCTTCTTCTCGATCATGAGGTCTATTCCCTTGGCTGTCCCTTTGCCCGCCGTAAGGCGTTCGCTCCATGACCATGACTGTGGCCTGACATAGTATTCATCCCGGAAATCGAGGATGTTGTGCATTGATTTCCAATAGCCTTCAAGCGTGACTGCATAGTCACCTCCTTCTGTCTGCCAGTAGGCACCGATGCCGATCTTGTCGGCTGTCATAGGCTTGAAGTTGCCGGTGGTCGGGATCCAGCGGTCGCAGGGAAGCGAGATATAGGTACGGTCGACGCGGTGTACGTACTGCACCGTGCGACTGTAGGCGCCCTTGATGGCAAGGCGTGTGACGGGGGTGTAACTGAAGGCCAACCTTGGAGATATGCCTCCTTTGGTCTTGCCTTCGATATGGAATAGAGAGGAGTGCAGCCCGAGTTCGGCGTGTATGCGGTCTGAAATGCGCCAGTCATACTCTACATAGGCGTTTGCTTCGTTGGCTCCGAGCGATGGCCGGGTCTCATGGCTCTTGACAGTGACATCGTTGAAAGTATTCTCTTTATCCGTGCGCTCCGGCACGAAGGAATGGTAGGCGTAGGATGCGCCGAATTTCATCTGCGAGTTTTCTTGAGGCATCCATGAGAAGTCAGCACGAAGGTTGAAGGTGTTGATTTCGTTGGAGCTCTTCATTTTGTCTTGTGAGATAGTTGTCGCATCCGGTCTGATTTCTTTGTCGAGGGTGTCATAACCCATTTCGGAGAAATAGCCGGTATAGGCGGTTGAGAATTCCCCGGATAGCCGGTCGCTGAATTTAAATTCGGCTCCGGCCTGTGCGAGTGTGTTGCCCCATTTGAAGTCATGTATTTCCTTGAAATAGTAGCCCTCTTCCGGTTCATACTTGTCTTGGTCTCCTATTTTCAGCCTGTCGTCGCCGTAATAGGCGTTGACAAACCCCGTCACCCGATCGGAAAACCTATGTTCCACACGTGCGTTGAAGTCCATGAAATGGTATCGAAGTGTGGTCTTCTGGGTCTGGTTGCGGGCGTTGACGATGGCAAGTATGGGTATAGCCAGAACGTCATACCATGACCGGCGTAGTCCTACAAGATATGTGGTCTTTTCTCCGATGGGACCGGATATGTTAAATGCTCCTGAAGTTAGTCCCAGTCGTCCGGAGCCGTGGTGACCGTGCTGTTCTCCGTTCTTTAGATGTACGTCCAGAAATGATGACAGGCGTCCGTCGAATCTTGCCGGGACCGATGTCTTGTAGAAATCAGCGTATTTAACGATGTCGGTGTTGAAAGGAGAGAAAAGGCCCGCGAAATGTTCGGCCTGATAGAACGGTATATTGTCGAGCATATAGAGATTCTCATCGGAGCCACCCCCATGGACATTCATGCCTGAGAATCCGGCATTCGATTCGGATACTCCGGGGAGTATCTGGATCGCTTTGACGAGGTCAGGTTCGCCAAGTACGGTCGGAGTGCTGCCGATGGTAGTGCCGCTGAGGGTGTTGACACCGAGTTTTGCGGTTTCCAATGGATGGTTTTCCGGCTGCGATACCACATCGACAGCCGGAAGCATGGCGATTCTTACGGAGTCTGACAGTTGCAGCCGTGGCGTAACCATTTTCTGAGCTGAAGATGTTGACTTAGGCTTTTCAGTCTTCTTTTTCTTCAATACCACGTTTTTTCCCTTTATCTTGTATTCGATGTCGGTGCCGCGGAAGATTTCGTCGAGAACCTTCTTCAGAGGTTTTTTCTTTGCGTCTACTGTGATGCGCATATCCTTCAGCAGCTCTGAGGAATATACGAAGTTTCGGTCAGTCTGCTGCATGATGGAGCGGAACACCTCTGCCGCCGGCCGATCCTTGGCCTTGACAGTGATGTCTTGTGCCATGACTGCAAGCGACAGCGTGATCAATACTGACAATAATGCGTATCGTTTAGTCTGTTTCATCATTCGCTTACTTTCATGTCTGTGTCAAGTATGTCGTTGATTGTCTCCACGAGGTCAAGTGCTGAGCCTTCGTAGTGAAGAGAGAGTTCGTATTGATCGGCATCTGTCGGGAGATTTGTGACCTCCACTCCGTACACTTCTCGAATCTTTGCCACGACCTCGGTGAGGGGAGCTTGTTCGAAGTCGATCACGCGGACTATCTCCGCAGCAGGGCGTGCTGGTTGTCCGGTCACAGTTACGGGTGACTCTGCTTCCGTGAAGTGGTTGTGATAGACGATTATTGCAGCTGAAGCTGTGAATATGGCTGCTGCAGCGCATGCCGCTGCTATGCGGGAGCGTGACCACCATGCAGCTTTTCTGCCCTTGACCCGCCTGAGCGCAGGCTCCATGGCAAATATTCCTTTCCTGTAATGCCGCGCTATGAATTTCAAATCCTTGTCCATAGTCTCAGAAGTCTATTCCCACTCTAAAAGTGAAGGATGATTTGTTCCAATTATAGTATTCTCCGGTCGGGACGTAGATTGTATAGCCCTCGGGAGTTGTGCCTTGAATGTGTTTCTCATAGCGGTAGGTGTCGAGGGTATAGCCGATCCCTATGTTGATGCCTACCTTGCGTCCCCAGTTGAAACGGTAGCCGATGGAGGGAGAGAAATAGGCTTTTCCGTTTTCTGAGGTGTTCCATCCCAGACGGATGTCCGCAAAAGGAGTGAACTTACCGAATTTGAGATCGGTGCGACCTTCCGCGAATATTGCAAGTTCTGTTTGGTTGAGCGAATAAGCATGATGGTTGAGGATGCCGATATCTGAGAGAGTGAGGTCAATGCCTGCTCCGGCGAAGAGCCATGGATTAAATTGATAGCCATGAGATGTGGCAATGCCCGGAGAGTAATGCGTATTGCTCCTGTAGCTATAATTGTAGGAGTCATGATAGATGCGGTTGGTCCATTCCGCGAAGCCACGGTAGCCGCGCTCCGGCTGGCGTGCGAAGCCGCAGGCTGCCAAGAGTAGAATTGCAAATGAGGCGATTATGTATCTTTTCATGTCGTCTTGATGTTTCTTTTGCTTCTAAGACGCATAGCTCACTGAAAGGTCCTATTCTTGACGGAAAAATTTTTTATCTTTCAGAGGAAGGGGAGGAAGAAAGGTTTGTGGCCTGACGATAGGGCCTCGCGGAGTCGGGAGAAGGCTTTGGTCATCTGGTTTTTGACTGTCTTTACAGAGATCCCCATCTGCAGGGCAATCTCATCGTTGGAAAGGCCATCGCGCTTGCTGAGCAGGAATATCTCGCGGCATTTGTCGGGGAGTTCGTCGATGGCTTTCCAGATCATGGCATCACGTTCGGAAGTGTCTACCGCTTCCTCATCAGCTTCAGGCACGAATTCGAGTCCTACGGTTTCTTTCTTGCTGCGCAGGAAGGATATGCAGCCGTTGTGGACCATCCGGTACATATATGACTTGAAATCGGATATCTCTTTTCCTTCTTCGATAAGTTGCCAGGCTTTGGTGAAAGCATCCTCCACGATGTCTTCGGCACTTGGCGCATCATCGATGATGCGGAGTGCGTACATACCGAGTGGAAGATACATCCTGCGGAAAAATATGTCGAATTCGCGACTTGTCATAATTTATATAACGAAGTTAAGTCTAAATCTTGTAAATTTGGAGTGATATTTGTTATTATTAACGAAAGTATTTATAGTATGAATGTGTCTGAAAAGACATTTGGTGATACGCACGGAGTGCGCTTGCTACTAAATTAGATATGATGAAAGAAGTATTAGCATTCTTGAAGCAGTTGGCGGCTAACAACAACCGCGACTGGTTTAACGAGCATAAGGATGAGTATTTGAAGGTAAAGGCTCAGGTAGAAGCTTTCACGCAGCAGCTGATTGATGCCTTGGTTGAGATAGAACCGGAAGCTGCGATGCTGACACCGTCTGACTGCCTGTATCGAATTTATCGCGACACTCGGTTTTCGGCAGACAAGACACCGTATAAGAACCATATCGGCATATACATCAATCCTCACGGCGGCAAGAAAAGTGAGTTTTGTGGATATTATGTCCATCTTCAGCCGGGAGAGTGCCTTGTAGCCGGAGGTGCATGGTTTCCGGAGGCTCCCTTGCTTAAGGAATACCGCAGTGAGATCTACAGCAATATTGATGAGTATCTGGAGATAATACAAAATCCTGAGTTTGCAAAGCATTATGAACCATATTGGCAGGAGCCGCTGAAGACCGCACCAAAAGGTTTCCCGAAGGACTGGGAGCACATAGACCTGCTGAAGCCCAAGAGTTTCGTCTACTCTTCACCGCTTACCGACAGGGCCTTCGAGTCAAAGAATATCGTAAGGAAACTTTCGGATCTGTTCCGTATCCTCAAGCCTTACAATGATTTCTTCAACTTCACCCTTGAGGAGCATCCCGAGCTCGCCGTCCGCAGTCCGAAGCGCCGGTAAGGGTTCAGGTCAGCTCTGCATTTCGATAGAAAGTGCTATTCACCAATTAGGCGTCTTGACTCCTTCGATTTCAATCTGGTTCAATCTGTCGATAGCCTTGGTGTGACCCTGCTTAGCAGCTTTCTTGTACCATTTTTTAGCCTTTTTCAGGTCACATTCAACGTATTGATACAGACGGCCAAGATTATATTGAGCAAGGGCAAGTCCCTGCTCAGCCGATTTAAGCAACCATTCTTCTCCCTTGACATAATTCTCAATTACGCCTAATCCTGAAATATACATATATCCGAGCAAGTATTGCCCTACAGGATAACCCTGATCGGCCGCTTTGCGTATCCATTTTACGGCCTCCTTATTATTTCGCTTCACACCGAATCCTCTTCGATACATATTTCCAAGATTGCATTCTGCTGCGGCAAGTCCTTGATCGGCTGCCTTACGGTACCATGCTACTGCCTCATTGTAGTCCTGAGGTACACCAGCTCCTTCATGATACATTGTCCCAAGATTATTTTGGGCACTGGCAAATCCCTGTTCCGCTGCCTTGCGGTACCATTCTAAGGCTTCCGTATAATACTTCTTATCATACGCAGCCCTTCCTTTATCATACATCTTCCGAGCTGTCAGGACTGTATCATCCATTTCCTCTTCTTGCGATCCGATTATTTCATATGCCTGTGCCGGTAGATCAGTTAGTTGATTCTCTGAGGATTTTGTCAGAGATTCCTGCGCCTTCCCTGCAAAAGGCAATATGAGTAGCATCAGAATGATTATTATCTTAAAATCCATCTTCTCAATTCAAACCTGTCAGTTATCTGTAATTCATTTGGCAAAGATAACTATAATATTTGAATTCTTGAAATTATTGACAGTTTTTTAGTGTTTCCCAAGATCGCAGTCCGCACAGCGAGTGAGTTGGGTTGTAAAGGCGAAATGTAAAAAAATGCTAAAATTTAGGATTAAGATTTAACTTATTGGAGTTAGATTGGTCAAAACATTGAATAAGCAATTTGTTGCGCAGAAAACTTAAGGTATAATGGATGAAGAAACCCGGAAAGTCTAATGCTTTTCCGGGTTTTCTTTGTTCGTCCGACAGTTGGAGAGGAACACTCGATTATTGTTTTTCAAAATAATGGCAGGCCAGTCGGGCAAATGACAATTTTTTTTATTATCTTTGCCTATCTCAATCGTTATATATTAAAAGAGCATAACATATGGAGCAGAAAATGGTATACCCGATTGGATTGCAGGACTTCAAGACACTCCGCGAGGAGGGCTACGTCTATATCGACAAGACGCGCTACGTAGCGGAGCTTATCAGGAGTAAGTCCCGTTATTGCTTTCTGGCGCGTCCGCGGCGTTTCGGGAAAAGCCTTTTCCTATCTACTCTCCAATGCTTCTTCGAAGGGCGGCGGGAACTTTTCAAAGGCCTTTATGTCGAATCTCTGGATTGGAGCTGGGAATCTTATCCTGTACTACGGCTTGATTTGAACCGTGTTGGGTATAAGGTACAGGGTGAACTGGATGGTGTCTATGACAACACATTCAAGAAATGGGAGGCTGAATACGGTATCACGGATATTGCCGAGTCTTTCTCTGCTCGATTTGAGAACATTATAGAGGCGGCACACAAAAAGACTGGTCGACAGGTAGTGATTCTTGTTGATGAATACGATAAACCAATGGTTGCCAATATCAATAATAAGGAAAATATCGACCATTATAGGGAAAAACTATCGTCGGTCTATTCCAATTTCAAGAGCTCAGCCGAACACATTCGGATGGTTTTTTTGACCGGCGTGAGCCGTTTTGGCAAGCTGAGCGTATTCTCCGACCTTAATAACCTTGTAGACATCACTTTCCTTGACGAATACTCAGATATATGTGGCGTCACGGAGCGGGAAATGCTCGACAACCTTCATCAAGGTGTTTTGAGACTCGCCGAGTCTCACGACATCAGTAAAGACTCTGCGCTTAGACTGCTAAAGAGAAACTATGACGGATACCGTTTCTCAAAAAACGGCAGTGACATATATAATCCATGGTCGCTTCTCAACGCTATGAAGGATTCAGAAATATCCAATTACTGGAATGATACCGGTATGCCGAGGATTGTAGCCGAGACTTTAAAGAGAGTTGATGCCGATCTTGAATCCATGTTCGATACCTACTGCAGCGCGGATGATCTCAAAGGGCTTGATCTTATGACTCCCCAGCCCCTTGCGTTGCTCTACCAGACCGGTTATTTGACTATCAAAAGCTATAATTCAAAAATCAAGCGCTATCGGCTGGGGATTCCTAACGAGGAGGTGAAGAAGGGCCTCTTCAATGTGCTCCTGCCATATTACGTAAAGTGTCGCAGCGACGAAGAGCCGAAGAAACTCGTAGGCGACATGGTGATGTACTTTATATTAGGAGAGGCTGACAAGGCGATGAAGTGCATGCAGGCATATTTCGCAGGAGTTCATTTCAAGATGAAGATGGACAACGAGAACAACTTCCATAACGCCTTCTTCCTCCTGATGGACCTTGTAGGACTTGAGACTGAGACTGAATCGGCTACCTCCGACGGCAGTATCGATATCACAGTTAAGACCGATGACTATATCTATGTCATCGAGTTGAAATACGATGGCACGGCCGAGCAGGCTCTTCGCCAGATAGAGGAGAAGAAATATGCGCGCAAATATCAGATGGATGGTCGCCAGATCATCCTTATCGGTGTCAATTTCTCCTCCGAGTCCCGTTGCATCGAAGACTGGAAAATCGAAAAATAGATAAATAAAGAAAGGCAGCCGAAGAGGCTGCCTTTTTCATTGGGGTTCCATTATACTTGGAGGTGAGGAGATTCAATGTTATTTTGCTGTCAGCTTGAGTACGCGCGATGCGTAGTCGTTGCGCTTGTTCCAGTCTACGTTGTGGGAGAGGGGCATCTCGAGGCCGTTTGACATCAGGAAGGCTCCGGTAAAGGACTTTCCTTCGTAGGGGAGTGGCTCGTTGTCGATGCGGTTGAGCTCGGTGACTGTGTAGGTCTTATTGGGGTCGAGTCCATCCATAGTTACGCGCGGCAGCTGTTGGTTGACGAACTGCTCTGTCTTCCACCAGTAGAATACCCCGTCTTTCTTATCGGGAGATACATACATCAGCGAAGCAGCTCCCTTGCCGTCGTATGGCGAGAGAAGACGGTAAAGGTCGCCAAACTGCACCACGTCTCGAATTGACTTATAGTCTGCGATAGCCTTGCGGCTTTGCTCCTTTTCTTCCTCTGTCATGTTTTTGGGCTGGATCTCCATTCCGAGACGTCCGCTCATAGCCACGTCTGTGCGGAATTTCAAAGGCACTATGCGGTTTGTCTGATGGTTGGGAGATGCTGAAATGTGAGATGCCATGGTGATGGCGGGGAAGAAGTAGCTTGTTCCCCACTGCATGTAGATGCGCTGGAGAGCATCGGTGTTGTCGCTTACCCAGAACTCATCGAAATAAGGAAGAATGCCCCAGTTGGCGCGTCCGCCTCCGCTGGCACAAGCCTGGATTGTCACGTCGGGATATTTCGCGCGGATGCGCTCCAGAGCCTTGATGAGACCCTTGTGATAGTCGATGTAGAGATGGCTCTGGTTGTCGGCTGTCTGATACTGCGATCCGTGGTTCATGATCGGAGCGTTAGAATCCCATTTGATGTAGTCAATCTCCGGATATTTTGTGAGCAGTGTGTCCACGATGTTGAACACGATATCCTGCACCTTGGGATTCGCGAGGTCGAGCACCATCTGTGTGCCACCTCGTCCAAGTACAGGCTCGCGGTTTGGAGCCTTCACTACGTATTCCGGGTGCTTCTCATAAAGTTCAGATACGCTATTGACCATTTCCGGTTCGATCCATATGCCAAACTTGATGCCACGTTCCTTTGCTGCGTCGCAAAGACCCTGGATTCCCCCCGGGAGCTTGTTGGTGTCCACAGTCCAGTCACCGAGTGATGTAGAGTCGTTGTTGCGAGGATATTTAGAGCCGAACCATCCGTCGTCCATCACGAAGAGTTCGCCACCCATGTTGGCTATATCCGTCATCATCTGCTGCATCCCTTCCTCGTTGATATCGAAATATACACCTTCCCAGCTGTTGAGAAGTATCTTGCGCGGAGTGTCGCCGTGGGCGAGGCGTTGCTCACGACCCCACTTGTGGAAGTTGCGGCTTGCACCGCCGAGTCCTTCCTCTGAATAGGTAAGGGCAAGCGGAGGAGTGGTAAACTTTTCACCCTTCTTTAGGTTATAGGATGAATTCTCTTCGTTGATTCCTGCAAAGAAATGATGATAGTCGGTGTCGTCGGTGTCAAACATCAGCTTGTAGTTGCCACCGTAGCAGAGGGCTGCTCCGATCACCCGGCCGTCGTTTTCCTTCGCCTTTCCGTCAAGCGAGATCATCACCTCACCGTGTGCAGTATGGGAATTGCGGGCACCATCTTTATTCTTGATCATCTTCACGCCGTGAGGAAGAGGAGCCTCTTCTACGCGTCCTTCATTTGCCCATGTGCCATAGAGCTGGGAGACATGCACGTCGTTGCGGCGGACCGGCAGATAACCCGACATGAAACGAGTGAGCTTTACGTTTCCTTTCTCATTGTGAGATGCCTCTGTCCATGTCTCGATCACGTCAAGACCGGGGAAAGTGCGGTAGTTGAGATCGATTGTGAAGGGATATACCTTGTCTTTTATTGTTATGGTCGTGGTCTCCCCTCCGTCGGGATTCTTTGTGACAGACACATTGTCGGTTACCATATCGAGTGTCATGTTGCCATCGGAATGTACGGCAGCAAATGCAGCCTCGTTTGCGGGCCAGAGTCCATATACGGGATAGGCGTTAAGGCCGGGAGTGCCGGCTTCCTTCAAGTTCTGAAGGTCGCCCGATGCAAGGGAATTGCCATAATATAGGAACTTGGGTTGCTCGCCCTTAGCGGCCTCGAGCACCAGGGATGTCTTTGGGGTAGATATGTGCACTGTCTCTGCTGATGCTGAGAATGCGAATGCCAGCATAGTGCAGGACAGACACAGGAAAATCTTTTTCATGTCAAAAAAGTTAGATTTATTAGTTTAATGAGTCGAGTTGCTTGACTGATTCGAGACACATCCGGGAGTTGTGGTAGGGGCATTTCCAGAATCCTGCCTTGTCATCATCCCTGTTGACGGTGCCGTCTGCTTTTATCGACCAGAACCATTCCCCCTCAGGGTCAACAAGGTTATCGGCTATATAGCGCCAGCTTTCGTAGGCTGACTTAAGCCAGTAGAGGCTCTCTGCCTCTGTCTCCGGATCACTGTGGAACCGAGAGAGGTATAATTGCCCGATGACATTCTCTGCTTGTACCCACCAATGGCGGTCGGCATCAAGGGTACCGTTGCCGTGGAGCTCATAGACCATGCTTCCGTCTTCCTGACGCCCTTTAAGAGCCGCCAGCGCGATGAGGCGCGTATGCTCAAGGGTTTCCTCGGTCAGTTCCTTGTCGCCGATAACCAAAGCGGTCTCAAGAAGAAGCCATGAAGCCTCTATGTCATGTCCGTAAGATTCAGCATCATCATATTTGTTCCAGTCATCGTCGAAGAAAAGAGTGAGATGATGAGTCTCCGGATTTTCGATACGGTCAAGGAAAATGCGGAGCAGGTAGACGGTCGCTTCCTTCACCTTCTCAATCTCGGAGTCAGAAGCGGCCTTCACGCCTCTTCCTTTTGCAATGCGGAGCGCACGCAGAAGATTTGTGTAGCCCTCAAGGATATGAAGATGTGTATTCATGGTCTTTGAGGCGTTGGCATCGCGTTCGCTTAGCCGCATGTCTTCGATAGGGTGCCAGTGGCAGGTAGTGGCTTCGATATATCCCTCTTTTTCCCTGTCGCGGGCGTGCCCTTCGATAGAATCAAACAGGCGGCAGGCAGTCTGAAGTGCGGTTTCATCGTCTGATGCGATATAATATTCAGAAAGCCCGTATATTATGAAGGCAATAGCATAGAACTGTTTCTTTGTGTCGAGAGGAGTCCCGTCTGCCGATACACTCCAGTAAGCCCCTCCATTTTCATTGTCGATGAAATGGTCGCGGATGAATTCATATGCATGCCGGGCTTCGTCAAGATATTCCGGATTCTTTATGGCATTGTAGGCGGCAGAGAATGTCCAAAGAATACGGGCCTGAAGGATAGCTCCCTTGGGAGCTTCCTTGTCAAGAATGTCATTGCCGTCGCGACGACCGTAGTATCCGCCTCTCGGATCTTTCATCTTCTCCATCCAGTATGGGAGGATGTTTTCTGTAAGGTTGGCGGTCAGTTCTTCCTTAAATATCTTTTTTAACATTCAAATTTACATTGAAGATTCCACATCACTTCTTTATGGGGAAGAAGTAGGTCATGATTCCCATGATGGCGGCTATGCCTGCAGGGAAAAGTGAGAAGAGTGCCCAGATCATGGTGCGCACTGAGGCGGTGATTGATTCAGGGTTGATTGTGGTGGTGCCATCAATCTCGGTCATAGTGGCACCTGCCAGACCGAGAAGGATTGCTATGAGTGAGCCGGAGATTGCGCTTCCGAATTTCTGAGCCATTGTGCCGGATGAGAAAATCAGACCGGTGGATGATACTCCATTCTTTTGGGTGGCATAGTCAGCTACATCGGCATACATCGACCAGAGAAGAGGCGAATAGATGCCTACACCGATTGATGTAATGATAGATACAGCTATCATCAACCATATTAATGAGGTGCTCATAGGAATGAAGAAGAATACCACGGAAGTGACGCAGCAAATCACTGCTGCCCATGTGAATGCACCGCGCTTTGATCCTACCCACTTGGTGAATACCGGAGAGATGCCTCCGAAGATCATGCAGGTGATCTCACCGAATGCCATGAACACTGTATAGTTGATGATGAAACTTCCAAGGGTAACTTCCCCGTCAAGGCAGTAGTCGAACATATAGGCTACCACAGCATAGCGGAACCCATTGAAAAAGTTGGTCAGAATGCTGATGGTGGTCAAGCAGACCCATGGCTTATTGCGGAAAAGGTCACCAAACTGCTTGAAGCTGAATTTTTCAGCACGGACCGGTTTCAGGCGTTCCTTCGTCATGAGGCCGCAAGCCAGGGTCATGATTGCGGCAATGATGCCGAAGATTACACCGATAATGGAGTATTGATGTGCCAGAACCACAGGGTCGTTTTCATTACCCCCGATCATCTTCTGGATGTAAGGGAAGGAAAGCAGTGTGATGAATCCCATAGCATACGCCCCGACCATACGGTAGGCGGAGAACTGGTTTTTTTCATTATCGTCTTCAGTCATCACGCCTAAGAGCGAACCGTAGGGAACGTTCACAGCAGTGTAGAGCACCATCATGAGGAGGTAGAGTGCATAGGCATACACCCGTTTGCCATCCGGTCCGAAGTCAGGGGTATAGAGAAGAAACGCGAATACTATGCCAAATGGGATTGCTCCGTAGATGAGCCAGGGACGGTAGGTGCCGAATCGGCTCTGTGTGCGGTCGGCGAGGCTTCCCATAATCGGGTCGGTGACAACATCGAAGAGACGCGCTATGAGCATGAGCAGCGCTGCATCTTCCAGTGAGAGTCCGAAGGCGTTGGTGAAGAAGAACGGGAAGGCTATCGACATGATTTTCCATACGATACCGCCTGAGGCGGCATCGCCGAGAGCGTAGCCAATTTTTTCAGAAAGACTTGCCATAGATCCTTAGGTTTGAAATTAGATGCCGAGGGCAAGATTCTTGTCAATAAGGCGGTTGAGTGTCTTCACCGATTCTGTTGTGGTAAGGCCGTCTTGCGGGGTGTTGAAGCAATAGTCTACAAGGCGGTCGATAGTGGATGTAGCCACATGCATGCGGGTGTCGGAAGAAGCGTAGTAGATGAATACCTTGCCATCTTCATCAGCAATCCAGCCGTTGGCGAAAAGCACGTTCATCACGTCGCCTATATATTCCTCCCCTATAGGAGCCATAAAGTAGCCGCCGGGAGAAGCTATTTTCTTCCAAGGCTCATCGAGAGATGTCATATACATATAAAGCACATAGCGGAGTCCGGAAGCACATCCCCTGACCCCGTGGGCGAGATGAAGCCAGCCGCGGTCGGTCTTAATTGGGTGGGGACCCTCACCATTTTTCACTTCCTTGATGGTATGGTAGTAGCGTGGGTCGATGATTATCTCTTCCTTTATCTCGGCATGGCATATGTCGTCGATGAGTGCCCAGCCGATACCACCGCCGCTTCCTGTATCGATGAAGCCATCCTGCGGGCGCGTGTAAAGTGCATATTTGCCATCGACAAATTCCGGATGAAGCACTACGTTGCGCTGTTGCGATTTGCTCTTGAGGTCAGGAAGACGTTCCCAGTTCACGAGGTCGTGGGTGCGTGCTATGCCGCATGCAGCCGTGGCAGCAGAGAGGTCGCCTGGTTTAGAGTCATCGTGACGCTCTACACAGAAGAGTCCGTAGATCCATCCGTCTTCATGGCGGGTCAGACGCATGTCGTAAACGTTTGTAGCAGGGTCTTCAGTATCCGGGAGAGTTATGGGATGAGGCCAGAATACGAAGTTGTCGACACCTGTAGGACTCTCCGCAACAGCAAAAAATGATTTGCGGTCGCTTCCCTCCACGCGAACTACTATCACATATTTGTTGCCCCACTTTATGGCTCCGGAATTGAGGGTGGCATTGCAACCGATCCTCTCCATGAAATAGGGATTGGTCTTGGGGTCAAAATCATATTTCCAATATGGGGGAACCATTTCAGCGGTCACCACCGGATTTTCATATCTTTCATATATGCCGTTTCCTTCGATTGCCTTATTGGGGCGGCTGATAAGTTCTTTATAGCGATCGAGGATGAGGGTCTTGCGGTATTCGAAAATTTCCATATTGTTGTGAGTAGTTTATTTTACAAATATTGTTTTGGGATTGTCATGAAACTTCTTGAAGTCTGCCGCAGCAGGATGGCCGGGATAAGGAGCATAGTAATGCATAGGTTTTTCTTCCTGATTAGCATTGCGCCATACGCATACATATGCTACCGGGATATCGCTTACAAGAGGAAGGAGCACTTCCGTAAACCAGTTGTCCATGACCACGCTTTCAAGGCCGGTCTCAGTGAATGCCATCAATTTGCCTCTTTTAGCGGCTTCTTCAGCTACATAAGGGAGCAGACCACTTACGGATTGACGATATTGGTCCGCATTGTCCGCTCCACCGAAATGATAGATGTCGCTTCCGAGGATGTCTACATATTCGTCGCCGGGATACGTCACGAAATATTGTTCGGGAGTGGGGACGCGGTCAGGTGAGTATGCCCATACCACATTGTCGATTCCCTTTTCGTCAAATACGCGGCGAGTGCGTTTCCAAAGATCCTTGTATTGCTCGGGTGTAGAATTGCCGGCTCCCCACCAGAACCATGTGCCCGTGTTCTCATGCCAAGGACGGAAGATTACCGGGATTTTATTTCCTTCAGCATCCTGGAGCGAAGCAATGAAGTCGGCAGCCTTTCCTATCCAGAGGTCGAGTGTGTCGGCAAGCGCGGCATTGTCTTGCAACTGTTGCAGAGGAGATGCCGATACATCCCAGGAGTCGCCTCCGCTGAGGGGATTGCGCAGGTGCCAGCTGATGGCATTGATGCCGCCACGGGCATTTTGGGCAATTATTTCTTCGGATATGAACTTGAACGGAACTCCGTCAAGATTGCGGGCTGAGTCAAGCTCGATCATGCCGAGGTCCCAGTTCATAAGACCCGGGTATTCACCGGTGACATCCTTTACGTCTGACTTCCCGGGCACGTATTTCCATTCGTGTCCGTAGGCAGTGTCGTCATGATGCCCGAAGAAGAATCTTCCTGATGAAGATGTGGAGTCGAGCAATGCTATCATTGACGCTGCGGGAGTGACTGTCTCTTTTTCCTCAGCCTGGGTTTTCTTTCCTCCTGCGCAAGAAGTCAGGACCAAGCCGAATGCGAGTGTGTATAATATTTTTTTCATGATTCGGTGAGAGTTGTTGGTTTAAGTAGGGTGGTCGCGACTAAATGTTGCGATAATCTGAGATAAATCTCGCGACCACCCCTTCTGACATAATTAATAAAATTTGTAATATAAGTGGATGATATTTATCAGGGAATTGCTTGCTTGATGATGGCGATTGTGGTGGAGTCAGAGGCAAATACAGAATTTAGTCCCTGAGCCTCTTGCGCCGGGTCGCCGGTGTAGTCGTCACCCGGCTGCCAAACCTCATGAGTTGGCTCGGCCAAGCCGCCCCAGCCCCAGAAATTGGCACCCTTTATTTTGCCGCCACCTTTGATCTCAGAGAATACATGGTTGTAGTAGGCGTCACGTCCGGTGACAGGTGATCCTTGTGCAATAGCCATGCCGTCACGTGGATAGCCGAATTCCTCAAGCACGATGGGCTTCGATGCTTCTCCTCTTGACTGCAATGCTTTGCCAAGAGCATCGTAGTGTGAGTTGATATAGTCTGAAGTGTTTCGGCAGGCCACTGCTACACTGTCAGTTACAGTCTCTCCGTTTACCCAGCTCCAATTGTAGGGCCATATGTGGATTGTAGCATAGTCAACTTCCGGATATGAATGTATGCGTGTCCATAGGTCCATATCCATTTCGCAACCCCATGCACCTTCGCTGCCGGTAGATACGAGATGATTAGGGTCTATCTCCTTGATTATGGATGCTGTCTCTCCTATCCATTTTGCAAAGCTTTCCTTATTGGCAGGATTAAAACAGCGAGGTTCGTTGGCTATCTGCCAAGCCATGATGGCAGGCGATTCGGAGTATGGTTTGCCCGTTATGCTGTTGGTGCGGCTCACTATGTTCCTGACATGGTCTGCAGCCAGCTTCTGGGCAGAATCATTGACTGAGAATTTTGCTGCATATGCCATATATGCCGGATATCCGTCGGTGGCAGGGTTCACGGCCTTTCCTTCTCCTGCCCATTCGAGATAGGTGGAAAATCCACCGCTCCATTCCCAAGCATTATTGAGGTAGAGCACAGCTTTCATATTGCGGCGTTCGAGCTCGTCAAGAAGATAGTCGAGGCCTCGGAGGATGGTGTCGTTGTAGACGCCGGGGCTTTTCTGGAGTGTCGGGGAAATGTGAGATGCAAGACCCTCTTCTCCGTCGCCCCCAACGAGAATACGTAGGTTGTTGATGCCGATGCTCTGGAGGGTATCGAGTTCGCGTGCAAGACGTTCGCGGTCGCCACCTTGTCCCTCAGAGGCGAGGATGGCTCCATACCAGAAGTTGGTGCCCACATAGCGGTAGACTGAATCTCCGATATGAAATTCTCCGTCTTTTACGGTTACGAATTGGTTACCGGCATCAGCGGAATCAGATGCTTTCTTGCTGCCGCTGCATGCCGAGCCGATAATAAAGGCTGACATAAGGAATGAGCCTATCAGGTTTTTATATTTCATTACAATGTATGTTGGGATACTTCGGACTTGCGCCCTCAGCACTGTTTTTTGACGATTTATGTTTTTTTTTACCAGTTGTCAGTGCGGAAAGGAATGAGAGGGAGACCGTACATATCCTTGAGCTGACCGATGGCAAAATTCTTGAAGCAATATCTCACGGCCTTGATATCCTTAACCTTGTCGCTTGATACCGTCACAGTATAAGGCCAGTTCCAGTCTTCAACTGCTTTTGCGGGATAGAACACCTGATCTTCTCCTGCCACCTCAAAACCTGGGAGGTCAGTGTTTGGATTCAGACCTCCGATTGCGTTGTTGAAGGTGAGAACGGCAGTGTCTCCTTTGAGTTCCACTGATTTATAGGATGGATAGATGTGGGGTATGCCTTCTATGCCGTAGGTGCGTGCTCCTGCCATAAAGGCGAGACGCTCACCAATCTCCTTTTTCTTACGGGCATGGATATCCGGCACTTCATAAGGATATACAAGGTCGGTGGTGCATACGATGCCGCTGTTGGGGAGGATTTCTGCCGCGCGGTGCTGGCATTCGCGGAATTTTGCAGCATTGTCGGCTTCCGGATTGTCATAGTTCCATCCTGGCAGCTCTACGAAATAGAACGGAAGTTCGCCAAGACCCCATTCGTCGCGCCAGATTTCCACCATATCCTTCTGGTGTTCGGGGTATTCATTCTCACGCCCTACATTGGATTCTCCCTGATTCCAGAGGAAGCCTTTGACGGTGTAGCCGAGCACTGGTTTGAGCATAGCGTTGTACATTACGCCTATGCGTTCCCAATCGCCCATATCTTTATTTTTCTCCTCAGCTGCCATATCCCATCCTTCATAGGTGTCAAGTTTCCATTTTGGAATCCATCCCTCCACCTTTGAGCCTCCATATGCGCAGTTAATGATTCCAACCGGCACATTCAGCAAGTCGGTCAGTGACTGGGCGAAGAAATATGCAAGGGCAGAAAACTCCCCGGCATTTTTCGGATTTGAGACATTCCATTTTCCTTCCACTTTTTCCTGAGGGGTATATGCCTCACGTTTTGGGATATTTGCCATCCTGATCCCCGGATACTTCCCTGAGTATGCTATGGCTTGTGCAGCTCCTTCAATAGGTTGGATTCCAAAGCCTCGCAAGGGCATCTCCATATTGGATTGCCCGGAGCAGAACCATACTTCTCCTATCAGTACATTATCGATCTTTACCGGACCGTCAGGGTCCTTGAATTCGATGGAATACGGGGTGAATGATGCTTCCGGGGTGGCGACTGTAAGTTCCCAGCGTCCTGTCTTGCTGTCAGATTTAGTGGTGTAAGTCTTTCCGTTCCATGAGGTGGTGACATCTACCGAAGAGCCGGGTTTGCTCCAGCCCCAGAGCTTGGCATCGGAGTTTTGCTGAAGCACGGCGTTGTCGCTGATGATATCGGGAAGCTCTACCTTGGCGGAGCCTCCAAAAGCCGTCATGGCAAGCATAGCGGCTACTATGCATTTTGTGGGATTTGTATTCATGATGCTTTGGGTTATTCTCTTTCGATTGCAAAATTATGAAAAATATCAAAGGGGAAATGATACTATTTTACCCGATACTTATATATGCAGTCTTTTTTATAGGAAAAACGATAGACCCTATATTTTTATTTTGTAAATTTGCAGTCGACAAGTAACATCGATTATGAAACGAATAGCATTTCCTCTTTTGCTGCTGTCATTGACGGCATTTTGCCTATCGGCTTCCGAACGAACCCTTTTCAACGACGGATGGATGTTTGCATTCGGCAATGCATCTGATCCTGCCAAGGATTTCGGATGCGGAACGGAATATTTCAATTATCTGACAAAGGCCAACTCCATACATAATGAGGGTCCTTATTCCCCGAAGTTCGACCAAGGGAAATGGGATGCGGAGTGGAAACCTGTCACGCTTCCCCATGACTGGGTGGTGGACCTGCCATTTGCTCCGGAAGCGAGTCATAGCCACGGCTACAAGACAGTAGGCTACAAGTATCCCGAGACGAGTGTAGGATGGTATAGAAAGACGTTTGAAGTCCCTGCAGAAGACTTTGGAAAGCATTTCACTCTGCAGTTTGACGGCATATTCCGTGATGCCCGCATATGGGTCAACGGATTCTATTTAGGCAGCGAGCCAAGCGGCTATGCCACTCAGGTCTACGACATATCTGAATATTTGAACTATGGCGGCGAGAATGTGGTGGCTGTAAGGGCTGATGCCACTCTTGAGGAGGGATGGTTTTATGAAGGTGCAGGCATATATAGGAATGTATGGCTCGATAAGAGCGATCCTTTGCATGTGGCTCCGTTCGGCACATTCGTATATGCCGACATGGATTATCCATACGATGAGATTACGGTCAATGTCGAGACCACCGTAGACAATAAGGGGAATGCCCCGGCTGAGTTCAAGGTCCGTAATCATTTAGTTGGTCCGGATGGAAAGAAAACAGAGATGCCTGAATCAGATGTCATGAAGCTCTCCGGAAAAGAGAGTGGCACATCGAAGGCAACCGTAGCTCTTGCCGACCCGGCACTTTGGGATATTGAGTCTCCGGCAATGTATGAGGTTGTGACTGAGATTGTGAAAGATGGAAAGGTTGTGGATACGAAAGTTACCAAGACGGGATTCCGTGATATCAAGTTTGATGCTGACAAAGGATTCTTCCTTAACGGCAGGAATGTGAAGATAAAGGGTGTCAACATGCATCAGGACCACGCCGGTGTAGGGGCTGCCATCCCGGATGCTATGCAGGCTTACCGCCTTAAGGAGCTTAAGAAATATGGTGTCAATGGCTATAGGTCGAGCCATAATCCGATGTCGCCTGCGATGCTTGAGGCATGTGACACACTTGGTATCCTTGTGTTGGAAGAGAATCGACTGACGGGAGTCAACGATTATCATATCGGGCAGCTCAAGCGCATGATAGAGCGTGACCGTAATCATCCTTCCGTTGTGGTGTGGAGTGTCGGAAATGAGGAATGGGGCACTGAGTGGAATGATTATGGAAGCCGCATATCGGAATCAATGCGTGAGTATTGCCATAGGCTTGACCCAACTCGTCCGATGTCGATGGCTACTTCAGGTGGCCCTACAGTCGTGGTGCCGGTGGACGTGGCAGGCTACAATTATGTGCTTCAGAATCCTATAGAAGAGCACAGGAAGAATTATCCTGATAGGAAAGCTCTTGGCACAGAGGAGACTACCGGATGCGGTGCGCGTGGGGTCTACTACGATGACCATGCCAATGGATTCATGAAGGCTATCAACAGGAGTCCAAGTGGACCTGACAGCCTCTACAACGCTATTGAGAGGGGCTGGAAGTTCTACGACGAGCGTCCATGGCTTGGTGGTCTTTTCTATTGGACTGGTTTTGACTATCGCGGGGAATCCAATCCGATGGTCTATCCTGCTACTAACTCTCAGTTTGGGGTGCTTGACTATTGCGGTTTTCCGAAAGATGAGGCATTCTACCTTAAGTCTTGGTGGACTGATGAGCCGGTGCTGCATATATTCCCTCATTGGAACCTTGCAGGCCACGAGGGAGAGGAAGTTGATGTGTGGGCATACAGCAATATGGATGAGGTGGAGCTTTTCGTCAATGGTAAGAGCCAGGGTCGTCAGGCGATGCCGAAGAATGGTCATCTTAGCTGGAAGACTATCTATCAGCCCGGTAAGGTAAAGGCTGTCGGATACAAAAATGGAAAGAAGGCTATGGAGACGGTGGTAGAGACTACAGGTATGCCTGCTAAAATAGAGCTCACAACTGACCGCAATGCAATAATGGCAGATGGCAGGGATGTGGCAGTCGCTACTGTCAAGGTGCTTGACAAGAAGGGGCGTTTCGTGCCGGATGCAAACGTGGAGCTTATCTTGAATGCTGCCGGTCCGGTTAAGATTCTTGGAGTTGGTAATGGAGACCCTACGTTTAAGGCAGTGGAGCGTCCTGTAGACGGAGTCGGCAAGACATTTACAGTCCGTACTTTCAACGGTCTCGCCCAAGTGCTCTTGCAAAGCGAAGGCAATCAAGGTGTCGGGACTCTCACGGTATCTTCCGGGTCCATCCCCTCGAATTCCATCTCGATCAATGCTGATTGAAGACTCTCTACTGAATGCTGAATACTTATGACTTAAGACTCAAGACTCAAGACTTAAATAAGCTTCTTGTGGTGTTGGTATATATCACGGAAGATTTTCGGGGATTGTCCCTTTTTCTTTTTGAAGATGCGGTTGAAATTAGAAATGTTGTTGAATCCGCAGTCGTAGCATATCTCTGCTATTGATGTGGTGGAGTCGACGAGCATACGGGAGGCGTGACCGAGGCGTACATCGATGATGTAGTCGGAGATTGATTTCCCGGTGCGGAGCTTGAAGAATCGGCTGAAGGCGGTAGGCGTCATTCCGACGAGATCGGCAAGATCGGCGAGACGAATGTCTTGCCGATAGTTCTCGTCGATATATGCCTGCACTTTCTGTACGCGACGGCTGTCGCATGCCGGGGTGACGCTGGCAAACGATGATGTGGCGAGCAGACGGTAGTCGCCGATTTCTGCGAGTTCGTTAAGAAGGTCCATGAAATCGAGCAGTCCCCTGAAGCCTGATTCTGTAGTGGCAAGTTTCTCAAGTTTAGAATGCACTTTCCAGACTGTAGCCATTGAGAACGCAATCCCGTTCCCGCTTTCAATCAGGAGGTTTCGTATTCCTGCCATCTGCTTTTTGGCAAGGAAGACATCTCCGAAAAGATCTTCGGAAAACTGTATTGTGATTTCCCTGATAGCCGGGGTGTTGCATTCATGTTGCAGCCAACCATGTTCAATTCCATGTCCGACAAGCACGAGGTCGCAGGTGTCGACGGTCTCTATGGAATCACCGACAATTCTCCGCGCACCCTGACAGTTGGAGAGGAAATTGAGCTCGAACTCGTTGTGACGGTGTACAGGAAACGTAAACCGGTCTTTGAACCGGTCTACGAGATAGAAACAGTCCTTACCTGAAAGAGGCGTTATTTCGGTGATAATTTTGTCATCCATGGGCACTCGGTTAGTTCTGGATGGCAAATTTAACATTTTTATTTCAAAATGCCAAATAAAAAGTGGATATTTAAGATTATGGATTCAAGAGTTGGACTCTCAGATTTCATATACCAAGAACTCATTGATTATTCAGATGATTAGAGCAGACTTAAAGGAAACGAGATTTTTTGATTTTGAAAATTTGGAAATTAAATGCTATATTTGCAAAAATTTTTACGACATTTTGAAATGCATCCAGAAAAAAGAAATATCAGATTTATCAGTATCATTGGTCCTGTTATAATGACTTCGATGTTGATTTTCAGTTTCCTATGTAGCTGTCGTCGTAGTGTTGATCCGCGGCTTGTTGATGCTGATTCCATTATTGAGGAGTGTCCGGACTCCGCAATGATAATTCTTGATGAATATGAGATTACCGATAATAGTTCGGAGTATGACAGGGCTCTTTATGGCCTTTTGTTGACCCACGCACGCTACAAAAATTTCATTGATGAGGCGGACGATAGCATCATTTCCGCTGCTGCCGACTATTTTCTTGAGCAAGGTGACAAGGAAGAAGCCGCTCGTGCACTCTTCCTGAAAGGAATGATTGAGATGAATGCCGATAAGCTTGGTGAGGCTTCAGTGGCTTTCTCTCATGGTCTTGATATAGCCAGAGAGGGCAAGCTTTATATGTGGGAAGGACAGTGCGCAAGAGGATTATTTATGGTCTATACATTCTTGTGTGATGGATCTGCTCAAATACAGTATGCGAAAATGGCGTATGAAGCATTTATGATGACTGGAAATGTCGACTGGATTAATTATTCAAAGCTTGAGTTAGCACGTGCATACAACAATAGCTTGAACTATGATAAAACAATAGAGATAACAGCGGAACTTTTAAAGTTGGCATTGGAAAAAAAAGATACACTTATACTATCCGAATCTCTTCAATTACGAGGTGTGGCATTTCTTGCACTTGGCAAATTCGATATGTCAATAGAAAGTTATTCTATGGCCTGTGAATTAAATCCGGTGATCTTAACTGATAAGGATAAACGAAATATTAATATAGCAATACATGAAAAGTATGGGGATGATATTCCTGAATGTTTGAGTTGGATTATAGAAAAAGCAAAGGTTTTGGATACATCAAAAGACTCATTTGGCTTGTTTGCAGATCAAGATAAATATAAAGAAGCTTATGAAAGTCTTGTAAAGTATAAGAATAGTCAAGACAGTGTCCTTTCTCATATATGTAGGAATAATGTAGCAGAATCCATTAGTAATTATGAAAAGATGAGAAAAGCACTTGCTGAAGAAAAGAAGAATAATTACAAATTACTGTATTGCATATTGATTCTTGTTTTTATAGTGGTCAGTTGTGTTGGATTTTGGATTTCAAGAGAGAAAATTCTATCGGAGAAATCTATGCGTCTTAAGGCTGAAGCTGATTTGGAAAGCCTCAGATCTGATTTGCTGACTCAATTGGAGAAGACTGAAAAATCAAAAAAGGATGACTCTAATAGCACAGGAAGAAGCATTGATAAGGATTTTGTTAAAATTATAAGATCAAAGTATTCTGAGGCAAATTCTTTATGTGATAATTATTACCAAGGAAAGTATAATAAAAAAGATAAAGAGAAAATTACATCAGAGATTAATAATATAGTAAATGGATTAAAAGAAAAATCCAGTGTTGACAGAATTGAAGAATATGTGAATGAAACATCCGACGGTCTTTATGCCTCCTTTAAGAGTGATTTTTTTGACATTACTGAGGATAATCGTCGACTATTTCTTTACCTCATGTTGGGATTTAGTTCAAGAACTATTTCGGTTATATTTAATCTTGATATAAGTGCTGTCTATAACAAAAAATCACGTCTTAAGGCGAGAATAACCAAAAGTCAAGCCTCAAAAAAAGAAGAATACCTCAAATTTTTTTGATATTAGACCTAAATCATATGGTTGTATTTATTTTATTGCTTTTCAAAATCTTAGCCTTATGTTGATAGCTGAATGATAGACTAAAAAATGCAATGATAGATTTTTGATAGATTATAATGATACAGTTTTCGTTTGATTTACCAAAAATGGATTAACTTTGCGAGTCATCAAAAAAAACTATTGATTAAGTATATGAGAAAAATTGTATTTGCTTTTATATTGAGTTCAGCCTTTATGGGGCATTCTGAAAATAATGAGATTGATTATACAAATGTTCAATACGGCGAAGAGAGTGGTCATGAGTATGTTGATCTTGGTCTTCCAAGTGGTACACTTTGGGCTGCTTGCAATTTAGGTTCCAACTCTCCGAATGAATCGGGGTTGTGTTTCTCTTGGGGAGAAAATGAACCGCGTGAATCGTTTGTATTTGACAACTATTCATTTTTTGAAAGAGAAGAGACTGACGAAAGTGGAGAGACTTTATATATCCTGACAGATATTGGGGAAGACATAACAGGTACTCAGTACGATGCTGCCAAATACCTTTGGGGTGGAGGATGGAGAATGCCTAATCAAGAAGATTGTAATGAATTACTCACATACTGCAGTACTGAATATAATGATGGACTTAGAATACAGGGTCCTAATGGCAACAGTATTTTCCTGCCATTGACCTTTTGCCAGAACAATCACGTTTCTCAGGCAGTGCTTATCGGTTCTTATTGGACAGGGGATCTGGATACTGCCAATTCCAAGAATAACTCAGCAATGTCATTATTTTTTAGCAATTCTAAACTACAATATAAAAGTTGTTTTAGATACTACGGAATGTCCATTCGCCCCGTGATTAGCAAGAAAGATGTTGGGACATCTGTGGATGCCATTAAAAAAAGTAATATGTCGATTCATTATGACAATGGTGTGTTTTATGTCGATGATCGTGTCGATGATTGCGTAGCCATAGTATCTGATATTTCTGGCAGAATTATTTCAAAATCATGGATAAAAGACCAAAAATTCCAGATTAATGCACTAACACAAGGCATTTACATCCTTTCACTCCATAGAGATGACAGTGCTATATTAATACAAAAAATAATTGTATGGTGACGGTGATAGATCATTCCGAGACTTTGGAATGATCTATCTATTTCGGTAGATAGATTGTCAGTTGGGTTCCGGCAGTCAATGGGGCAGTAGGCTGAGTGTTCTTGGGAAGACCGTTCCACTCGATTATTTGGGCGACGGTGGCGTTGTACATTTCAGCTATTTTCTTAAGGGTCTGCCCTTTTTTCACAGAATGGTAGAAAATGATATGCTGAGGATCTCCTTTCTGAGAGTCTTCAATCTTTTCTTCCGGCTCATTAGCTATTTCGAAGGGCGTGATCACATCGGTCATACCCGACTTATAGCGGATCATGAAAACCTCCTGATTTGAGAAGGCTCTGCGTCCGCCGGAATTAGAGGATCCTATGATATTGGATAATATCCCTCCTTTTTTTACAGGAGTATATATAATGGCATCTTCAGTGACCTTTATGTTCTTGGCTCCAATCTCATGACCTGACACAAGATAAATCGCATCAAATTTTTTTCTGTCTACTCGTTTGTCCTCCCCGGTTATTCTTTTCCCATCTGGAGTCATATAGATATTCCCCTGTTTCTCTATAAATACCATATATACATCCTTTGAGGGAATTGATTCAATCGCCGCATCATTGTCTCCATTGGGGCTGTAGGAGACTGCTTCATCGGTGATCTGATGCAACTTGACATCAAACGCTTGTCCATTCCTTAGGATGATATGGTCAAGAGCAAAACACTGAAGATTTGCAATCAAAAACAACAATAATATTATGTGTGACCGTTTCATATGGTACATATTTAATTGAAACATAGCTTCCGGCCAGCGTGCTTCACCAGGCCAGCCTGCAATCGCAAAATTACTACTTATTTTTCAATCTACCAAATCCAGCCACAAGAAAAAGTCAAATGTTTATCGGCATCCCTCTTCGTTTAGTTGCCAGGTGCTCACCTTGATAAGCGGAGAGTCAGTGTCATTCATGT
>JAIDTO010000114.1 GCA_029060625.1 Muribaculaceae bacterium | reverse complement strand
CGGCTTCGCAGTATCGGAAGCTTCGCTTCAGTATTGGCGAGCTTTGCTCGCAGTATAAGGAGAGAAGGGGGAAGAGTTAAGAGTAAAAAGTATCGGCTTTGAAGTATCGGAAGTCCCGCTTCAGTATTGACGAAGTATATAGGAAGACACCTCCAAAGAGTATTTTCCCTCGTTCAAAACAATTCCACTGATAACTATGTTCTCACTATAGTAGTCAATTATAATATGGCAACATCAAAGTAGATGAATCTAATTGAAATGAACATAAGAAGAATTTTTGAACTTTGTCATCTCTACAAGGTCAAGAGTCTATATGTGTTCGGTTCCATACTTACCTCCCGTTTTAATAAGGAAAGCGACATTGACCTTCTTGTGAAGTTTAATAAGGATTCCATTCCATTATCTGAGTATGCAGACAACTACTTTGATCTTCAATTTGCGCTTGAAGACCTTTTTAGAAGAAAGGTCGATTTGGTCTGTGACGACGCTATAAAAAATCCATATTTTCGTCAGGAGGTGGATTCAAAAAAGGAACTGATTTATGGCTAAGGTAGAGATTCTTAAACGACTACGCGATGTTATAAACCATCTTCCAAAGCTCAAAGCTGAAATAGTTTCATTGTTATCTATATAGACAAGAAGATGTTTCCACGTTCCTTAAGAAAGGACATTTAATAATCTGCGAACATGGACAAGACAAGGAAATGTGGATGGGGCGCAGATTTTTTATCATTAGTTTATAGGATACTTGTGTTTGCTTCGTTAGTGGTTTAGCGACCAGGGCATGCGCTTACGGACATTAGCTGAGCATTAAATGAAAGAGCAGTGGTAGAACATGGATATTTTACAATAAATTCTTGTAGATGTAAATGAATTTTCGTAATTTTGCGTTGAAATATTCTCATTCGTCATGATTACTACCCTTACCCTACATAACTGGAAAAGTTTTGAAAATGCCAGCTTGTTGATTGACCAGATTACTTTTCTTATAGGCACTAACGCTTCTGGAAAGTCGAACATCGTGGATGCTTTGATCTTTCTTTCTCGCCTTATTTCCGGCGAACGACTGGCCGATGTCTGCAAAAGTATTCGTGGCGGAATTGATCAGATTGTTCGACGAGGCTCCAACTGTGCTTCTCTTGAAGTGGTTTTCAAAGACAATGAGACTACCTACAAGTACACTCTAAAGTTTTCTATCTCTAATGCCGAGGCTTATGTGGATTCTGAATCTTTGAAGATATCTATAAAAGAAGATATTTGGCGATATCTTTTCTCTACTGATATCGTGCTCGATAACGAACCAAGCCAGATCATAACATTATTCGATAAGGATCGGCTTGGGTCAGGGTCGAAGAAAGGTATTAGCCTTAGACGTGACATGACCATACTATCCCAGGTGCAAGGTCTAAACGTACTTAAGGTCATTAAAGACGGTGCCAAAGCAGCTTTGGATTCATTTGCTTCTATCTATGTGCTTGATCCTAATCCGGCACGCATGCGGGAGTATGTGGCTCTTTCGGAAAATCTTAACTCTGATGGGTCTAATGTGGCGGGAGTAATCGCTGCGCTTTCGGAAGACCGCCCTAAAGAGTTTGAAGACACCCTGACTAAATACGTGAGTAAACTTCCTGAAAGGGACATCCGAAGAATATGGGCCGAAAGAGTTGGTAGATTTAAGGATACAGCTATGGTATATTGTCTAGAGGATTGGGGTGATCCGGAGCATACCATGGAGATAGATGCAAGGGCAATGTCTGATGGAACTCTTCGATTCATAGCGATCATCGTCGCTCTCCTCACCAGAAAATCCGATTCTTTAATTGTAATTGAGGAAATTGACAATGGTCTGCATCCTTCAAGAGCCGGAGAACTGGTGTATGCCTTGACAGAAATAGCTACGTCAAGAGATTTCGATGTGTTATGCACCACACATAATCCAGTCTTAATCGATGCTTTGGGAACCGAGGTGCTTGACTCCGTCAGCTGTGTAAATAGAGAGGGTATTCATGGATCAGCATCAATATTCAGGCTGACCGAAAGGCCAGACTTCCTCCGACAATTGGCAAGATATACGCCTGGCAATATGATGACAAAGAACCTCTTTACTTCTTGACATTATGGCCAGAAAAGTAATTATTCTTGATACAAGTATCCTTTGTGTGTGGCTGGGAGTTCCAAGCATGGATAGAATTGAAAAGAAGGGAGAGGATACTATTACACAAACGGACGTGGATGCAAAAATACAGACCGAAATTGCTTCCGGTGCCAGAATTGTACTTCCATTAGCATCCGTAATAGAATGTGGAAATCATATCACTCAAATAAAAGGGACGGATCCGAAAAGATTTATTGATGAGTTTGCTGATTTTATTCTAAGATCAATAGAAGGTCGGGAACCTTGGGATATCTTTACCAATCAGACAAATCTTTTTGACGAAGAAAATTTCAAAAGACTGGTGGAGACGTGGCGCGACTTGTCGATGAGCGGAATCTCTATGGGAGATGCCTCAATCATTCAGGTTGCCAATCATTATAATTTCAAAAACTTTACTGTAGAAATATTCACAGGAGATACTGGTCTTAAGGCCTATGAACCTGCTCCTCAGAAAGAAATTCTTCCACGAAATAAGAGCCGAAGATAATACCATAATTTGGTCGGTTGAATAAACCTATTAGCTCATTGCAATCCTCCAGTATCTCTATCGTTGAAAACGGCGACAACGACGAAAACGTTGTCAACAGAGTATCGACCCTGACAGCCGCGACATGACCGCATTCGCCGCTCTATACTCTCCCCGCCACAGGTGGCGGGGAATAGCATACACTCGAGTGTCCACCTGACACCCGGCGTATGCCTTTTTTATTTTACCAAAATTTCTCGCGCGGACGCGCACGGAGTGCGCTTACTACTTAGTTTAACTCGGTAGGACGGGCACGGAGTGCCCTCTGTTACTAAATATGACTTGGATGGAGATTGTGGGGAGGCTGGGAAGCCTCCCTCCCATAGGGGCGGACGCACGAGCCGTGCGTCCCTACAGGTTTCAGTGTGCCCCCATTTTGATAACTGACAACGATGAAAACGACGACAACGATGAAAACTCACCAACCACATATGACTTCACTTCATACCGCTTACCGGACTTTCTTCGGCAAGGGGGATGCGCTGTATCAGCTCTTTGCCCCCTACCGCATCTGCCCGCTCGGGGCGCACGTCGACCACCAGCACGGGCTCGTATCTGGATTTGCCTTTGACTCGGGCATCGAATTCCTTTTCTCTGCCACTGATTCAGGGAAGGTGGAGATGGCATCCCTCTCTTTCGAGGGGCTTATGACATTCAATGTCCAACGCCCTGTGGATGAGAAACAGGGGAACTGGGGAGACTACCTCCGCGGTGCCGTATGGGCACTGCAGCAGGATTTCCGTCTTGAGAAGGGGATACGCGGGATCGTGAAGGGCTCGATGCCGATCGGTGGACTCTCGTCTTCGGCGGCTTTGCTCTGCGGTTTCGTGATGGCGCTCGACAAGGTGAACCATCTCGGACTCACACGCCAGCAGATAATCGAGTACGCTTCACGTGCTGAACGCAACTACGTGGGGCTGAACAACGGTATCCTTGACCAGGCATGCGTGGTGCTCTGCGAGGCTGACAAGCTCCTCTACCTTGACACCCGCACCGGCGACCACCGGCTTATCCCATTCGGCGGCGACAACCCCAAGCCGTTGCCGTTCAAGCTCGGAATATTCTTCTCGGGCGTGACACGCAAGCTGACAGGCACGGACTACAACCTCCGTGTGGCGGAGTGCAAGACCGCAGCATGGATTATGCAGGCATATGAGGATGCACCGCTCCACGAGTTCGAGGACACTCGTCTGCGGGATGTGGAGGAATCAGTGTTTGAAAGACATGAGCAACAGATGCCGTCCCGCTTCGCGCGCCGTGCGCGACATTTCTACACCGAGTGTGACCGCGTGACGGAGGGGGTCAAGGCATGGGAGGCAGGTGACATCGAGGGCTTCGGCAAGCTCGTCTTCGAGAGCTGCGAGAGCTCGATGAACAACTACGAGTGCGGCTCCCCCGAGCTCATTGAAATATATAAGATAATGAGGGAGACGGACGGCATCTACGGCGGCCGCTTCTCGGGAGCCGGCTTCAAGGGGGCATGCATCGCATTGGTAGACCCCGCAAAGGAAGACGAGATAAGGAAGTCCGTCACGGAGAAATACCTTGCAAAATACCCCCACTACAAGGGCTCCTTCGAGATATTCTTCTGCAATCCAGCCAACGGCGTCGATTTCCTTTGAGTATGAATAATCGCGCAGAGGAGCAAAGGGCTCGCAATGGATTCGAGCCTCGGCGTACTTTGCTCCCTGCAGGAGCACGGCATCAATTGACGGTGCATTCTCCTCGGCGAGCCCTTTGCTCCTTTGCGTGAGACATTAACCGAAAACGATGAAAACGATGAAAACAATAACAATAGCTGCCGGATACGCGACGAGGCTGTATCCGCTGACTGAGAATTTTCCAAAGCCTCTGCTGAAGATCGGGGACTCCACCATCCTTGACCGGATGATGGCGGATATTGATGCCATCCCCGAGGTTGATGAACATATCATTGTGACAAACCACCGGTTTGCACCGATATTTGAGGAATGGAAGGCTTATTCAAATTATTCAAAACCGATTACCATAATCGATGACGGCACATCGACAAATGAGACACGTCTTGGTGCAGTCCGGGATTTACTTTTGGCATTGGAGACTTGCTCGGTGGATGATGACATCATGGTATTAGCTGCCGACAATATCCTCGACTTCTCGATGAAGGGATTTGTGGAGTATTTCAAGGAGAAGGGGACATCGGTGATAATGTGTCATCATGAGCCAGAGCTGAGGAAGCTCCAGAGGACGGGGGTGATTGCGGTGGATGATGATATGAAGGTGCTTGATATGCAGGAAAAACCGGAGAAGCCGGTGTCGAACTGGGCGGTGCCACCTTTCTATATCTACTCCCGCAGGGACCTGCCGCTGATCAGGGAGTGCATGGAGCACGGATGCAGGTTTGATGCGCCGGGGAATCTGGCGCATTACCTCACAGATGTCACCACCCTGCATGCTTGGCCGATGGCGGGGACGCGGTTTGATATTGGGTCGATGGACTCGTATTGCGAAGCTCAGCTTCGCTTCGAAGAGTAAAGAGTAAAAGGTAAGGAGTAAAAAGTATCGGCTTCGCAGTATCGGAGGCTTCGCCTCAGTATTGGCGAGCTTTGCTCGCAGTATGGGCAAACAGACGGGGTGGGACGCGCACGGAGTGCGCTTGCTACTAAGTTTGACTCGGGGGGAGATTGTGGGGAGGCTGGGAAGTCTTCCTACCATAGGGGCGGACGCACGAGCCGTGCGTCCCTACAGGTTTCGATAAACTTCCATTCTGACAACCTGAAATCTTGACAACTGACAACAATAAAAACTACTAAAATCATATGAAAAAAGCTCTTATTACAGGCATTACGGGCCAGGATGGGTCGTATCTTGCCGAATTGCTCATATCCAAGGGATATGACGTACATGGGACTATCCGACGATCGTCAGTGGATTTCCGCGAACGTATCGCTCATCTTGAGGGGGATCCTCATTTCCATCTGCACTACGCTGACCTCGGCGACTCGATGTCGATAATCCAAGTGCTCAACAAGGTACGCCCTGATGAGGTCTACAACCTTGCGGCACAAAGCCACGTGCAGGTCAGCTTCGACTCGCCGGAGTTTACGGCTGACGTGGACGCGACGGGCGTACTCCGGCTCTTGGAGGGTATCCGTCAGTGCGGTCTCGCGGAAACATGCCGCTTCTATCAGGCATCTACCTCAGAGCTATATGGGAAGGTGGAGGAGGTGCCGCAGAATGAGAATACGCCGTTCCACCCCTACTCCCCTTACGCTGTGGCGAAGCTCTACGGTTTCTGGATTGTGAAGGAGTACCGCGAGGCATACAACATGTTTGCCTGCTCAGGAATCCTCTTCAACCATGAGAGTGAGCGTCGTGGCGAGACTTTCGTGACACGGAAGATAACATTAGCTGCTGCGCGTATTGCTCAGGGAAAGCAGGAGAAGCTATATCTCGGCAACCTTGACTCGCTACGCGACTGGGGTTATGCGAAGGACTATGTGGAGTGTATGTGGCTGATACTGCAGCAACCGGAGCCGGAGGATTATGTGATAGCGACCGGTGAGCAGCACTCGGTGCGCGAGTTCTGTCTGTATGCGTTCCGCCGCGCAGGAATCGAGCTGGAGTTTGTCGGGGAAGGTGTCGACGAGAAGGGAATAGACAAGGCAACGGGCAAGGTGGTGATTGAGGTATCGCCGGATTTCTACCGCCCGACGGATGTGGTGAACCTATGGGGAGACCCAACGAAGGCGAAGAAGAAGCTCGGCTGGGACCCGACGAAGAAGACCAGCTTTGAGCAGCTCGTAAACCTGATGGTCGATGCCGATATGGCGAAGGTGGCTGTGGAACGCGCGGGCGATCACGTACGAATGAACTTAGAAGAATTCCTTGAAAAAGGCATTGTGAAATGATTCACAATGCCTTTCTCAAGAGTAAAGAGTCAAGAGTATAAAGTATGGAGGATGAAATATTTGGCATATGGATGGCAATTAATCCTTTCCCTTTTTAAGGGATATTATGATACGGGAGAGCATTCTCAATATATGCTTTCCTTCTGAATATAAGGACTCAAACCACATTTGATTTAAATATCCAGTACGATACAGTATTCTAAGCCAAAACAATGTTTCATTTGTCTCTTTCAGAGATATGGCAAGTTTATGGATAAAATCCGATGTACTTTCAGCGAATTTTGATTCTGCTATATTTGCTCCGATGGATGTGGATGATCTGCAGATCTGATCGCTTATCGTCCATTCTTTCCTCTCTTCTCTAAGAAATCTCACCAAGGCCATTATATTCACAGCGTAGTTTTCTGCCAACACATACTTTTCATCGTTCAAGAAATCGTCGTCTTCAATCATTTTCTTTTGAATTAGTTTTTTGTAAAGTTAATAATTATTTATGAAGCCTGCAAATGTAAGATGCTTTAAAAGCAGCTGTTCTTACTCTTTACTCTATACTTTATACTTACAAAAACCTTTTTGTCATGAATAACAAAAAGGTTTTTGTATCCGGCTTCTTTGACCTTCTAAATAGCGGGCATGTGCAGTTCCTGAAGGAGGCTGCTGAGTATGGGGAGCTGTATGCGGGGGTCGGGTCGGACGACTCTTTTGAGAAGATGAAGGGACGGAAACCCATATGCTCGGAACAGGAACGGCTGTATATGGTGAAATCTGTCAGGTATGTGAAGGATGCGTTTATTATGGAATACGCGCCTGGACAGCACGCGGAGGCTGGGAAGCCTCCGTTCCATAGTTATACTGCACTAAGCGACAATACTGAGCCAAAGGATACGATACTGCGCGAAGCTCCGATACTTCCGAAGTGCCGGCTTCCCTACCGCATCGATATTGCGGGGACTTGGATTGACCAGCCGTATGTGTCGAAGTATGGTGCGGGTTGGGCGATAACGGCTTCGATTGAGCCGACACATGAGTTCATGGAGCGCGGAGGGATGTCGACGTCGACTCGCAATGCGGCGAAGAAGATATGGCCCTTTGAGCTCCCTGCATATAACGAGGAGATGCTGGCAAGGCTGGTGTTCTGTTTCGAGAACGACCCCGAGAATAAGGGACATGTGTCGGGGGCTCAGGATGCGATCGGAATCTGCATCTCCGGGCTCTCACGGCATTACTATGACGGTCACTACTGGCCCGAGCGGATCGAGACCATCCACGACGAGGACATTATCTCATGGCTCGAGAGGCATGTCTGCCTCGTGCCGATGTTCCCGCGCAGACCGGGATGCTCTGTGGTGGAGGGGAAGGATATCACGCCGCAGAAAGTGAGCGACCTGACTGATGCGGCGGCACGTTGCTGGGACGCGATTATGGCGAAGGACATCAGTGCCTTCGCTGATGCATTCCGCGACTCTTTCAACGCACAGATAGCCATGTTCCCGGCGATGATGCAGCCGGGGGTGCAGGAGCACATAGACAAGTGGAAAGACAAGGCTTTGGCATGGAAGATGCTCGGTGCCGGAGGGGGCGGACATCTGTTGCTTGTGGTGGATGAGATTTCGGAGGGGACGATACCTGTAAAAATCCGTCGCCGAGATTGACTTGGTAGGGACGCACGGCTCGTGCGTCCGCACACATAGACCAATGCAAGCATCGGACGCACGAGCCGTGCGTCCCTACAATAATTATATTCAACAACTATGAACAAGGATTCAAAAATATATGTAGCGGGACACCGCGGTATGGTGGGCTCTGCAATCGTGCGCGAACTCAAGCGCCAGGGATATACAAACATCATAACACGAACACACGCGGAACTTGACCTGATCAACCAGCAGGCTGTAAATGATTTCTTCGAGCAGGAGAAGCCGGAGTACGTGTTCCTTGCTGCTGCCAAGGTTGGTGGCATCATCGCTAACTCAGAGCATCTTGCGGACTTCATGTATGACAATATGATGCTGGAGATGAATGTGATCAATGCTGCATGGAGGAACGGTTGCAAGAAACTGGAGTTCTTAGGATCTTCGTGCATCTACCCACGCATGGCCCCACAGCCGATGCCGGAGTCGTGCTTGCTGACATCTGAATTGGAGAAGACCAACGAGGCATATGCGCTCGCAAAGATATCGGGGCTCAAATACTGCGAGTACCTGAACCGTCAGTATGGCACAGACTACATCTCCGTGATGCCGACGAACCTCTACGGGCCCAACGACAACTACCATCCGGAGCACTCGCACGTGCTGCCAGCTCTAATCCGCCGATTCCACGAGGCGAAGGAGGCGGGACTGCAGGAGGTGACTTGCTGGGGCGACGGTTCGCCGCTGCGTGAGTTCCTGTATGTGGATGATCTGGCGAACCTCTGCGTCTTCCTGATGAACAACTACTCCGGCAACGAGACGGTGAATGCCGGAACCGGGAAGGAACTCACCATCAAGGAACTCACAGAGCTTGTGGCATCCATTGTGGGGTATGAAGGGAAGATACTGTGGGACACTACGCGACCGAACGGCACACCGAGAAAACTGCTTGACGTGAGCAAGGCAACGAAGCTGGGATGGACGTATAAGACGGAGCTTCCTGATGGGATTCGACTTTCTTATGAGGATTTCCTTAACAATCCTATGAGGGCGGAACGGTGATATGGTAGAATATATAATTATTGGGTTTATCGCCGCCTTATTGGTGGCGATTGCTTTTTTTAAGTATAGAGGTGATAGGAATGGATGTAGTTAGAAACTTTTGGATTTAGGTGGGGGGCGTTTTCCGTTGAATGAGATTGGAAGAGGTGGCGGATTTGGGTTGAAGATACGGGCATCTGGGGGGCAGCATTGAGTATCATTGCGTTGGACGTTGGACGTTGGACGTTGGACGTTGGACCAGGTAAGTTTTCGCCTGGGCGGGGATAGACGATGATACCGAATTCATTGAGGATTTCGTCAGGATTCTTCCATTTTCCGAAGTTAGCCCAGTTGTCGCCGCCAATGATAAGACGGAAGTCGATATCGGGATAGGCTTTTTTTAATTCGGTGAGAGTCTTGTAGGTGTAGGACGGAATGGGAAGGTGGAATTCAAAGTCGCTGACGCGGATACCCGGGATTCCTTCCACGGCAAGGCGCGCCATCTCGAGACGCTGCTCGTTGGTGGCGACATAGCCTTGTGGCTTGAGGGGATTGAGGGGAGAGACCATTAGCCAGACTTCATCAAGGTCAGTATGGTCGAGGACGTATTTTGCCAAATTTACGTGGCCTTCGTGGATGGGGTCGAAGGAACCGCCGAAGATACCTACTGTCATTGAGTTGTCAGTTTTCAGTTGTCAGTTTTCCGCAATCATTTATTCTTTTTGCGGACAGAGAAGCCGAAGTGGCCGATATATTCTCCGAGGGAGAAGTATTGACCATGGTTGTAGACAAGCATACCGGCTTTCTCCAATTCGAGTTTGCCAGTTTCCTCATTAATATAGCGGGAATCGGCACGCACGTTGAGGACATCGGCAATGAACATGTCGTGGGTGCCAAGATGCGTGACGCTCTTAACCCGGCACTCGATGCTGAGGGGGGATTCCTCAATGGTCGGAGATTTTACCATCTCGCCGGGAATGGGATGCAACCCGGTCTCTTTCCATTTGTCATAGTCACGACCGGAACGAACCCCAGCCCAATCGGTGGCCCGTGCCATATCGACGGTGGTCAGATTGATGGTGAACTCCATATTCTTCATAAGGAGCGCGTGGGAATGGCGCTCAGGGCGAACCGATATATAACACATAGCGGGGTCGGAACAAATTGTTCCAACCCACGCTACAGTTATCATATTCCATTCTTCCGGAGTGGCGCCACATGTGGCGAGCACTGCCGGAAGAGGATAAATCATAGTTCCCGGTCTCCAGGAAAGTTTCATACGTTGAGATCTTTGAGAACCTGGTCGATGTGAGCATCAGCTTTCTTCACGACTTCCTCATACTGATCCTTGTCGGTGAGGTCTTCACGCACTTCCACATAGAACTTGATCTTGGGTTCTGTGCCGGAAGGACGGATAGATACCTTGTCGCCGGCTTCTGTGAAGAACTGAAGGACATTGCTTGTGGTCGGGAAGTCCATCTTTGTGAGCTCACCTGTCTTAAGGTTCTTGCAGTTGAGGTCGAGATAATCCTTTACCATAACGACATCGCTACCGGCAATCTGCTTGGGAGGATTCTCACGGAAGTTCTTCATCATTGCCACAATCTCCTCTGCCCCACTCTTTCCGGGACGGACAACGCTCACTCCACGCTCACGGCTAAAACCAATCTCGAAATAGATTTCCTTAAGAAGCTCGTAGAGGTCCATTCCCTTGTCGGCAGCCCATGCTGCAATCTCACACATTAGAGGCACTGCTGAGATAGAATCCTTGTCGCGAACGAAAGTCTCAGCAAGGAAGCCATAGCTCTCTTCACCACCACCGAGATAGCGACCTGTACCTTCTTGCTCACGCATTACGTTGGCAATCCACTTGAAACCGGTGAATACATCAAACATGCGGACATTATTCTTGTCGGCGATACGCTTAACGGCTTCCGTAGAAACGATAGTCTTCACTACATATTCGTTGCCCTTCATGAGACCAAGCTCATTATTGCGGGTCATGAGGTAATAGAGGAAGATCATAAGGATCTGGTTGCCATTGACGAGCTGATATTCGCCCTTACCATCACGAACCACAAGACCTACGCGGTCGGCATCGGGATCGGAAGCGAGGACGAGGCTTGCACCTACCTCACGAGCCTTTGCGATACCCATTGCCATTGCCTCGGGATTCTCGGGATTAGGAGAAACTACTGTCGGGAAGTCGCCAGACTGAACGTCCTGCTCCGGAACGTGGATTACATTTTCGAAGCCCCACATCTTAAGAGAGTCATACATAAGCATGGACCCAGTGCCGTGGATAGGAGTATAGACAATCTTCATGTCGGCATGGCGCTTGTCGGCTTCAGGAGAAAGCGACAGAGCGTGGATTTCCTTCAGGTATGGTTCGTCGACATCCTTGCCGATGATCTGGATAAGGTCTTTGTTGGGAGTGAACTTGATCTGGTCGACAGATGTGATTTTATTGACATATGCGATAGTCTCAACATCATGCGGGGCAATCATCTGAGCGCCGTCGCTCCAATATGCCTTATAACCGTTATATTCCTTCGGGTTGTGGCTCGCAGTCACCATCACGCCGCTCTGGCATCCGAGGTGACGGATAGCATAGCTGACCTCAGGAGTAGGACGGCAAGCATCAAAGAGATATACCTTGATACCGTTTGCTGAGAAAATGTCGGCAGCGAGTTCGGCAAACTTACGTGAGTTGTTGCGGACGTCATGACCGATAGCAACAGAAATCTGAGGAAGATCCTTAAAGCAATCTTTGAGATAGTTTGCAAGGCCTTGGGTAGCCATTCCGACGGTGTATATGTTCATACGGTTGGTACCGGGACCCATGATGCCACGGAGGCCACCCGTACCGAATTCGAGATCCTTGTAGAAAGCCTCAATGAGGTCCGTTTTGTCTTCAGCGTCAAGAAGAGCCTTGACAGCTGCTCGAGTTTCTTCATCGTACTGAGGGCCGAGCCACTGTTCGGCTTTAGCCTTCACTTGATTCAACAATTCTTCGTTGTTCATATTCAGGGTTATATTTAAGTTAATTCATAATGCTTAATGCCCAATGCATAATTATTATGCATCTCTACTAAATTAAACGCAAATATAGTTATTTTAGATGATAATGGCAAGAGATTTTAAATAATATTTGCCTTTGTGACGAATATTAGTTAACTTTGCATAATGAAGGTGAGTCTTCAGTCTTGGGTCCTAAGTCTTAAGGGTGCGGTCTGTGCGCCTATCAGGCTCAAGCATGAGTCGACACCTATACTAACATAAACTAAACATAAACTATAAATCGACCATGATATATTCAATGACAGGCTTCGGCCGCGGCACAGCCACAGCACCTACCAAGAAAATCACGGTTGAGATCAAAAGCCTCAACTCAAAGCAACTTGACCTGAGCATGCGCGTGCCGGGATATTTCAGAGAACTTGAAGTGGAAGTGCGCAATTCACTCCTTAAGCAGCTTGAACGCGGAAAGGTGGATCTTTCAGTGATGGTAGAAAATACAGCCCCGGAAGCCCCTGCAAGTGTGAATACCGAGGTGCTCTGTGCCTACAAGAGCCAGATAGAACAGACTGCAGAGCAACTTGGAATTTCCGTGCCACAGGATTGGTTTGCTATTCTGATGAGAATGCCTGAATCAATGAAGACCCAGCTTCAGACACTTGATGAAGCCGACATCAAGGCATTCCGGGATGCTTGCGATGAGGCGGCAAGGAAACTGACAGAATTCAGGGAAATGGAGGGGAAAAAGCTCTATAACTTTTTCGTGGAAAAGACAGACAATATTGCTGCCTTGCTTGAGAAAGTGGAACCATTCGAAAAGGAGCGCATCACTAAAATACGTGAGCGACTTGAGACACAGCTTTCGCGTCTCAATACAATTGAATACGATAAGGGGCGACTGGAACAAGAACTAATTTTCTACATAGAGAAGCTTGACGTGACTGAAGAGAAACTAAGACTCCGCAGCCATATCAATTATTTCCGAGAGACGATGGGAGGCAAGGATGAGAAGCCAGCATGCGGACAAGGAAAGAAACTTGGTTTCATAGCACAGGAAATGGGAAGGGAAATCAATACACTCGGCTCGAAATCAAATGATGCAGAGATGCAGAAAATCGTGGTGATGATGAAGGATGAGCTTGAGCAGATCAAGGAGCAGGTGCTGAATGTGTTGTAAATAAAAATACTCTATGAAGAAAGGAAAGATAATCGTGCTTTCCGCGCCGAGCGGCACAGGAAAGTCGTCGATAATAAAGAAACTACTTGATTATCCTGAATTGAACCTTGGATTTTCAGTGTCGGCCACTTCGCGCACTCCACGAGGAACCGAACAGCACGGAGTGGAATATTATTTCATCTCACATGAGGAGTTCAAGCATCGGGCTGAAGCGGGAGAATTCGTAGAATGGGAGGAAGTGTATCCGGGTACATGCTACGGCACACTTAAAAGCGAGGTGCAAAGAGTGACTGAAGCAGGACAAAACCTCATCATGGATATCGATGTGAAAGGTGGCATCAATGTGAAGAAATGCTATGGAGACCAAGCCATCACTATCTTTATCCTGCCACCAAGCAAGGAGGAACTTGAGAGACGACTGAGAGGGCGCGGTACAGATGCTGAAGAAGTGATCAAGAAACGTCTGGATAAAGCTGACTTTGAGCTTAGTTTTGCTCCGCAATTTGATATCAGGGTCGTGAATGATGACCTTGACAGAGCTGTGGAGGAAGTACGGACTCTCATAATGGGTAATGCATAATTCATAATGCATAATTCATAATGCATAATCCATAGTAGGCTATTAATTGCCAAATTTTGCCATCCATGACCAAATAAAAATAGGCATCGCTTCTGCGATGCCTATTTTTTATAACGTAGAGATGTCATCAATCTTTTTGTGCATAGTAGCTTTTTCCAGCTCCGTAATAATGTCCGTAACTGCCACCACTTTCTGTGCCATTAAGAAGGAGACACATATTATTGTATTCTTTACTACGGTAGACGTTTTCAAGCTCTGAGAGAAGACCTCTTTCGAAGAGACCTACGCGTAGAACAAAGATTGTGTTTGTGCAGACAGTACTGAAGATTCGTCCATCGGCAATCATTTGAATCGGCGGGCAGTCGATGAAGATAACATCATAATCCTTGCGCAACTGTTCTATCATCGGAGCGAGACGACCATTTTCAAGAAGCTCTGTCGGATTGGGAGGAGTCTTGCCACCAGGCAGAATATCAAGATTCTCATGCAGGCGCCCTTTGACAATGACCTGAGCCGGATTAATCTTCCCGAGCAAACACTGAGCAAGCCCGGCATCGGGATTACCGACAAACGAAGAAGAAGAATTTCGACGCATATCCCCATCGATAACAAGAACCTTCTTACCACGTATAGCAAAAGACATTGCAAGATTTATAGCAATAAAACTCTTGCCAGAACCAGGGTTGAAACTGGTGAGCATCACCACGGGGCACTTCACTTCACCATCAAGCATAAAGTTGAGATTAGTGCGCACCACACGGTAAGCCTCGTTAACAATATTCCTATTGCCTGGGTTGACCACCAACATATGGTCTTTATCGTCAAATTTCTTAGTATTGACTTTCGGTATCTCTCCAAGGAAAGGAATACTGAGACCCTTAAGATCATTCTTATCCCGAACCTTTGTGTTGGAGATCTCTCGAACGTAGATGATTCCAATAGGAATGGCGAGCCCTAACAAGAATGCCATAAACATGATAGCAGAGGAATTCGGGGAAGAGGGTTCAGAATCACCATTTGGACGGGCAATGATTCGAGTGTTGTAGGGAGTGAATGCCTGATTGAGCTGATTCTCCTCTTTCTTCTGCAGAAGATAAAGATAGAGCGACTCCTTTACTTTCTGCTGGCGCTCCACACTGAGCAAATAGCGCGCCTGCTCAGGACTGGAAGCAAGTTTTTTCTCAAACGAGAGTTTCTCTTTATTGATATTGGCAATCTCCTGAGACAATATCTTAATCTGATTGTCGAGAGAAGAGAGAATGGCATTTCTGGAATCTTCAATTTGACCGTCGAGCGACTGAACAAGCGGATTCTCTGCAGAAGACGCATCTACCAAAGAATTACGATTTCGCACCATAGTATTATGTACGGAAATCTGCCCATCCAGAACCTGATTCTGCATACCAAGATTAGTAGGAAGAGTCTTGGAAGGACTATCATTTTTTTCAATGTAGTCTTTCAAATATTTAGCAAGCTGGAGATCATTGTTAAGTGCAAGCATCGCCGAGCGGGCATTCTGCTCCTCATTCATACTCAAAGTGGCGCTTGCAATGAGATCCGGGATTTGATTTTCCGACTTATAGTCAGAAATATCAGAATCAACTTCACTTAATTCCTTAGAAAGAGAAGACAGTCGCTCGTCGATGAAATCAGAAGAAGCCAGCGCAACCTCATTCTTACTCATAATCCAATCTTCATTATAGACTTGAATCATAGTGTTGAGCACATCCTCTGCCCTGCTTGGAGAACCGTCAGAAACAGTAAGGTCAATCACAGATGCCTCCTTACGCAACTCACTGACACTGAGTTTGTGAAGCCAAGACTCCACAGCCCCCTTCATTGAGGATCGACCGATCAATATAGTGTAGTCTTTATCATCATCTTCCTCCTTATCCTTACCAAAGAAAGGAGTTTTCTCAATCTTTATCTTCCCTAATGGAGTCATCACAGACTCACCGAACTTAAAAGGACGATTCTGGTCAAAGGGAGCCTTCTTATTCTTTACCTTAAACTTACTCAGGAAGATCTGACCATCTTCATCAATCTTAATCTTGAAAGAGCCTCCTACATTTTCAGACAAAGTTTCAAAAGTAACTTTAATCGGAAGTCCCGAGCCGTAAAGCACAGTGCTTCTCAACCCTTTCTTCATTATATAGTTGGTCTGGAGCCCAAGTCTCTCCACCACCTGAGCCATAAGGTCTGGCGACTCAAAGTATGCCATCTCGTTATATAGATTATTGGTGGCGTTTCCGATACCGAGATCAGCAAACATAGCAAGAGCGGAAGTAGAACCACTTTCGCTGTCTTCCTTAATTTCCACCTGTGCCTCACGAGTATATCCTAATGGTTTCCATGCCAAATAAAGCACGGCCATGCCAATACACAGCATAAGAGAAAGCAGAATCCATTTCCATTGTCGAATAATGGCACTAAAGATTTCCTTGGGAGAAAGTAACTTCTCACCAATGGCATTTGCTTTTGATGTCTTTTCTATAAAGGGTTCCATAAATAATAACACTAACTAAGTAGCACACTTATTGAATAACGAAATTTTATCCGAATAATTATGCAGCACATCCATTTGCGGAAATGATTTTACAAAATTAGTAAAAAAAAATGAGATTTGCAAAAGGAGTTTTTAAGTCTTATGTATTGAGTCTTAATTCTTAAGTCTAAGCCTTGAGACTTTTGGGTATTGGACATTAATTCATGAGAACTTTTGCTAAATGAATCCGGCTTTAAGATTCCAGCCTAAAGGTCAGTGTATGTGCTCCCAGAAATGTCAGATGCCATCGTTGAAGCGTGAAGATAAGTAATCGTTGAGTATGATGGTGGCAGCAATCTCATCTACAAGTTCTTTGTCGCGGCGAGCCATCTTACGGAGCCCACCGTCGAGCATCGCCCTGTGGGCAAGAGTAGATGTGAAACGCTCGTCGAAGCGCACAATGGGCATATCAGGCATCTCACGACGCAGTTGCTTTAAGAAAGGCTCAATATATCGAGTGCTCTCAGATGGGGAACCATCCATCTGTTTAGGGAGTCCAACTATGATCTTATCTACAGGCTCTTTACTGCAGTAGTCCTTAAGAAATGACATAAGGTCGCAGGAGCGAACCGTAGAAAGTCCGTTTGCGCAGATATGAAGTGTATCAGTCACGGCTATGCCGCAACGTTTTCTGCCGTAGTCTATTGCTAATAATCTACCCAATTTAATGATAAATTTTTAAATAATGAATCATGCTGTCTCAGGCTAAACTGAAACATAAAACGACAAGACCCACACTCCCAAAGAGAGGGTGTGGGTCCAATTGAATAATTTTTGATTTCAATTATTTCTTGTTGCCAAAGAAGCGCTGGTAGAGACCATAGAATCCCTGACCGTGGCGAGCCTCATCTTTAGCCATCTCGTGAACAGTGTCGTGGATAGCGTCAAGGTTGGCAGCCTTAGCGTTCTTAGCGATACGCATCTTGTCTTCGTTGGCTCCGGCTTCAGCATGCATGCGCTTCTCAAGGTTGGTCTTAGTGTCCCAAACCATATCGCCAAGGAGTTCTGCAAACTTAGCAGCGTGCTCAGCCTCTTCAAGAGCGTAACGCTTGAAAGCGTCAGCAATTTCGGGATAACCTTCACGATCAGCCTGACGAGACATAGCTAGATACATACCTACTTCTGTGCACTCACCCATAAAGTGATTGTTGAGGTCTTTCTTCATTTCGTCGTCGACGTCTTTTGCAACGCCAATCTCATGCTCAGTGACGAATTTCAGAAGCTCATTCTGATCGAGTTCTTTAAATTTAGATGCGGGAGCGCCACACTGAGGACATTTTTCGGGAGCATTTTCGCCTTCTGCTACGTATCCGCAGATGGTGCATATCCATTCTTTAGCCATATTAATTTCTTTGTTTTTTAGTTTTGATTTCTTATTTTAATTTAATGTAGACCCTTTATCCTAAAGGTCAACATTAAAACAAAGGTCGAAGACGGATGGTTCAAGAAAAAACAAAGTTTATACTGAGTCTAAATAAACCTCCATCTCCTACGCCTCCCGACAAGAAGATAGCATGGACCATATATATATATGATTATCGAAGGCTCAAGGCATAGAAGGCGATAGCGGAGGCTGCCGCCACATTTAGAGAGTCGACTCCATTGTGCATTGGAATCTTAACTACATAATCGGATGAATCGATAGTCTCTATCGGAAGCCCCTCCCCCTCCGTGCCCATCACAATTGCGAGTTTCGGCTCATTTTTCAGCACCGGGTCGGAGATTTCCACTGAATCATGCCGGAGCGCCATTGCAACCGTCTTGAACCCGTATTTTTTCAACTGATCGAGCCCGCCATCCAGACGAGTCCATGGAATCAGAAAAACAGAACCCATCGACACACGCACAGCACGACGATTAAGGGGATCGCATGCAGTAGGCCCCATAAAGACGGCATCCATACCGAGAGCAGCTGCTGATCGGAAAATTGCACCTATATTAGTAGTGTCGCTCACATCATCGATCACCACTACCCTGCGGGCAGAAGCGCTCAACTCCTCTACTGAAGGGAGCACAGGACGCCGCATCGCACAAAGCACACCGCGGGTGAGAGTATAACCGGTGATGGCAGCAAGAACTTCACGTTGGCCCGTATAAACAGGGACTTCCGGGACACGCGCAATGATGTCGGCAGCATCCCCATCGATATGCTTTTCCTCACAGAGGAGTGCCACAGGATCAAGACCAGCATTGAGCGCCACACGGATCACCTTCGGACTCTCAGCAATAAACAAACCATCATCAGGATTAAGAGAATTGCGAAGCTGAGCTTCTGTCAGCTTCGCAAATACCTTAATACGCGGATCATCTACAGACGTGATCTCTATAGGATTCATTCTACATTAGTTTCTTGTAACGGATACGATGTGGAGTCTCGGCATCGATACCATCACGCTTCTTCCGGAACTCCTCATAGTCGGAATAGCCTCCTTCATAGAAGGTGATCTTCGAATCCCCCTCAAATGCGAGGATATGAGTGGCTATACGATCGAGGAACCAACGGTCGTGGCTAATCACCACGGCACAGCCAGCAAAGTTCTCAAGACCCTCCTCAAGTGCACGAAGTGTATTGACATCGATATCATTGGTAGGCTCATCGAGCAGCAACACATTGCCCTCTTCCTTAAGTGCCATGGCAAGATGTAGACGATTACGCTCTCCACCGGAAAGCACCCCTATCTTCTTTTCCTGGTCAGCACCTGTGAAATTGAACTTTGACAGATATGCGCGCGCGTTCATATCGCGACCACCCATCCTGAAAGATTCCACACCTTGAGAAATCACTTCATATACGCTCTTTTCAGGATCGAGATCCTTGTGTGACTGGTCGACATAAGCAATCTTGACTGTATCACCAACTTCGAAATCACCGCCATCCTGCTTCTCCAGACCCATAATAAGACGGAAAAGAGTGGTCTTGCCTGCTCCATTCGGGCCGATAACACCAACTATGCCATTGGGAGGCAACATAAAGTTGAGATCATCGAAGAGATTCTTCTCGCCAAAAGCCTTTGCCACATGGTTGGCAAGAATCACCTTGTTGCCGAGGCGCGGACCATTGGGGATGAAAATCTCAAGTTTTTCCTCGCGCTGCTTCTGGTCTTCATTAAGGAGGCGGTCGTAGCTTGCAAGACGAGCCTTGCCTTTAGCCTGACGAGCCTTTGGAGCCATGCGCACCCATTCGAGCTCGCGCTCGAGAGTCTTACGCCGTTTGCTTGCCTGCTTCTCTTCCTGAGCCATGCGCTTTGTCTTCTGGTCGAGCCAAGAAGAGTAATTGCCCTTCCAAGGAATTCCTTCACCTCGATCGAGCTCGAGAATCCAACCTGCCACATGATCAAGGAAATATCGGTCGTGAGTGACAGCAATCACAGTGCCAGGGTATTGCTGAAGATGCTGCTCGAGCCAGTCGATGGACTCAGCATCGAGGTGGTTGGTAGGCTCGTCGAGGAGGAGGACATCGGGTTGCTGAAGGAGCAACCGGCAGAGAGCGACACGGCGGCGTTCGCCTCCTGAGAGCTGGCTGACAGGTTGATCATCCGGCGGACATCGGAGGGCATCCATAGCGCGCTCAAGCTTATTGTCAATGTTCCAAGCATCAGCGGCATCGAGCTTATCTTGAAGCTGTGCCTGACGCTCCATAAGCTTATCCATCTTTTCAGGATCTTCAAGCACCTCGGGGTCGCAGAAAGCATTGTTGACCTCTTCATACTCGGCAAGAAGGTCCATTATTGGCTTCACACCCTCTTCCACGACCTGACGCACAGTCTTGTCGGGATCGAGTTTAGGATCCTGTTCGAGATAACCGACAGAATATCCGGGGGAGAAAACCACTTCACCCTGGAAGTTTTTATCGATACCTGCAATGATCTTCATAAGAGTGGACTTTCCACTGCCGTTGAGACCAATGATACCAATCTTTGCACCATAGAAGAAAGAAAGGTAGATATTTTTTAGAATCTGACGCTGAGGGGGAATAACTTTAGAGACACCCACCATCGAGAAAATTATCTTTTTGTCGTCTGCCATAGTTCGCTTAATTCATAATGCATGATTAACTTCGTTCAAACTGAAGCAAGTCACAATGCATAATTTATCTTATTATCACTAATATTTAGACCTATTTGGATGCTGATTTTGTGCGGTAGTCGCAGCGGACCTTGCCTTTGGCGATGTTGTTGAGTTTTGACTTAATCAGCTGTTTGCGTATGGGTGCAATATGGTCGGTGTACACCTCGCCTTCAAGATGGTCGTATTCGTGCTGGATGATGCGGCTGAGGAATCCAGTAAATTCCTTCTCATGCTCTACAAAGTTCTCGTCGAGCCAATTGAGACGGACATGCTCGACACGCTTCACATTTTCTGACAATCCGGGAATCGAAAGACATCCTTCTGCACGGCTTATAGGATCCATATCTTCGATAACGTCGAGTTCTGGATTGATCAATACCATCTTAGAATCCTTACACTCCGGGAAATCATCGGCGAGAACACTTCCATCGAGAACGATGAGACGAATTGACTTGCCAATCTGAGGAGCGGCAAGTCCGACACCCTCTGAATTATACATTGTCTCCCACATATCGGCGATCAACTTTTGGAGATCGGGATATTCAGGAGTGATTTCTTCAGTTTCGGCTCTCAAAACAGGATGGCCGTAGAGATAGACTGGTAGTAGCATATTTTGATGTTGAGTTTTGAATTTTTGAGTTGTGGGCTTCGGACTATGTCCTCAGCACGGTGTTGAGATATTGGTGGAGATTAAGAATTACGATAGAGCTTAGGGGAGACCCCAACGTTTTTCTTAAAGTATTTTCCAAAGAATGACTGTGTCGGAAAGTTGAGAGTGTCACTTATTTGCTGAATGGTGAGGTTGGTAGACTTCAGCAAAATCTTAGCCTCAAGAATAAGGAATCGCTCAATCCAAGAGGCAGCGGAATAGCCCGTCTGCGCCTTCACAGTCCGAGAGAGATGCTTGGGTGTGACGCCCAGTTCATCGGCATAATATTCGAGGAAACGCTCAGTCTTAAACTTGTCTTTCACCAGCTTAATAAACCTATCACTCAGCCGGGCCCCGGTATCACCACCATTACTAAGGAGATCATAGCATCTATAGGCATACCTATAATAGAATGCAATGATAGAATGCTGAAGAGCCTTCAGCAGCTGGGGATTGCCAATGTCGGAAGAAACGAGCCTCAGCGATTTATAAAGACTTTCAAACTTCGGCAGGATATCAATAGGAATTTTTGCCACCGGATGGCGAGACATGGCGCTGAGATTTTGCATATCATTGATATGAAGAAAAATATCCTCAACGAAAAATTTCGACATCACAATGAACGAAGCAGAAAAATCAGGGCTGATGGAGAGGAGCTGAAGAGTCTCTCCATTGCGTATATTGACAATGGCGGGACCGTCAAAGTCGTAAACTATCAAATTGTTGCTGAATTTGAAATGTCCTTTCCTGACGAAGATAGAAATACTCGCGGTGAGCTTCACAGGCTCGGTGAAGCTCGGCAACATCGAAGCAGTAATGTTGTCGAAAATCCAGAAATCTTTTCCGAGAATTTCATCAACATTCATCGGCAGATTTACATAACCATAATCGAGTCTGCTACTTTCTTCTGTCATATCTTCATTGGTTTTTATTCTTAATTTTATCAGCAATTATGAGTCCGAGGAGAACGAGCACACACCCTACATATCCGAAAGGATAGATAGTCTCACCAAGAAGAAGACAGCCTGCAAACATCGTCACGGGTGGCTGGATATAAAGGTAATTGTTGGTGGCAAGCGGTCCGATTATCTTCATGGACTCATTCCAGAGCAGATATGCCATAGAAGAGCACATCACCGCAAGGAAGAGGAGATTGAGGAAGAAAATGGGCTGTGAGAAATCAAACAGCACCTTGAGGTGAAGTGGTTCCTTCTGAATGAACAGGAGAGGAAGAGACGTGATGAGGCCGTAGAAAAAAAGTTTTCTCGTAAGGAAGAGAGTATTGTAGATAGGGATCAGTCTCTTAATAGCAATCGAATAGACAGCCCAAGAAAGAGCACAGGAAATGGCAAGAATGTCGCCAATGGGATGAATCTCCATTCCTAAACCCTTGCTTATAGCCTCGCTCATAATGACAAGAGCCACACCTGTGAATGCCACGCATGATCCTATTATCTCACCACTTCGCATTCGAGTCTTATATATTATTGAAAGCAATATAGCGGTGAAAATGGGCGAGATTGCTGACAAAAGGGATACATTTCCGGTAGACGTATATATCAAGGCGTAATTTTCCATCAGGAAATATAGGGTTCCGGAGCATATTCCACATAGAGCCATCTGCAATTCATCGACCCAAGATTTTGACTTTATTTCCTTAAAAGTAAGGGCAAGCATCATCAGATAAGCGAGAGTGAAGCGATAGACATAGACCTCAACGGGAGTCATCCCTGCTCCTTCCATCAAGACCTTAGATGCGATAAAGCTGCACCCCCAGCATACGACGGTGATCAAGGCACCGAGGTGTCCTGTTATCTTATTATTTTTCCAACTGTTCTTTTTCTCAAGAATCATATCAGATGCAAGGTTACACACGAACCCCGAAATGCAAGAAATTGGAGTCCGAGCAATTCACGCTACAAATTTAATGAAAATTCGGCGATCTTGAAAATATTTTTGTAAATAGTTGTAGATACAGACTTCACTAAAAGAAGTTGTTTAAACATATTTACGAATTCAAATAACTCACAAGAGGTGTTAAAACCGAAATAATTTGAAGAATTTGGAGGAATGAGAGGATTTACTTACTTTTGCAATCAAATTATGAAAAAACATGAGAGACTTTGAAAAAACAATAGGGAATATGGCAGATAAGCTTAAGACTGCATTCATCGGATCAGTGGATGCAGAAGGCTTTCCCAATATTAAGGCTATGCTTCAGCCAAGAAAAAGAGAGGGAATCAAGATTTTCTATTTCACTACCAATACATCGTCGTTGAGAGTTGAACAATTCAGACAAGACGATAAGGCATGCGTTTACTTCTGTGACAACAGATTCTTTAGGGGGGCATTATTGAGGGGTAGAATGGAGGTGCTAACAGATGCTATAAGCAAGGAGATGATCTGGCGCGAAGGCGACACCGAGTATTATTCAGAAGGAGTAACCGATCCTGATTATTGCGTACTTAAATTCACAGCAACTTCAGGACGCTTCTACAGCAATTATCGATCAGAAAACTTTGAAATCTAAAAATCAAATATGGAATTTTACACGAGTGAAATAATGACCGGGGCACCGAAGGAATTCAAGACGGAGACCCAGAGGATGATATATGAGAGGCTGGAGAAAGACGGCATAGAATATACGCGTATCGAAAGCGACCCCGGCATCTCGATGGATGACTGCCTCAACATTGACCGAGCTTTCGGAATTAATACAGTGAAGACGATACTACTGACCAACCGACAGAAAAATAAATTCTGGCTTTACGTCACTCATGCACGAAAACCATTTATCACTAAGGAATTCGGGGCTTCATTGGGAATACCGCGTGTTTCGTTTGCTGACGAGGAATTGATGATGCATATTCTCGGGACGGCGCATGGGGCTGCCACCCCTTTCGGACTGATTCGCGCGGAAGCGAAGGATGTGAAGTTCGTGATGGACCGTGATGTGGCGGCACGGGAGAAGATAGTGATTACCGATGGAGATCCATGCGGATTTATCGCAGTGCGCAACGAAGACCTGTTCAGAATGATCGGAAAGGAGCCTGTTTTGATTGAGAATCCTGCGGAGTGTCAGTGACAATATGTGGACACACGAACCGTGCGTCCCTACTAAGACCGCGTGGGGCGTTTTGGAAACCGCCTACCCATAAAAACATACCTTCATTTCTGAAAAATTGACTTTAAACTTGACGGAATGAAAGATTTTTAGTAATTTTGCAGGCGAAAAGCAAAAACGCAGGTAAAAAGACAAGAATGAAGGTAAAGAAATTTGGCGGGACTTCTGTAGGGAGTGCCGAAAGAATCCGAAATGTAGGGAAACTGATTTCCGGATGCAAAAAAGATATCGTAGTGCTCTCAGCAATGAGCGGCACCACTAATTCGCTCCTTGAAATATCATCAGCCATAAAAAATGATGATACAAAACAGGCATCCCAACTTATTAGCCAACTCAGAGAAAAATATGCTGACACTATTAATTCTCTTTTTAGATCTGAGGAATATAGGTGTAAAGCGACTGAGGCTATCGATGAAATCTTCAGCGAACTGAAAGACCTTTCAGGAAAGCCTTTCAGTGCAAAACTGGAGAAAGAAATCGTGGCAAAAGGGGAAATGATGTCGACACGCCTTATGAATCTTCATCTTCATGAAGAAGGATTGAACTCAGTATTGCTTCCAGCCCTTGACTTCATGAAAATTGACCGTCATGGCGAGCCTATGGAGGAATTTATCAAAGAGGAAGCATCTAAAGTTATTGCTGCTTATCCAAATGCTGATCTTTACATCACGCAAGGATTCATTTGCCGCAACCAAGATGGAGAGGTGGATAATCTACAGCGTGGAGGAAGTGACTACACTGCTTCTATATTAGGGGCTTTGTTGGGAGCAGAAGAAATCGAGATCTGGACAGACATCGATGGCATGCACAACAATGACCCTCGTTTCGTAGAAGACACCCGACCGGTTCATAATCTTCACTTCGAAGAAGCAGCAGAGCTTGCATACTTCGGTGCAAAGATACTGCATCCGACATGCATTCTGCCTGCTCGGGAACATAATGTTCCGGTGCGTCTGCTCAATACTATGGATCCCACAGCAGAAGGCACACTTATCGAGAACAAACTTGAGCGAAATTCAATCAAAGCTGTCGCAGCCAAAGACAACATTACCGCCATTAAGATCAAATCAGGACGCATGTTACTTGCTTATGGATTCCTGAAAAAGGTGTTTGAGATCTTCGAAAAATATGAAACTTCCATCGACATGATCACAACATCGGAAGTCGGCGTATCACTTACCATCGACAATGAAAAGAACCTTCACCATATAGAGGAGGAGCTAAGTAAACTTGGTGCTGTGACAATCGACCGTGACATGGTAATCATATGCGTGGTGGGCGATCTTGAATGGACCAACAAGGGATTTGAGGCAGCTGCTCTTGAAGCTCTCCGCAATGTGCCCGTGCGAATGATTTCATATGGCGGAAGCAACTATAACATATCATTCCTCATTAAAAAAGAAGACAAGACAAAAGCCTTGAGGCTTCTTTCATATCATCTTTTTTAGTCTTAAGTCTTAAGTCTTGAGTCTTAAGTCTTAAGATTTGATGTTTGAGTTTTAGTAGACTGACACGACAAAGGGATTGAAAATCAAAGCCCTGAACCATTTTTTGCCTGTGCTTCTGACAAGACTGACAGAAGGGCGTAGAAAAAAACATACAACAAAAGAAGAATGGACATCAACATATTCGAAGGAGTAAAGACACC
>JAIDTO010000113.1 GCA_029060625.1 Muribaculaceae bacterium | reverse complement strand
AGACCGTATTCGCAATCGTTAGCCCAAGCGATGACCTGATCAAGATTGTCCCACACGATGATGGGAAGAACCGGACCGAATGTCTCTTCATGAGCAATATCCATATCCTGACGGCAGTCGTCGAGCAAAGTTGCGGCATAGAAATAGCCCTTCTCCCCTACTCTATGACCACCACAAAGAATCTTTGCACCCTGCTCCACAGCCTTAGCAACCTTAGCCTCGACACTTTCGAGTGCACGAGCCTCTACGAGAGGACCCATATCGATGTCATCTGCAGAGAATGGATCGCCAACTTTCACAGCCTCAAACTTTTCGATGAGTTTTTTGGTGAGGGCATCCTTTACGTCCTTGTGTACGTAGAGACGCTCAGCATTGTTGCAAATCTGGCCGTTATTACCGATTCGGCTGTCAAGGATAGCCTGAGCTGCGAGGTCGAGGTCAGCATCGGGGAACACGATGACCGGAGCCTTACCACCGAGTTCAAGAGATACCTTAGTGATATTTGTAGCGGCATCCTTCATGATGCTTTCGCCGGCACCTACAGAACCTGTGACACTTACGATGTCGATCTTCGGGCTTGCAGCAAGTTCGTGGCCGACAACACTACCCTTACCTGTCACTACGTTGAAAAGACCAGCCGGAAGACCAGCTTTGTCAACAACCTCTGCAAAAACACAGCAGTTTTCAGGAGTGAGCTGAGAAGGTTTGAGCACGATGGAGCAACCGGCAATAAGAGCAGCACCAGCCTTACGAGCAATGAGGAAGAATGGGAAGTTCCAGGGAAGGATTCCGGCTACTACGCCAATTGGTTTCTTGGAAAGAAGGATAGTCTCACCAGGGTTATCGCTGGGGATAATTTCTCCTTCAATGTGGCGCGCAAATGTGGCCATATACTCGAAATAGCTGATAGTAGCATCAACTTCGATTGTAGCCCAATTGCGAGTCTTACCTTGCTCGCGCATTATGATTTCAATAAATTCGTCGCGGCGTTCCTTTACTCCTTCGGCAATTTTAAGAAGATATGCTGCACGCTGGATAGCGGGAGTCTTCTCCCATGCCTTCTGAGCTTTGCGGGCTGCATCGAGAGCCTCATCGACATCTTCTTTTGTGCCTTCGGGCTGACGAGCGATTACCTCTTCTGTGGATGGATTGAGAACATCAATCCATTTGCCGGATTTGCTATCAACGAATTTACCGTTGATGTACATTTTCAAGTCTTTCATGTGTATGGTTTAGTTTTGGTTGGTTTAACTGAACAAAGGTAAGAAAAAAATTTTGTTTATGCAACTGTTTTTTAGAAATAAAATAACATTCCTCGCTTAAGCATGATGCCATAAATTCATGCCGAAAGGACCGCTTCCATGTCAGGAGAGGTTGACGATGGTGATGCCGGCGCCTCCGAAGCGGACGTCTTCGTCATGGTAGGAGGTTACGTTGGGGTTGACTCTGAGCTGTTCGCGGATGAGAGTCTTCAAGATGCCGTGGCCTGTACCGTGAAGGATGCGGACCTTACTTGCGGAGAATTGGACTGCGTCGTCAAGGAAGTACGTGACGGCTTGAATGGCTTCGTCAGCTCGCATGCCACGCACGTCGATCTCATTTTTGAAGTTGAGCTGACGGCGGCGACTGTCCTCAGAAGTTTGACTTGACACCGTAAGGGTCTGGGAGGCGGCTGACTGTTTGGGCTTTTGAGTTGTAGAGAGACGGGAGAGATCTACAGTGGTGCGTAAAGGACCGAAGGCGACTTCTGCCTTCTTTCCTTGTATCGAGATAATCTGTCCGGCAGAACCTGAGCCATCCATCTTCACCCAGTCGCCGGCAGACAATTCAGGCTTTTCAGCAATAGGCTTATTTTTCTTAGATGATTCTTCGCGGGATTTCTTACTCTTATGTTTAAGAGGTTTCAAAGCTTCGGGGACGGATTTCTCTTCAGCAGGCTCCTTTAGGCTTTCCTTATAGTCTTCCAATTCCCGACGAATCTGGCGTGTTCGCTCTTTCTCTGCCTCCGCATTCTTTATGTCGCGGATTGCTTTTTCAAGACGCGCGTTAGCAGTCTTTAGAATCTCGCGAGCTTCCTCACGTGCATCCTTAAGAATCTCAGCACGCTTCTGCTTAAGGTCGGAGGCTGTGTCCTCATACTTCTCAAGCAGTTTGTCGAGATGCTGCTCTTTTTCCTTAATGCTCTGGCGCTTGTTGCTCCAATACTTACGGTCGCGTGCTATGTCAAGAAGATATTTGTCGGAATTAACATAGTCTGAGCCGACAAGCTCCTTCGCCATATCAATTACCTCAGCCGGAAGGCCAATGTTTCTTGCTATCTCAATTGCAAAGGAACTCCCCGGGTTGCCAACTGAGAGCTGGAAAGTTGGGCGGAGATGCTGACGGTCATAAAGCATTGCGCCATTGACAAAGCCTGAAGTTTCATCTGCAAAAGTCTTGAGATTCTGATAGTGGGTAGTGACAACACCGAAGCATCCTGACTCCCCAAGACGATAAAGGATAGACTGAGCAAGGGCTCCACCTATCTGCGGTTCAGTTCCTGAACCCATCTCATCAGCAAGCACAAGGGTGGAAGGACCGGAATTGCGGAGAAACATCTTCATATTTCGAAGATGAGAAGAATAAGTAGAGAGATCATTCTCCATAGACTGCTCGTCACCAAGATCCACAAGTATATTTTCAAATATACCCATATGTGAATTATCATATAAAGTCGGCAGCATTCCGCATTGCATCATATACTGGACAATACCGACAGTCTTGAGTGCAACCGACTTTCCACCTGCATTCGGTCCGGAAATAATCAGGAAACGTCGCTCTCCTTCCAGATGAAGATTAAGTGGAACTACTTTTCTATCCTGTTGCTTAAGAGTCAAATAAAGCACAGGATGGAATGCATTGAACCAATCAATCTCAGGCTTCTTTTCTATCCTCGGCAAGGAGGCATCTACATTATTGGCAAACATGGCCTTTGCCTTGATGAAATCGAGATAACCAATAGAAAGGCACCCTTCTTCAATCAATTCGATATCAGGTCGAATCAAATTAGCGATGGATATGAGAATACGAACTATCTCGCGACGCTCCTGCATCTGAAGTTCACGAAGATGATTTCCTGCCTCAACGACTTCAGCCGGCTCAATAAACACTGTCTTGCCAGTGGCAGACTCATCATGGATAATACCATTAATGCTCCTTTTCATTGCAGCAGAAACTGGGAGCACCATCCTGCCATCGCGCATAGTGGGCGCGGCATCCTTATCTACCACCCCTTCTGCTGCCGCCCGATCAAGAACGCGACGCATAGCCCTGGCTATTGAACCATTGGCCGCACTTATGCTTCTTCGAATCTCTGACAATTCCGGAGAAGCATTATCCTTGATCTCACCAAACTTATTCACACATCGGTCAATTTCCCTTTCAATAGAAGGGAAAGACACCAGACCCTCAAATTCTTTCTTAAGTTCCGGATATAAAGGAGTGACCCCATCTTCATCAGAGCGTGAAAAGAAATTTCTAACTTCTGAAATAGATGCGAGCATCTTTCCAAGAGCGTTCAGACGATCGGCAGCCATGAAAGATCCTGATGCTTTGATCTCATTGAGATATGGCACCACATCGTAGACGTTGGCACCCGGAAGATCAGATGCACTTCTAATTAGAGAAAGCATCTCGGAAGTCTGTCGCAAGAGTCTTAAGACAGTATTATAGTCGGAGGAAAAGGACATTGCCTGCACAGCATCCTTACCCATGCGAGAAGAGCAAAGACGTGACACTTCTGCACGGATAAAGTCAAAACCAAGTTTGGATTCTATGTCGTTTGGGTAGAGCATGTTATCAAGTATGAAGTAAAAAGTAAAAAGTAAAAAGTATTAAGGATGAAGGATAAAGTATTGACGTGGGAGGAGGAAGGATTGAGGAATGAGGATAGAGGATAATCGAATTAGGAGTATACGTTAAGGGCGATTTCAAGCCGCTGAGCGGGATGAAATCACCCTTGTATCCACAAATTACCTATCACAAAGGAGGTATCTGCAATTCAAAAGCCCCAATTATGCTTTCTTAGCATTTTCCTCTTCGAGGATCTTGACAGCCATATCATAGATGGTAGTGTCGTCAAGCACCACGATTCCCCCATCAGGACCCGGCTCGATATGCATACCGATGTTCTTACCGAACTCATAGTTAACACCGCCGAAATAGTTGCGGACGGTCTGTACAGTGAGGTTAAGCTGGTCGGCAATGCGACGAGTAGCTCCGTCGGGCAGACTGTCTTTGAGTCTGCGAAGTTCGTTGAATGTGATGGTTTTGCTCATACTATTAGTATTTGAGGTTGTTTTTATTCTTTTTGACTTTCAAATTTACACATTATTTTTGAGAAAACATAATTTTTCGCAAGTAAAAAAATGTGTTATATAACATAAAAATGAAGGATAAAGGAATAAAAAGTTAGAGGATAGAGAATTATGGGATATGAATTTTTCAGATTATGGCGAGGTCGGATGCACGAAGCCAACCTTCTATGTCGGAGTTAAGGCGGACTTTATACCAAGTGGGATTTCCTTCGACATTGGATTCTTCAGCCACTATCTCAAGGCATGTGCCTTGACAGAGTTGATTGCTTGCCGGCTTAGAATCTGATGAAGGCTCGATGAGAAGCTCGGTCTTATAAGCCATGAGGACTGCCTTGTCGTGGGAATCAAAATAGGAAGCACTCATAAAGGCAAAAACCACAAACATAATGCAGGCGAAGAACATAATGATTCCACCGAAAAATCCTGCCTTACGCAACCGCACGTCGCTGCAAAACAGATAGACAGCAATCGCTCCCAACACCAATATGAACAATATAGCTGACAGCACCGCCCACAAATTAGGAGCTACATCAGCACAAATATGCCTATTGACGGTCTGAAAAAAAGTCTCGGGATCCGGTGCTACACTTATCTTTTTACCACGAAGTTCAGCACGGTTTGAATCCTCAACCTTTGATTTAAAATAATTCAGATTATTTTTGATATCTTTGTTGGAAGGATCCAGTCGATTTGCACGAGAATAATAAAGGATAGCATTCCCATAGTCGCCTGCCTGAGCATATGCATTAGCCAGATTGAAAAGGAGCTCAGGAGAATCCCCATCCACTTTAGCTAATGCCAGATAAGCCTCAGCAGCCTGTCGATATTCGCCGTTCTCATATAAGGTGTTGGCCATATCCATTGAGGGAGATGTGGAACCAAAAGCCAAAGAGAAGGGGAAAAGAGAGAAAACGACGAACAGTATGATAGATTTATAAGACATGTAGATAACAAACGTTTGAGATTATTGGAGTCATTTAACACACGCTGTGACGCACGCGGAGCGTGCTCACTACTAAGCTTGATTATGAGAAGTGGTGATAAGTTTAGAGTCTTCGAGAGCATTGATCACTTGAGTGCCGCGATCGTAGACATGCTTAAGCTCATCTTCACCTGAACCCGGGGCATATTTTGCAAACTCACACTCGTCAAGGACACTCACCAAGCCATTGACCGTATCTTCTGAAGCCCCGGCTTCAGAGAGACGTTGGGCAACGTTCTGGCGATTGAGCTCTGACGTAGGTATATTGAGCTTTGCACTTACATATCCCCAAAGAGCCACAAGCATCTCATCATAGAAACGCTCACGTTCTCCGGACTTCATACAAGCAGCCGCTTTCTTGAGACGACGAGCAGCAACTTTCCCAGCCTTTCGCATACGAGTGCCCACAATGTCAGCTGCACTCTTAAGATGACGACGATATACAAATATGATGACAGCCAATGCTAAAGCAGGAAGAATATACCAAAGCCAATATCCAAATGTGTATATATATTGAGAACGCTCTTTATGAAGCTTACCAACAGGCATAAGAGAGTCTACAAACTTAAGCCTATTTTTTGTCTGTGATTTCTCGGAAAGAGCGCCTTTATCAACTTCTACGGTATATCCTTTTGCTACCGAACGCTCATATTTTCCTGATGAGGGATCAAAGTATACCAAAGAAACCTCGGGAATCTGATATTGACCCATCTCAAGAGGAGTAAAAGAATAATCAAATTTTACACTTCCAGACACAGACATTCCTTTGGCAGCCGCATTTACTTCTGTGGTGGGAGAAAAGACCTCAAGCTGCTTCGGATATAATGAATTCAAATCGGGTAGCTTGACATATTTCAGATTTCCACTACCTTTCACTTCATAAATAATGGAAGCTGGTTGATTAGTCTTCAAGGAAGCAGAAGGAAGTGAAGATGAAATCGAGAACTGACCTACACCACCGGAGAAATCAGCAGGCTGAGGGGTCGGGAGAGCCTTAACATCAATCACCAGATCGTTAGGGGTCACATTCAGCTGGATTGGCCTACGGACAGTCAGCATACGGAAATAAGGATCATCATAATACTCCTGCTCGTCGGTGCTGACAGTGTAGGTATTCCCCTTGATGGTAAGCTCACCAGTCATTTGAGGGAATATTATATATCTGGCGATAATGGCAGTGGCATATTCCTGACCATTATATGTCTCATAATGAAGTGACTTTGAAGTCTCATCAGACTCTTCAACAACGAATCCATCAAATTTAGGGGCCTCAGTAGCACCAATAAATTTGATAGGAGCATACGAGGAATAAAGCTTTACTGTATAAACCAAGGCCTCCTGTTCATAAGCTGTCGACTTCGAGACGGAAGCCTTGAGGAATAGCTTTTCATTGCCCTTTCCGATAAACTTAGGACCCTCATTTTCATCATCAGGCATCTGAGATGCCGCAGCCTGCTGCTGTTGCTGCTGTTGGCGTTGACGTTGCTGAAGTTTAGAGAGAGATCCGGTGCCAGACTTCACAATCTTATATGAAGCCTTATTACTGCTTACTCCATCCACAGTAAAAGGACCGATAGAAAAAGACCCTTCCTTAGAAGCAGAGCAAGTAGCTACATATGTACGCGAGCTGGAACGAGTCACCTTGCCGTTAATACTTGACATTGATGAGGATTGACTGCTCAAAGTGAAATATTTCACTACAGCACCAGGGACATCGGGAGCAGAGGGTTCGCCTTCCAAATTGTCGAGTTTCATATAGACATAGAACTGCTCCCCTACTTCAATATCATCGCCACCGGTCTGAGTAGAGACCGACAACTGGAATTTTCCAGCTGCTGCGGCAGATAATGATAGAGCAATCAACAATAGGCTGAATATGTATCTTCTAAATTGGGTCATAAAGTATTTGGTTAAGAGTGGAGGGCGGAGAGTCAAGAGTCAAGAGTCAAGAGTCAAGAGTCAAGAGTTAAGAGTTAAGAGTCAAGGGTTAAGAGTCGAGAGTTAAGGATCAAGAGGGGGAGAAAGAATTACCAGCGCTTGGTGTTTTTGCTACGACCTACAGCTTCCTGGCCATTTTTATTAACACGAGCTCGGGTCTGATTTTCCTTATTCTCCATTGCCTTCAGAATCTGCTCGGCAGATTGGGGATTAATTTCAGGTTGCTGTTGCTGCTGTTGCTGTTGATCCTGATTCTGCTGTTGATTCTGATCTTGGTCTTTATTCTGATCTTGGTTCTGGTCTTTATTTTGGTCTTGATTCTGGTCTTTATCTTGATCCTGATCCTTGTCTTGATCTTGATTATTATCTTGATCCTGATTTTGAAGTTTCTTCTGTGCTATACGAAGATTTCTGCGGGTTTTCTCATCTTCCGGACGGATTCGTAGAGACTGCTTATACATCTGCACAGCCTGGGCATAATCTTCAGAATTGAAAGCTATGTTGCCAAGATTGAAGATGGCATCAGCTGCAAGATCAGGTTTCTCTTTCATCACTTGAGCGACAGCCTGCATAGCCTCAGCACCAGCCTTCACCAACTGCTGCTTCAAGGAATCTGACTGAGCGGCATTGGCACGCCTGATATATGTAAGCCCAAGATTATAGAGAGCTTCTTTAGATTCCGGCTCAACTTTCAAAGCTTGCTGATATTTCTCTGCAGCTTCAAGATAATTTCCTCCGCGGAAAAGTTCGTTGCCTTGAGTGACCAGGCGTCGTTCCTGACGATTGGTGGTAGCGGAGGCATCAAACGCACAAGCTGCAGAGCATGCAATGAGCAATATAACAGCAGTCTCCTTCTTGAAGAAAGTAATCTTATCAAGCCATCTGATCTTACGGTCAAGGATAAACACATCAATAAATAGCAGAACGAGAGCTATCCAGCCGAAAATCGTGAATAATTCATCGTGTACAGCATAGGCATTTGTCTCAAGAGCAGACTTCTTCACGGTATCCATCTGTTTTTCGAGTTCGTTAAGAGCATCAGGATTTGATGCGTTCACATATATACCATCACCAGCCCCAGCTATGCGGGCCGCAAGATTCTCATCAAGAGCAGTCTCTACGGGCATTCCAGTCTCAGGATTAATCATAGGACCTGAAGACGTAGGAATGCGCACAGGTGTAGGAGAACCAACGCCGACGACATTAAGCTGAATATGATTCTTCTTAGCCTGACGTGCAGCTTCAACAGCTCCTGCCTCATCATCGAGCTCTTCAGCATCAGTAATAAGCACGATCGACTTCCCGATATTATCATCAGCACTGAAAGACTTCACTGCCCGGTCGATCGCAGCGCCAATATTGGTGCCTTGATTATCATATTGAGAAGGATCTATTGAATTGAGAAAAAGTTTTGCAGACACATAGTCGCTCGTGACAGGGATAAGAGTATAAGCATCTTCCGCATATACAATAAGTCCGACGCGATCGTTGTCAAGACGATTGATAAGCTTTTCAAGCACAAGCTTTGCAGCACGCATCCTTGAAGTTCCAGAATTATCTGATGTAGAAGAGGCAAGCATAGAGTTTGACACATCGACAGCTATGACAACCTCTATCCCTTCCTTTTCCGACTTGGAAGAGTGCACTCCACCCCAGGGGCGGCAAAGAGCCAACGCAAGAAATGCCAATGCCCCAGCCTCAAGGGCAAGTTTCAACGGGGGCTTATATTTAGATACCTCAGGCATCAGATCCTTAAGAGATTCCGAATTGCCAAATCTTGCAAGTTTCTTTTTCCTCGCAAAGCGTGCAAGAAAATAGAGCAATACCACAATAGGCACTGCCAACAAAAGAACAAGTAAAGCTGGATATGCAAACGTAAACATTACGGTATTCTTCTAATGATTGTGTAACGAAGCAAAAGCGAAAGCGCAAGTGCCGAGAATGCGAGCCAAAGCCAAGGCATGAATTCCTCCTGAGTAAGAGTGACTGAATTGACATCTATACTTGACTTCTCCAAAGAATCAATTTCTTCAAAGACCTGCTTAAGCATGCGCTCGTCTTTGGCACGGAAATATTTACCTCCCGTCATCTTTGCCATATTCTTAAGCAAGGGCTCATCGATCTTTGTCTCGAGAGTGGTAGTCGAAAAACCATATGGGTCGGCAATCTGCATCTTACCGTTGGTGCCGACACCAATGGTGTAGATCTTTATACCTTTCTGCTTGGCTATCTGCGCAGCAGTGACAGGAGGGACATCACCGGCATTATTACTACCATCTGTGAGCAGAATAATACTCTTTGACTTTGCCTTTCCCTGCGAAATACGATTTATCGCACTTGTGAGGCCATCACCAATAGCAGTGCCATCATTAAGGTCGCCCATATCGACATTGGCAATTGCATTAATGAGTGCCGCGCGGTCGTTGGTCAGAGGCATAAGCGACAAGGACTCACCGGCAAAAACTACCAGACCCATATTGTCGTTAGGACGGGAATTAACAAAAGATGTAGCAACATCTTTTGCTGCCATGAAACGATTCGGTTTAAAGTCCGTTGCTGACATAGAGCCAGAAATGTCCATAGCCAGGATAATATCAGTGCCAAGTATACGTGAATTCTTGAGGCTGTCGTAGGTCTGCGGACGAGCAAGCGCGACAATTATCGCAGCAATACAGACAAGACGCAATGCAAAGCAAAGATGTATGATCCAAACTTTCCATGAGTTTCCAAACTTAAGAAAGGGTTGCAGGGAAGATACACCCAAAGAGGGATTTGCACTCTTATGCTTGATGACATACCATACAATAAGAGGGACAAGGAGCAGAAGCAACCACAGCATTCCGGGATGAAGGAATTTCATCGGTCACCTCCTTTCTTTTCATTGGAGGCAGAAACACCATCAGCATTTTCACCTTCAGTCTTCTCCGGCTCAGTGATGACGGTCTCCTTCACGAAATTAAGTGCGTTTTCATAAGCCTCAACATTATCAGCGGGAAGAGGACGAACTTTAGCAAACTTAACAAAATCAGCCACATCAAGAATCTTACGGACGTAAGCACGCTTATCCTTGACATCAGTCTGAGATGCAAGAGTCTGCATTATCTGGCGCGAGGTCATCTCCATAGCATTGATACCAAACCGTCTGTAAAGATAATCGCGAAGGATATCTGTCAGCTCAGTGAAATACTCTTTTTCCATGCCGTTTTCCCACAAGTTTTTCGCCTTCAACTGCTCCAGACGATCCAAGGCAATTGTCCATGGCTTAGGCTGAGGTTTTTCAGGAAGGGTGATAAACTTACCTGTCTTGCGATATTTCCCTCCGAAATATACAGCAGCGGCAATGGCAATAATCAGAAGCAACCACATCCACCATAGATCATAAAGCCAATCGGGCATCCAATCCCAGAACGAGCGGTCTGATGGATCAGTGATATCCTTATAATCAGAAATGGCATCATTTTCACCGACTTTTACAGGAACGACAGTCAGCTCAACTTGATTTGAAGCGACGGAATCTGAAGCTGATATATATACGAAAGGAGGAAGCTTATAGAATCCGGAATCAAAAACTTGCACAGGGACTACAAATCGCTCTGTGATTCTTGATCCCTCACGCTTCACGGTATCCATGCGTGGCACACCGAGTTCGACAGTATCGCCTATAAGCGTGACATATCCACCGGCGTTCATCTTATTGAACAACGGAAACACACCCTGCCGATCCGCATCACGCTCCACAAACAACCGAAGAGTGTCAACACGACCCATCAGTATTGATGCAGAGTCGAGAGAAGCAGTCACTTTCACATCGGCAAACGAGTGAGAGTGACACACTACGGCAAAAACAAAGATAGCCAAATATTTATAAATCGAATGAATCATAACGATCTAATACTAAAAATCATCCACGCCTACGGAATAGGGCAATCAAAGCCTTTACATAGTCTTCATCAGTGGCCACAGAGACAGAATCTACACCACACCTGGCAGTAGTGGAAGAAAATTTCTGTTGCCGTTCATACCAAGCCTTATCATATGCCTTGCGCACACTTTTTGAGGAAGTGTCGAGCCAAAGATCACGACCAGTCTCCAGATCTTGAAGACGCACCAGACCTACATCAGGCATCTTTGCATCGCGCTTATCATAGACCTGAATAGCAGCCACATCATGCTTATGATTAGCAATTGATAGCGACTTAAAATAGTCGTGGGAATCAATAAAATCACTGAGCAGAAATGCAGAGCAACGTTTCTTCAGGGCATTGGTCATGAAGACAAGAGGGGCATTAAGATCGGTGGAACGATGCTCAGGCTTGAAGTCAATAATTTCCCGGATAATAAAAAGAATGTGCTTACGACCTTTCTGAGGGGGAATAAATTTCTCAACCTTATCGCTGAAGAAAATCACACCGACCTTATCATTGTTTTGAATGGATGAAAAGGCGAGAGTAGCGGCAATTTCAGCAATGAACTCACGTTTCACCTGACCTACGGCCCCAAAATCGCGACTACCGCTTACATCGACAAGCAACATCACGGTAAGCTCACGTTCTTCTTCGTAGACCTTTACATACGGTTTGTTGTGACGTGCCGTAACATTCCAATCAATATCCCGCACATCATCGCCGGGCTGATATTCCCTTACCTCAGAAAACATCATACCCCTGCCTTTGAAGGCAGTGTGGTACTCTCCAGCAAAGATATTGTTGGAGAGTCCACGAGACTTTATTTCAATTTTGCGTACTTTCTTGAGAAGTTCCTTTGAATCCATTATGCGTTGTACGTTGTACGTTTTACGTTTTTACGTAATTAGGGAACCTGGACTTTGTCAAGTATGCTCGAAATGATTTCGTCGGCTGAAATATTATTGGCTTCGGCTTCATAAGTGAGACCAATACGATGACGCATCACATCATGACAAACAGCACGAACATCCTCGGGAATAACGTATCCCCTACCCTGCAGGAATGCATAAGCGCGAGAAGCAAGAGCAAGAGAGATTGAGGCACGTGGAGAAGCTCCATAAGCGATGATACCTTCAAGATCTTTCAAGCCTGCAGCCTCAGGATTACGAGTGGCGAAAACGATATCAACTATGTAGTTTTCGATCTTTTCGTCGATGTAGATCTCGCGAACCAGTTTTTGAATCTCCAAAACGTCTTGTGTGGAAACCACCGCCCTGACATCGTCGAGTGCACCGCGGATATTCTGACGGATAATCAACTTCTCCTCCTGCTTGGTAGGATAACCGATAATTACCTTAAGAAGGAAACGGTCGGTCTGCGCTTCCGGAAGCGGATAAGTACCTTCCTGCTCGATCGGGTTCTGAGTAGCCATAACAAGGAAAGGACGATCAAGAGGGAATGTCTGCTCACCAATAGTGACCTGACGTTCCTGCATAGCCTCAAGAAGTGCACTCTGAACCTTTGCCGGAGCACGGTTGATCTCATCAGCAAGAACGAAATTAGCAAAAATTGGACCTTTCTTTACCTCAAACTGCTCCTTCTTCACGCTATAGATAAGAGTACCTATTACATCTGCTGGGAGAAGGTCGGGGGTGAACTGGATACGTGAATATTTAGCATCTACAATACTTGCGAGAGTCTTGATAGCAAGAGTCTTTGCCAAGCCGGGGACACCCTCAAGAAGAACGTGGCCATTACAAAGAAGGGCGATAAGAAGAGAATCTACAAGATGTTTCTGTCCGACAATACGCTGATCCATTCCATTGCGGATCATACTGAGGAAATTGCTTTTTGCAGCGATGCGATCATTGAGTTCGCGAATATTAACTGTCTGTTCCATACGGGCTTCAGTTGTTTTCTGTATAAATTTCTTTAGTAAGCTTCCGGAAAGATGACACTATCCGAAAATCCTTATTCATAAATCACTTGCAAATTTAACACTTTACTTTCGTAATCAGGGCAAAATTACTGTTAAATAATACAAAATGACGTTTTGATGAGTTAAGACAAAATATTTAAGGACGCACGAGGCGTGCGTCCCTATGAGACATTGGAAGTAGAGTATCACTGATTTTGGGTGAAGGCATTCCAACCCTGAGCCTTTAGAGGGAATTCCTGGCCATCGCGTGTGATCATAGCACACCCGAGTTCCGGAGCAGTGATGTAGCCTATCATTTTCACCCCTTTGATATTCTCAATACGGTCATGATCCGTAAGCGGGACAGTGAAAAGAAGCTCATAATCCTCACCACCATTCATAGCAGCTGTGATAAGATTCATGTTAAGCTCTTCAGCCATTAGGGCAGTTTGATAGTCGATAGGAATCTTATCCTCATATACACGACATCCTGTATTCGATTTCTTACAAATATGAAGCAATTCAGAAGAAAGGCCATCGCTTACATCCATCATTGAGGTAGGATGAATATCCTCTTTGCGAAGTGCTTCGATAATGTCTTTCCGAGCTTCAGGCTTAAGCTGGCGCTCAAGTATATATTCCTTTCCAGAGAAATCAGGTTGGAAATCCTTTCCAGCAGAAGCACTTACGCGGTTTTCACGCTCAAGGAGCTGAAGCCCCATGTAAGCAGCCCCTAAATCGCCCGACACACATATAAGATCGGTCGGTTTTGCACCATCTCGACGTATCTCCTTACCCTTCTCACATTCGCCTATACAAGTAATACTTATCACGAGGCCAGTGACAGAAGCTGAAGTGTCGCCGCCAACAAGGTCGACGCCATACATCTCGCAAGCTGTACGTATACCTTCATAAAGAGTGTCGATGTGCTCAACGGAAAAACGGCTGGATACACCGAGAGATACTGTGATTTGCTTAGGAGTTCCACCCATAGCATATATGTCGCTGAAATTGACAATCGCAGACTTATAGCCGAGATGCTTGAGAGGAACATATCTCAAGTCGAAATGTATACCTTCGAGAAGAAGATCAGTCGTCACAAGCACATCCTGATCAGCAAAATTTAAAATTGCCGCATCATCGCCAACTCCATATATTGACGACTTGTTGCGCAAAGGGAAATTGGCAGTGAGGCGATCAATAAGACCGAACTCACCTAAATCTGATATTTCTGCCATACGATTTACGTTGTACGTTTTACGTTTTACGTTTTCGCGATGAGAAATTAGAGTTTACGAAGCATTTCTGTGATAAGCTTGACCATGACAGGGGAAGCAGTCTCGGCAGCCTGTTGCACTTCTTCATGGGTCGGGACATAGTCGACATCCTTACCGCCAAGGTCAGTGATAACAGAAAGGCCAAAGACATCCATACCGGCATGGTTGGCTACAATTACTTCCGGGACTGTCGACATTCCAACAGCATCACCACCTATAATACGAAAATATTCGTATTCTGCAGGAGTTTCAAAAGTGGGACCGGGAGTGCCAACATAGACACCATGCATCAAGCGAAGGCCTTCAGCATCTGCAATCTCATCAGCATTCTTCACGAGATATTTCTTGTAGGCTTCTGTCATTGCAGGGAAGCGAGTGCCAAGTTCCTCATAATTTTTGCCACGAAGAGGATTCTCAGGGAAAAGATTAATGTGATCAGTTATGACCATCACGTCTCCAACACGAAATTCCTTGTTCATCCCACCTGCAGCATTGCTAACGAAAAGAGTCTTCACACCAAGATCCTTCATAACGCGAACAGGAAAAGTGACCTGTTTCATATCGTAGCCTTCATAGTAATGAAAGCGACCCTTCATGGCCATAATATATTTCCCGCCCAGTGTGCCAAAAATTAATTTACCTGCATGTCCGGCAACGGTAGAGACCGGGAAATTTGGTATATCATGATAGTCAATTTCAGCAGTTACTTCCATTTTATCGGCAAGATTTCCAAGGCCTGAACCAAGAATAACCGCAACATCAGGGAGTTCGGATACTTTTCCACGAATGAATGAAGAAGTCTCCTTGATTTTGTCTAACATAGTTTTTTCCATCGTATTTGATTTTAATTCGTTTTTACGTAATACAGTGTGGTAACCTCATTCAAAAAGCAAACGCGGAAAACAGAAAGAATGTTTACCCGGCTGTTTCATCTTTCTATCGCTTGCAGCAGATCCGGCACAAAGTCATATCCAAAATTGGTCTCAAGCATTCGCACGCCAATAGGAATATAGAAAATATAGGGTCTGATTTCGACCGGGAAGTAAGGGTTGTGGCTTATGCGGACAGCATCCTTCTCCGTTGTGATAATGAACTTTCGCTGCCCGGATAGAGCTTTGAACTTGTTCAAGATTTCATGCAAGTCCGACTTCTTGAAATCATGATGATCCGGAAAATGAAGAACCTTTTTCTTAAATGGGAAGGATCTAAAATGATTGACAAAAGGTCGGGGATTAGCCACACCGGTGAGAAGAATCACAGAATCCTCTTCGGATATATCATTCAATAAGACGCGATCTGTGCAGTCGTCAGGGAAAACAGGAATGAGCCCACCATAGACAAATGTAGAGAAATAGAGTTTCTGGTAAGGCAAGAGCTCCAAATGCTTTGACACCAAACGCATGTCGAGGGCAGAAACATCTGCCGGACATTTTGTGGTGATTACCATGTCGGCACGATATTTTGCATGGCTGCTTTCACGCATGCGTCCTAAAGGAAGAATATCGTCGGAATAAACCGGACGTGAATAATCCATAAGCATAATGTTCACCTTGGGCTTGATATAGCGATGCTGAAAAGAATCATCGAGCACTATCAGGTCAAGCTTAGGAAACTGCCTAATAAGTTCCCTTACACCTTTTACCCTGCTCTCACACACTGCGACCTTTACAGTTCCTCCAAATTTCTCATAAATCTGCAATGGCTCATCGCCGATACTATCCGGAGTGCTCTTGGCTGATGCCACAATAAAGCCACGTGTCTTACGCTTATAGCCACGACTCAAGACCGCTATATTGCGCTTATATCTCAAGCACTCGAGAATATACTCCACATGAGGTGTCTTTCCTGTGCCACCGACAGTGATATTGCCGACGCCGACAACGGGAATATCGAAAGAAACCTCCTTCAATATTCCCCAGTCAAACAACTTATTTCTTACGTAGACCCCAAATCCATAAAGCCAAGAAAAAGGAGTCAATACGTATCTCAAATATTTGTCGAGCGTAGCCATAAAAGATGTCAATATCAATTAAAACTTACAGAAAGTGGAGTCATACGTGCCTGCCATGGCGAACGACGAAGCAGCTTAGAAGTCTCATAAATAATAACCGACTCCGGATGCTCACCAGATATCTTAGAGATCTGCTGATTTAACTGATCTAACCCCTGAGATTTCAAAATGTCGAGGAAATCAGGCTTATATTTTGGATAGACAGCCACTCCATATTTATCATCTTCAAGACCGGCCTCTTTCACCGCATATGCTATCGCATCATCGAGAGAACCCAGTTTGTCAACCAGCTTCAGTTTTAGTGCTTGTCCGGCATCATAGACACGCCCCTCAGCAATCTGACGCACCCTCTCCTCTTTCATCTTCCTGCCTTTTGCAACCCTTTTGACAAAGCGGGAGTAGCCATCATTAATATATGTCTGGAGCACCGCAAGTTGTTCTTCAGCAGGATCATAGAAAAGAGAAATGTCCTTTCCGGGATTAGTGCTGACGGTCTGAGGCGTAATGCCCAGTTTCTTTACGAGACCTTCAGCTGATGGGAAAAGACCAAAGATGCCGATAGAACCTGTGATAGTGAGAGGATCAGCATAGATCTGATCAGCGGTGCAGGATATCCAATAGCCGCCGGAGGCTGCATAATCACCCATGGAAACAATAAACGGTTTGCCTTTAGATTTAAAATAATCGAGAGCCTCACCAATCTGCTCGCTACCGAAGACAGAACCACCGGGAGAATTGACACGAAGCACAAGAGCCTTTACGTCATCATCGTCGGCTAATTGTGTAATCTGAGGCACAAGCTTATAGCAGTCTATTCCGCTCCTGGAATATTCCTGAATCTCACCGGTAGCATAAAGCACTGCAACTTTCCTCTTGCTGCCATATTCCTTTCCCCATTTAGAATTCTCTGAAAGAGTCTCAGGAGTAAAGTACTTCACTTTCTTGCCCTCCTTTCCTACAAGGCGACCAACTATATCATCAACTTGACGTTCATATACAAGCCTATCTACATATCCTTGCTCAAGAACTTGTGACGAGGGTTGGAACACGATGAACTCATTAGCTGCCTTATTCATTGAGCCGGCATTTAGAGACTTGCGCCCATCTGCCACAGCCTTACCGATATAGCTCCACATATTTCCGTAGAGTGTATCAAGCTGAGCACGAGCAGGAGCACTCATCTGATTTGATATATAAGGTTCGGCAGCAGATTTGAAGGTGCCCACTTTGACAAGAGTCATCTTCACACCAATCTTATCGAGGAAATCCTTATAGAAAAGAGTGGTGCCACCAAGACCGGAAACCTCCAACATTCCACCGGGATTGAGGAAAAGGCTATCTGCTTGTGATGCTACGAAATAGTCGCCCATAGTCATAGCATCGGCATAAGCATAAACTTTCTTTCCGCTCTTCTTGAAATCAGCCACAGCCATACGGACAGCATTGAGAGTGGCGGGAGAAGCAATCGGGTGACCACACTTGATATACATAGCCTTGATATCGCCAGACTCTTTGCCTTCCCGAATACCATCTATGAGAATATTGAGTGCAGTCGGCGACTCCACACCTTCACCCGTAGCCAGCGAGAGAAAATCGATTTGACCGGTTTCTGGGGTTTCAATTATAGTACCCGAAAGATCGAGGACCAAGACAGAATCAGAGCTGACCTTTGTCGGCTTTGCATCATCGTCGCCACCCAGACGAGCTATTACTCCAATGACAACAAACACAGCAACAACGCAGAACAGCACCATAGCTATCCATGCACCGACAAAAGAGGAAAGGAGATTGAGAAAGAATTTCTTTAACATATCTTAATACAATGCAGAATATTTAGAGGGATGCTATTACGGTTTTAATTTCTTCTGCAAGTTTCTCTGCCTTTTCCATAGTCTCAGCTTCACTATAGATACGAATGATCGGCTCTGTGTTGGATTTACGCAAGTGTACCCATGACTCAGGAAAGTCGATCTTCACTCCATCAATATCAGTGATGTCGCAACCGGCAAACTTTTCTTTCACTGCTAAAAGAATAGCGTCAACGTCGATGTCGGGAGTAAGCTGGATTTTATTTTTTGCTATTTGATAAGGGGGATAAGTCTGCTTCAATTCAGACACTTTCTTTCCTGACTTGGCAAGCAACGTGAGGAATATTGCCACTCCCACGAGGGCATCACGACCATAGTGAAGCTCAGGATAGATCACACCTCCGTTACCTTCACCGCCGATGACAGCTCCAGTCTCCTTCATTTTAGCCACCACATTCACCTCTCCTACCGCAGCAGCATTATATTCGCAGCCGTGTCGACGTGTCACATCACGAAGAGCACGAGAGCTACTGAGGTTTGAAACAGTGGAACCGGGAGTGTGAGAAAGAATATAATCAGCCACAGCTACAAGTGTATATTCCTCTACAAACATCTCACCATTTTCCATTACTATGGCAAGGCGATCCACATCCGGGTCAACAACGAAACCGACATCTGCCTTACCGGACTTCATAAGATCTGCTATCTGAGTCAGGTTCTCAGGGATAGGCTCCGGAGTATGAGCAAAATGGCCATTAGCCTCACAATTGAGTTCTATGACATTCTTCACGCCAAGAGCCTTAAGCAAACGAGGTATCACAATTCCACCTACAGAATTCACTGCATCAACAGCTACAGTAAAATCGGCCTTTTCAATAGCATCAACATCGACAAGACGCAAGGCTTTTACCATGTCGATATGACGTTCGCCCCAAGTATCGTTGACATATTCAGAGCCAAGATCCATCACATCGGCAAAAACAAAAGCTCCCTCTTCAGCAATTCTGATTACTTCCTTGCCAGCCTCATCAGTCAAGAACTCACCATTGCTGTCAAGAAGCTTAAGAGCATTCCACTGAATAGGATTATGACTCGCTGTAAGAATTATGCCACCATCTGCGCATTCCCCTACAACAGCGAGTTCGGTAGTCGGAGTCGTAGCAAGCCCGATATTGATAACATCGAAACCCATAGCCATCAATGTGCCGACAACCAAATGCGAAACCATTGGGCCGGATATTCTGGCATCCCTTCCGACAACTATCTTACCGGCTTTACCACCGTTGACATTTTTTATATGCTGGGCATAAGCCGCAGTAAACTTTACGATATCAACTCCTCCGAGACCATCACCGTTATGGCCACCGATTGTGCCGCGGATGCCGGAGATAGATTTAATTAGACTCATATGTGGGGTAGTTTAGTTGATTATTTATTTCATTATTCAGTTATTAATATTCAGCCTTGAAGTAGCGAACATTGACAAGATATGGTATACAGGTGGTGTTTTCAGTTGAGAACCCATAATAAGACTTAAGCACAATGTTAACTTCTGAATTATAGCCAAGATAACTGAGTGGTAGCTGAATACCAGAACCATAAGTAGCAGAAGAGTTTACGCTATAGTTGTTGAAAATAAAATATGTATTTCCTACAGAAGTTAGAAAATTATCTTGATTACTTTCCGCAGCTTCTATATCAAGAGTGTTATTATTATACATCGTCTCGATATTATATCTGGAGAATGTAAAATAGACAGTCGCGCCTGACTTGGGCAGTTCCCGGTCACCGACTTTGAGCACCTGCATATAGATATAGCCATCATCATCCATACGATAATATGGAGCATCCGGACCTACTTTGAAGACGCTGTCGGCAGGGATCTCATTGCATACCCTTTGCTGAGCCAGAAACCAGTTGCTTGCCTTCTGCTCCTTCTTCAGAAGATCGGAATAGCTTTCCGTCTTGCTGCAAGAAACAACAAGGAGCATCATCATCACAATTATTGAAAAAGAATATTTCGATTTTATTTTCATAATACTTAAATTACCAATATTAAGTGCATTAATCATTATTATTAGAATCCTTCACTTCAAAATAATCAAGTTTCTCGGTGCGCCCCTTAAGATAATGGGCATATTTTGGGAATGACTCTATGAGCATCTTCCTGCAATCTGAAAGCGAACCATAGAATTCAGCTCCAGCAGCCATGACATGGCCCCCTCCGCCAAAAATATCCTTACACATCGCATTGACAGGGAAATCCATCACACTTCTGGCGGAAACCTTCACACAATCGGAATCTTCACGGAGGAAAAAGCTAAAAGTGACTCCACGTATCTCGGTGGGACGATTGACTATGCCTTCTGTATCACCTTTTTCATAGTGGAATCTCTCACACTCCTCTTTATCAAGACAGATTATGGAACCATGATATTCCGGAAAAATCTCAAGTTTTCGTGACAGAGCATAAGCCTCGAGCATCATGGCACCATAGCTCTTCTCCATTAGAGCCAAACGCACAATGCGATTTTTATCGCATCCTTTCTCAAGCAATCGTTGCAAGATCTCATAAATATCCGGGCTCTTACAATTGACCGTGAAGTTCTTTGTATCTGTTATCATTCCTGTGAGGATGCATGTGGCAGCCTCAAGATTGATTTCAGAATAAAGACCAAGCTCTGCCATTATCCTGAAAGAGAGCTCACATGTGCTCGACATGTCAGGAAAAGAGAAGAGGATATCGGCAAAAGGAGATGGCTCCACATGATGATCAATAAGCACTTTCGGACATAGACACTCATCCAAGAGCCTCTGCATACGATCTAAACGTGACGGCTGATTGAAATCGCAACAAATCACCAGCTCTGCCTCTTTGAAAAGCTTCTCACAATATTCCTCATGGCGAGTGAATACAGCCATACGATCGAAGCCAGGAAGAAAAGAAAGTGATTTCGGAGCATTGTCGGGCACTACTACAACAACCGACTTGCCTAAGCGCTCAAGAAGATGCATCCAACCGAGAGTGCTTCCGATAGCGTCTCCATCCGGACGGACATGACACGTCAAAACAATCGACGAAACCTCATCAAGAAGCTTATCGAATTTGTCAACTTTTCTCGTATCTAATATTTTATCCATTAATTATCATTTATTTACTATCACCATAACACTCAAATGAGCATCAAGAAAAGGAAGCAATCAGTCAAAAATAGCATCCTCCGATAGATTTCAAAAGGCAAAGATAGCAATTTTTGCCGAATTTTTAGTAATTTTGCAGTATAATTCTTTATTTCCTACGTGGATTTTTTAATATGTAAGAACCTTATGCATTCAAGAGAGGAAAAAATAGAGGCTTTCGGCCGGCTTCTCGATGTGCTTGACACACTTCGGGAAAAATGTCCGTGGGACAGAAAACAGACCAATGAGTCACTTCGTCCGAACACCATCGAAGAGGTGTATGAACTATGTGATGCATTGATGGGCGATGATGTGCCAAACATAAAGAAAGAGCTTGGCGATGTTCTGCTGCATGTGGCATTCTACAGTAAGATAGCAGATGAAAGAGAGCAATTTGATATTGCTGATGTATGCAATGCCCTTACCGACAAGTTGATATTCCGACATCCGCATATATATGGAGAAGTTAAAGCCGACACTGCAGACGCAGTTGCCGACAACTGGGAGCAGATAAAACTTAAAGAGAAGGATGGCAACAAGACAGTGCTATCAGGAGTGCCGTCGGCTCTGCCCGCGCTTGTAAAGGCATATCGAATCCAGGAAAAGGCTGCTCATGTTGGGTTTGATTGGGATAATCCATCACAGGTGTGGGACAAAGTGAAGGAAGAGATTTCTGAGGTAGAGACTGAAATCAATGCCGGCAACAAAGAAGGGACAGAAAAAGAATTTGGCGACCTCTTCTTCTCCATTGTAAATGCTGCCAGACTTTATAATGTCGTGCCTGAGAACGCGCTTGAACTCACTAACAGGAAATTTATCAGACGTTTCAACTATCTTGAGGCAAAAGCAAAAGAATTGGGACGAAGCCTCAAAGATATGACACTGGCTGAGATGGATGAGATCTGGGAAGAGGCAAAAAAACTTGAAAAATAAGAAGCGCGTTTTACGTTTTCCGTTTTACGTTTTACGACAAAATCAATATATCTAAACAAAATCAATATATCTAAAAAAGAACAACAGAAGCGACCATGATCCTTTGCATCACAGAGAAACCCAGTGTAGGAGCGGACATAGCCAAGATAGTTGGCGCAGACATAAGGAGAGACGGATATTTTGAAGGTGGCAATTATTGCGTCACCTGGACATTCGGTCATCTCTGTGAGTTGAAAGATCCCGCCGACTACACTCCTGACTGGAAACGATGGTCGCTTTCTGCTCTCCCCATGATTCCGGAACGATTTGGCATCAAGCTGAAAGATGACAAAGGGATTCAGCACCAGTTTGAGGTCATAGAGCGCCTTATCAAAAAATGTGAGAAGGTGATAAACTGCGGTGATGCCGGACAGGAAGGAGAGTTGATACAGAGATGGGTGATGCAGAAAGCCGGTTGCGACAAACCGGTAGAGCGGCTATGGATCTCATCTCTGACTGACGAGTCGATCCGGGAAGGATTTGAGCATCTAAGACCGCAAAAAGAACTTGAGAGTCTTTATATAGCGGGGCTTTGCAGGGCTATTGGTGATTGGATACTTGGCATCAATGCAACGAGACTCTACACGTTGAAATATGCAGAGAGGAATGATAGCAGAAACAATGTGCTCTCCGTGGGGAGAGTGCAGACCCCTACCCTCGCGCTCGTAGTGAACAGGCAGAAGGAAATAGAAAACTTTGTGCCAACCACTACCTATGAGCTGCGCACGCTCTACCGAGATGTCACATTTACGTCAAATGTCAAAGCATTCAAGACTGAGGAAGATGGACAAGGGAAACTTAAAGAAGCGGCTGAAAGCGAGTTTGAAGTAACAGAGGTAACAAAAAAGAAAGTAAAGGAAGCCCCTCCAAGGCTCTTCGACCTGACCAGCCTTCAAGTTGAGGCCAACAAGAAATATGGTCTAAGTGCAGATGAAACGCTTAAGACAATTCAAGCACTCTACGAAAAGAAGCTCACGACATATCCACGTGTGGATACAACATATCTGACCGATGATGTATATCCTAAATGCGGGCAGATTCTTAACGGTCTGGGATATTATCAGGAAGTACTAAAACCAATACGCGGAAAAAAGCTGAAAAAAAGCAACAAGGTGTTTGATAACTCAAAAGTGACCGACCACCATGCCATCATTCCTACAGGCATGCCTCCGCAAATGCTCTCGAAGCCGGAATGGGAAGTATATGATCTCGTGGCTCGACGCTTTATTTCAGTTTTCTTTCCGGATTGTATCTACGACCAGACGCAAGTGAAGGGAAAAGCCGGCAAGATAGAGTTCAAAACTTCAGGCAAGCGAATAGCTGAACCTGGATGGAAAAGCGTGTATGATTGGAACAACGGAAATGACAAGACTCTTTCGAAAGATGAATCTATTGAAGATGCTAAAGATCAGGAGAAATCATTGCCGGAGTTTACAAAGGGTGAAAAGGGACCTCACAAACCATTTCTTGGAAAGAAGACCAC
>JAIDTO010000112.1 GCA_029060625.1 Muribaculaceae bacterium | reverse complement strand
TGTAGTTATGGATGGAATTTGTTAATTTTGCGTGTTGAAACGGATTGCTGCAAATACGTCAGGAATCCATTTTGAATCGGAAATAACATTAACGATACAATAAAATATTATCAAAATGAGAAAGAATATTGTAGCCGGCAACTGGAAAATGAACACTACTCTTGACGAGGGTGTGGAACTTGCCGATGCTGTCAACAGCGCCCTTAAGGCAAAGAAAGCTAACTGCGAAGTTGTGATCTGCGTTCCTTTTACACATCTCACTTCAGTACACGGAGTAATTGATGCCGACATCCTCGGTCTCGGTGCTGAGAACTGCTCAGAGCATGAAAGCGGAGCCTATACAGGCGAAGTCAGCGCTCCTATGGTGAAGAGCACAGGTGCAACCCATGTGATCCTCGGTCACAGCGAACGTCGCCAATATTTCGGCGAAACCAATGAGCAGCTCCTTGCTAAGACAAAGCTTGCTCTCGCCAATGGTCTTACCCCTATCTTCTGTGTAGGCGAGGTGCTTGAAGAGCGCGAAAACGGCACATACAATGACGTGGTTGCAGGTCAGGTAGAAGCTCTTTTCAGCCTTTCACCTGAAGACTTCTCCAAGATCGTGATCGCTTACGAACCGGTATGGGCAATTGGCACAGGCAAGACTGCTACAGCTGACCAGGCTCAGGACATGCATGCTCACATCCGCAATGTCATCGCTGCAAAATATGGCAAAGAACTTGCTGACAACACCTCGATCCTTTACGGTGGCAGCTGCAAGCCCTCAAATGCAAAGGAACTCTTTGCAAAGCCCGACGTTGACGGTGGACTCATCGGCGGCGCAGCCCTCAAGGCTGATTCCTTCATGGGAATCGTAGAAGCTTTTGATTAATGAGATACAAATTCAGCACATATTTAAAGACGCTTATCCCGGCAGCGATGCTGTCGGGATGGGCATCTTCTGCTTATGCAGATGGCCCGGAATATGAGAATATTGTAGAGCGCATAGAAGCTGAGTCTAACGGCAATGTCGTGATAGAAATTGATGAAGAGCTTCTTGACAAGATTCTGACAGATCCGGGAGTTGCAGTAAGGAAAAAAGAAGTCAAGGATCCTAACGCGCAGCGAAATGGATTCAGAATACAAGTGTTCAGTGACGGACGCAACCAAAGTTCTCTTGAAGCGCGAGCAAAAGCACGTGGAAACGCTATTGTAGCCCGTTTCCCAAAATATAGAGGACAAGTGTACACTTATTCAAACGCCCCGAACTGGTATACAAGAATAGGCAACTTCCGCAATGAGGAAGAAGCCCAGAAAGCACTGGATGAACTCAAGCGTTCATTTCCGAATTTCAGCTCGGAAATGCGTGTAGTGAGGTCAAAAATCAATGTGAGATGATGAAAATAGAACACGATGAGAAACTTATAGCCGAAATTGCCGGACATTATAGGGAAATCCTCCGTCTTATCGGTGAAGATCCTGAACGAGAAGGGTTGTTGAAAACCCCTGAACGTGCAGCGAAAGCTCTCGTGGATATAACTCAGGGCTACCATCAAAAACCACTTGAAATTGCACGAAAAGCAATTTTTGAGCATGCAGGGTCAAGGATTGTGATTGTAAAAGACATTGAATTTTACAGCATGTGTGAGCATCATATTCTCCCCTTCTTTGGAAAGATAACAATAGGATATATTCCCAAAGGAAAAATGATAGGGCTATCAAAACTTGCACGAATAGTGGAGTCGTTTGCACGTCGCCTTCAAGTCCAGGAGAGGCTTACAGCACAAGTATGCAGTCTTCTCGCTGAGGCTATGCCTACTGATGGGGTGATTGTGGCTTGCAATGCCGAACACCTTTGCATGAAAATGCGCGGAGTAGAAAAGCAAGACAGTAGCACCACAACATTTGACTATTGCGGCAGATTTGAAAAGGAACCGGCACTCAGGGAAGAGTTTATCCGGCTCCTAAATTTCTAACTTCAAATACTTATTGCTATGTTAAAGATTATCAGTCTGGTGTTTGTTGGATTAGAACTTCTTTTATTCTTTGTAGAGTCAGACCTCTTCTCCTGGAATAATCTTCCATCTGATCCTCGCCAACGCAACCAAGATTTAAATATCGGGAATCGGGATGTGAAACGTAAAGGCCGCTCACGGTCGAAGATGGAAGCATAGCTCCATTTTCTGTGACTTTTGCATTCCTGCCACTCTCAGGCATCAACAAATTGAAGATTTCGAGATTGAGCAGTTGATCCGGGAGCATCGGATATCCCATAGCCGGGCGGATTCCTATGAATTCGCCACGTAAAATGCGCTTTGTGTCCAATTCCTCATCGGGAGCATATCCCCAATACTCTTTTCTTACATAATAATGCAACAGTTCGGAAGCGGCTTCAGCAAGGCGATCAGCCAATGACTGGAGCAACAATGCCTTATAGGAATCTCCCTCTTCTTCATAACGTCTTCTTTCGGCATCAATATAGCGACCTGCACCTGCCATAAAGACACCGACGTAATCACCTTCAGGATTCAGATAGTCTGATAGCGACAGATGCTTTGAGCCTGCAGTCTGCTGACGAAGCAATGGGATGACTCGACCATCCACAACAATATCATCGCCCGATACTGAGGCTTCAACTATACGGACTATTCCAAAGCCATCAAATTTACCGCTTTCAGACAGTCTGCGCAGACATTTTCGTGCATCCTCAACGAGTTTTATAGCCTCGACATTATCCGAACATCCACAGTCACATCCACTGCCATGAATGCCCCAGGCATGCAGAAGCATCTTCCAATTGACGAAGCCCTCAAGCTCCTCGATAGAAAATCTTCTTACAATCATCTTTCCAACTCCGGCTTTTGGAATGACCGAAGAATATGCCACAGGTCGGTTTTGGAAACCTAAAGCCCTGGCTTCCTCAATATTGACAATTTTTTGGGAATCACGAGAATATGAATCACGCAAACGAGCCTGCTGCTCTTTGATCTCTCCAATAAATGCATCTTTCTCTTTTGGATTGAGAAGAGCTGCGGCAGCTACCGGATTGCGTGACGCATCTTTCATGTGCATCACCGGGCCATTATAGACCGGTGCTATCTTAAGAGCCGTGTGAAGGGGTGAAGTTGTTGCTCCCCCAATGAGCAGAGGAGTGTCAAGGCCTGCATCACGCAAAGCCTCTGCTGTAGCCGCCATTTCAGCAAGGGAAGGAGTAATGAGTCCTGACAGGCATATAATGTCGGGCTTTTCTTCCAACGCAACCCTGACAATTTCTTCAGCCGGGACCATCACACCGAGATCGATAATCTCAAAATTATTGCATGCAAGCACTATCGATACTATATTCTTTCCGATGTCGTGTACATCCCCTTTGACAGTGGCAAGCAATACCTTCCCGGCTTTCTTGCCATCAGATTTGGATGCATCGGCGAGCAATAAAGGCTCAAGATGGTCTACAGCCATTTTCATCACCCTTGCGGTCTTTACAACCTGGGGGAGAAACATCTTTCCTTCCCCAAACAGTTCACCGACCCGCTTCATCCCGTCCATAAGCGGACCTTCGACAATATCTACAGCTTTCATCGAGCCGGATAGCTCATCCAGATCCTCTGCAATATGTTCGGAACGCCCTGCAATGATAGACTCCTCAATGCGTCGGGCGACCGGGACTGACAAGTCTCGCCCAGCAGAAGCTGCTTGGCTGCCTTTTGAAGCGACTTCTTTGGTGGCATAATCAGCCAAAAGATCAGAAGCGGCAACACTGCGTGCAAGCACTACATCCTCAATCAAAGAACGCAATTCAGGATCTATCTCATCATAAGTGAGAGCCGAAGCAGGATTCATGATCGCCATATCAAGACCTGCAGATATAGCATGATAAAGGAACACAGTGTGCATAGCCTCACGCAAGGCATTTCTGCCTCTGAAAGCAAAGGAAAGATTGCTTATGCCGCCACTCGTACGGGCTCCCGGGAGATTTTCTTTCACCCATCTCACGGCTTCAATAAAGTCTATTCCATACCGGGAATGTTCCTCAAGGCCTGTAGCTACTGCCATCACATTGACATCGAAGATAATGTCATCACCGACGTACCCACATTGTTCGGTAAGAATACGATAGGCTCTTTCGCATACCTCAATCTTTCTTTCATATGTATCGGCCTGTCCTTTTTCATCGAAAGCCATCACTATTACTGTGGCTCCCAGCTTGCGAATACGTATTGCCTTGCGTATAAAAGCCTCTTCCCCTTCCTTGAGGGAAATGGAGTTGACAATAGACTTACCCTGAAGATTCTTGAGCGCAGACTCCACGACATTCCAATCGGAGGAGTCTACCATCACAGGGACCTTTGCCACATCCGGTTCGGAGGCATATAGTCTCAGGAAATGGGTCATTTCAGCCGGGGCATCGAGCAAAGGATCGTCCATGTTTATATCCAAGACCATTGCCCCATCCTCCACTTGCTTCACGGCAATGCTCAATGCTTCGTCATATTTTTTCTCCTTTATCAAGCGAAGGAACTTACGTGAGCCTGCCACATTGCACCTCTCTCCTACCACAAGAAAATTATTCTCAGGACGGACCTCTACCCTTTCAAGGCCTGAAATGCGGAGAGCATTATCAAGCATATGAGGGATGTATGGGTGAGCCTTATCTGCAGCTTCTCGCAGAGCGGAAATATGAGCCGGGGTTGTGCCGCAACATCCCCCCACTATATTGACAATATTTTCATTTAGAAGCGGGGAAATCTCCACCACGAAATTTTCCGGAGTAACGTCATATTTACCCAAAGCATCAGGTAGGCCTGCATTAGGATGAGTGGAGATGAAATGCCCGGTAGATTTTGAAAGTTCCTTCACTGCAGGGATGATGTCTTTCGGACCAAAACTGCAGTTCAATCCCAGGCTCACCACGTATGGATATTCTTCTACAGAAGTAGCGAAAGCCTGAAGAGTCTGTCCGCTCAGTGTCCTTCCGCTTTTGTCTGAAACAGTTGCGGATATCATGATAGGAAGAATCTTTCCACAGCTGTCCATGACATTGTGGGCAGCGTCAAGACCTGCCTTTAAATTAAGAGTATCGAAGACAGTCTCAAAAAGAATAATGTCTGCTCCCCCATCAATAAGCCCCTCTATCTGATCATGGTAGGCTTCATACAATTCGTCGAAAGTCACATTACGCTCTGCAGGATCAGAGACATCGGGACTCATAGTGGCAGATTTATTGGTAGGTCCAACTGACCCGGCAACTAAAGGACGACCACCCCACTTACGGCGAGGAGCCTCCTCGGCAGCCATACGGGCTAAGGATGCACCAGCTTTGTTTATTTCCCTGACAAGTCCGGGAATTGCATGAAGGTCATAGTCTGCAAGAGAGATGGCATTGGCGTTGAAGGTGTCTGTGCTGATTATGTCAGCTCCGGCATCCAGATATTCCTTATGTATAGCCTTTATGATATCAGGACGAGTAAGAGTCAACACATCATTGCATCCAACAAGTGAGGAACTATGATGTGCAAATCTTTCACCTCTGAAATCACTGTCAGTCAGACCATATTTTTGAATCATTGTGCCCATTGCCCCATCGAGCACCAGCACATGTTGATTTAATATCTTTCTAAAATCCTCTATTGCAGTCATGATCAAAATATTTTTTCAGCTATTCGCGCCACGCCATCGCTAATTCCCATAGTGTAAAAGTGAATTCCGGGCACTCCTTTCTCAATAAGCTCTTCACACTGCTTTATACACCAGTCAATTCCTATTTCCTTGACATCGCGGTCGCTTTCCGCATTTCGAATCTGAGAAGCAAGAGCCTCAGGAATGTCTGTACGGAACACTTTAGGAAGGACAGTCAGTTGTGGCTTACGGTAAATAGGCTTAATACCGGGAATAATTGGGACATTGATACCTTCAGCTCGACAACGATCGACAAAACTGAAATATTTATCGTTATCGTAGAACATCTGGGTTATCAGATAGTCAGCACCATTGTCTACTTTCATTTTCAGATAATGAATGTCTGACTCCATGTTTGGAGCCTCCTCGTGTTTCTCCGGATAGCAAGCCATGCCATAGGAAAATGGGGTCTCTATTCCTTGGATTGCCATATCATCGAGTCCGATACCTTTATTGAAAAGGTTTATCTGATTCTGCAGATCGGTGGCATGTTCATGATAGTTTTCCTTATCAGTATCGGAAATGAACTCCCTCTTGTCATCGCCACGGAGCAGCATAAGATTGTTTATCCCTAAGAAATTAAGGTCGAGAAGTGCATATTCAGTCTCCTCCTTTGTGAATCCTCGACAAATGATATGGGGAACCGGAATGAGACCATATCTGTTCTGTATTGCCGCAGCAATAGCCACTGTGCCGGGGCGCTTTACGACGCTTACACGGCGGTGTGTGCCGTTGGGAAGTGGTTTGTAGATATATTCACTATGATGAGATGTGATATTGACAAACTGCGGATCGAATTTCTTAAGTTTGTCGATTATATCAAACACTTTATATATGCTGTTTCCCTTCAAAGGAGGAAGAATCTCGAGAGAGAGAAACGGACTCTTCCGGCTCTCAATGACATCTATTATCTTTTTCATTTGTTTTCTTACCTGTAGAAGTATACTGTAAACTTAGAGCAGTGGTAGAGATGCGGCTCCGACAAGTGCGGCGTTGGCACCTTCAAGAGCAGAGATCAGGAATCGAACCCTATCACGATAGAGATGGAGCGTATGTTTTCCGAATGATTCACGCATCGGATCTACGAGTAGGTCGCCGGCTTTGGCAACTCCACCGAAGAGTATTATGGCCTCAGGATCTGTAAGAGCAGCAAATTCGGCAGCCGCTATGCCCAGACACTTTCCTGTGAAGTCATAGACTTCTTTTGCCAGTTCGTCGCCTGCAAGTGCAGCCTCAGCAATAGCTTTGGATGTCAGTTCTTCTGCAGGGATGCTTCTAAGTGTACTTTCCTTATCTGATTCAGCCATCATTCTTCTGGCTGTCTCAACTATCCCTCGTGCTGACGCTACAGTCTCAAGGCATCCTTTGCGTCCACAACCACAGATACGGTCAGCAGCAAAGGGGAATGTGACATGTCCAAGTTCTCCGGCAAAACCGCGAGCTCCACTCAGTAGATGTCCATTGCAGACAATACCCCCTCCAACGCCGGTGCCGAGTGTGAGGACAATGAAATCGTTCATTCCGGCAGCCACACCATAAGCCTTCTCTCCTATTGCTGCGGCATTGGCATCATTGTTTACCTTGACAGGGAGACCAAGACGAGCCTCAAGCAGATTTGCAAGAGGCACCGGTGGGGGCCATGGAAGGTTAGTAGCTCCTTCAATACTTCCTGTTGTGGCATT
>JAIDTO010000111.1 GCA_029060625.1 Muribaculaceae bacterium | reverse complement strand
AAACGTAACCATACATTTGAATTGAAACAAGACGAATGGAAAAATGGTGTTGTTAAAGCCAAGATAGGAAATTATGGTGTGTTTGTTCCGCTTCCTCCGGACACATCAGATTTACGGGTCAAGATAATCCCTGAGGGTGGTAACCTTGTGCCTGAAATTATAAATACTATAGGTTTGAAAATTACCGATGGAGCGAGGAGGGGTGTTAAGATGAAAGGAATGGTCGTAGATGGCCGTGGTGATTCAGTTGCACCTTTTGAGACAGATAGCTATGGTTTCGGCAGTTTTAAATTTGTGCCGGAAACAGCAGAAAAGTATCAAGCCGTTATAGGAGGCAAGGCATATTCTTTCCCTTCTGTCGGTTCTGATGCATCTACCTTGCAAGTAAATGCTCTAAGGAAAGATGCTGTGAGTATTGTTCCTGTTGGAAATGTCCCTGACAATTCTATGCTCCTGATACATTGCAGAGGAAACCTGATATATTATGGCGCTGTAAAGAAAGATGAGACATATACATTTAAGAAAGAGGATCTACCGGCGGGAGTGAATGAAATGTGTCTTCTTGACGGTGATCTTAACACACTAAGTCGTAGGTTGATTTATATTGAATCAGAACCGGAACATGGCGTGTTTTTGGCTGGTGACATTCCTGGATTCAGTACGCAGGCATACGGATATGAAATAAACTTTGGTACGGGTTCAGGCAGAAGTATCTTAGACAACATTATGTTAGGTACCGGGCAATGGAATTACTATGATATTCCGTCTGTTATTATGGGTAACTATGATAATCCCTCTGCTGAACTTGAAGTTGGGGGTGAGATCTCAGGCACAGTTAAAAGCAGGTGGAGAGGGAAACCGTTGGCCGATGCAGAAGTAAGCATCATCTCAAGCGATATTGATTATTGGAATTCAACAAAGACTGACAGTGACGGACATTTCATTCTCAATGGTGTCGATTGGCCTGATGGAACAAGATTCGTTGTAAAGGTCGTAAATGAAAAAGGCGACTATGAAGACAACTATACAATAGAGGAGGAATCATTCCCTAAGGTAAATCACATAGTTCCGGCTTTCGAAGGAGATGTTTATGTTGCAAAGGAGCTTGATAATGCGGAGATCAGGGATAAACTGTCGAAATGGTTAGACGAAGTGGAAGTGACTGCTATTGCTAAAAACGATAACGATGATGACATTACAAAGATATACGAAATCATCGGTGGAAGAACCGTTGATCAGGATTATTTTGAGAGCCGGGCAATTACGACATATGAGGGAGCGATACGAGCTTTCCCTGGTTTAGTAATACAGAATGGAAAAGTCATCTGTTCTGGGGGCGGCAGAGGAAAAGATGTTGAAATATGGGTTGATGGAGTTAAATGGGTTCCTCCATATGATACATCAGGAGCCGGAACCGGGGTAAGTGTGGCAAGACGACAAGCAGCAATAAACACGGCAAATATCATGACCGGTGGATTACTCCCATCGGATTTAGCTCTGGCACAATATGAAGCGACGCAGTCATCGCTTTCTGATCTGGCTGCATCGTTTCCTTTCAGTAATGTTGACAAGATAATTTATCTCAGGCCGGCAACAGCGTTAATTGTCAGCAATCACGCAGGCTTTGCAGGAGGAGCTTTGATGATTTATACAAAAAATAAGAATCCCGGCAAGTATACGGACTACAACCTACACTTAAAGGTAATTTCTCCTCTGGGCTACCAGAAATAAAAGTATTTATCTGTTTATAGATTCACGTTGAGGAAAGAGACCTTTTTTGAAAGCAGGGGTCCGGCATCTGTGTTTTTGAATTTTATGATAAGAGGTCTCAAAGAAAGGATATTTTGAGATACGAATTTTAGATATTTAGGGGTTTAGTAAAAGGCTTTTTTCGTGTCTTATCTATAGAGGGTAAACAAAACCTATACATTTAGATGATGGATAAGACTACGATTGAACTCTTCACAAAAGAGCATTTTAGGCAGCTTATAGTTTTAATGCTGTCAGTGATGTCTTTTGTGTCTGCATACTCATATAAGTTCTCATACGATTTTCATAATACCCCTTTATCAGAGGCACTTGCCAAGATTGGAAAAGATCATATGGATATAACACTGCTTTTCATATACTCAGAACTTGATGATTATCATACATCAGCGCGCATACGGACAGATAAGGCAT
>JAIDTO010000110.1 GCA_029060625.1 Muribaculaceae bacterium | reverse complement strand
AATCATGGCCATACATACAAAACGGTCCAAAACGTGGTGTCTTATTCGAATCAGAAAATGCCAAAGACCCTGTCAAAATAGACTTTGACATTACCGGACCTTTGACAACTGTATCCCACTTCTTTACCCTCCCTTGGGACAGTCGAGCCACAGATGGAAGTCGTTGGCCTGATGCAGGAGGAATAATCGTGCAAAGAGGTATTGATGAATTTTTAATAATCGGAACCGGAATCGTGGTGAAATGGGAAATGCCCAATGAAAATTCTGAGGAAAAGAAACTTGGAGAAGACGGTTTTCAGCTTTCCGGAAACGATGCAAAAGACACCGAATGGAATGGCAAAGAGCGCATTGGCATCCTTAGCTGCGATGAGGTTGACATCAATCCGGATGGTTCACTCAAAGTCATACGCCGACTCAACGGCGACGAAACCCATCAAGGTCGCCACGTAAGAATCGGAGTAGACGACTATAAAATTCTCCACGTAAAACTCTATCGTTATTAAAATAGGACTTAAGGCCCCATATCAAAAAAGGGGCCTTAAGTTTTGTATGTGAACAACAAAAGTCATTTTATCATAAAACAGGATTAAACATTTTGAGCTTTAGCTGTCTCATAATATGATACATACTTTTAAAAGAGTAAGGGCTGCTCTAATTTAAAAGTATATTGCAGTCATAAATAATAGTCAATATGAGAAAATTAAAACTAACATTGATCGCTGCGACATTGCTTATGCCTATCTTAACATATGCTGAAGCATTCCCGTGGCTTACTTTCCGGATGACTGATGATATTGAATTATCAGTAGCCGCTGAAAATCTAACAATAAACTATAAGGATGGGAATCTTATTCTTTCTTCCTCTGTTGTTGACAAAACCATTCCTGCAAATCAAATTAAATCTATGAGGTTTTCCTCAACTCCGGCAGGAATTAACGAGGTGATTGATTTTAAATCATCCGCCGGAGATTATTATAATCTCTCCGGACTTAAAGTAGGAAATTTTGCTTCAATTGAAGCTGCCCGCAACGTTCTTCCATCAGGTATTTATATCGTTAAGAACGATCAAAAAACATTTAAAGTGACTCTCTGAACATCATGAAGAAAATCATTCTCTTTTCAGGAATAATAGCCTGCTCTATAAGCGCATTTGCACAAAGTATAAATTTTAATAATGGCAAAGGAGTGACGTATAGTTTTCCGGCGGAAATAGCCGGAGAAATGATGTTCGAGGGTGAGTCTGTAATAGTAGCCGACAAGAAATTCGACCTCTCTGAATGGTCACAAATAAATGTTAGCGATGCATCGGTAGCCTCCAACACTGTGGAAGCCATATACTCAGGGCAAGATGTAGATGTGACCATTGCAGGAAATATCGCCCGCTATGTTATAGTGGATATTGCAGGCGGACACCTGACTGTGACTCAATCTGATGAGGTTTCGGCAGATACATGCGGAGAAATCACTTATATTCTCAAAGGTGAATCATCAGACGGTTCGCTTACATTGAATGGCTCTTTCAAGTCCACAATTGAACTTCAGGGAGTCTCACTAAACAATCCTTCAGGCGCTGTAATTGATATCCAGAATGGCAAGCGTATAGCTGTGAGTGCTAAGAACGGAACCGTCAATACTCTGACTGACGGCACCGGCAACCAGAAAGCAGCACTCTATTGCAAAGGACATCTTGAGATGAAAGGGAAAGGGGAACTGAACATCACCGGCAACCAATCACACGCAATCAGCGCTAAGGAATATGTCGAGATCAAGAATCTAACTCTCAATATTCTGGGTGCAAAGAAGGACGGCATAAACTGCAATCAGTATTTTCTTATGGAAAGCGGATCCGTCACCATAAGCAATACAGGTGACGACGGAATCCAAACTGCATTCAAAGACGATACTGAAAGGGAAACAGAAGATACGGGGTCGATCAACATTGAAGGAGGAGATTTGACGGTAGATATCACTGCTGATGCTGCCAAATGCCTTAAGGCTGACGGAGATATCATGATTTCGGGAGGATCACTCAAGCTTACTTCCAACGCCAATGGCATATGGGACAATGCAAAAAACAAAACTAAGTCTTCAGCCTGCATGGGAGCTGATGGGAACATCACGATTTCAGGTGGTGAAATGGATTTGAAGTCCACCGGAAGTGGCGGCAAGGGAATCTCATGCGATGGCATATTCTATGGCCTCGGCGGTAAGACTACTATAGCCACAACTGGAGGTTTGTTGGTCTACACAAATGGAGCTCTCAACCATAACTATACAGGAAATGCCGAGAGAATTAATTCCGACTATAAATCTTCTGCAAAAGGAATCAAGGCTGACAGTGGAGTCGTGATAAACGATGGTGAATACTTTGTCACTACCGAAACAAACAATGCTGAAGGAATCGAAAGCAAAAGTAATCTTGAGATTAATGGAGGCACTATATTCGTCAAGGCTTACGACGACGGCATAAATTCATCGAAGGATTTTAAAGTCAGCGATGGCAATCTGACGGTGATTTCTGTAGTTGGAGATGGTCTTGACTCAAACGGTAATCTTTATATCGAAGGAGGGTATATCCGCACTATGGGCTCCGGTGGCATGGAAATGGGACTTGATGCCGCAACTGAAAGTGGATGTGCAGTGTATATAACGGGAGGCACTCTTCTATCATTCGGTGGAAGCAACACTTATCCGAATAAGAGTGGCTCGACACAGGCTTTCGTCAAAGGAAGCGGTGCCATAAAAGCTGATACCGAAATCTCTGTAAAGTCGGGTGATGAAGTGCTTGCCACTTTCACTGTCCCCTCAGAATATTCTTCTACAAGAGCAATTGCATATGGACCCGGCAATGGGCCCGGCGGGGGTGGCTGGAATCCAGGAGGAGGATCCGGCAACGGCTCCATCATGATCAGCTGTCCTGCACTTGAAAACGGAAAAAACTATACAATAGTAAATGACTCTGCAACTTCGACAGCTACAGCAGTTTTGACTTCCTCCGGACGTTAAATTCAGTAGAATTAAGATTTCATCAAAAAGGCAGCCTCTATTCCAATTGGCTGCCTTTATTATTTTTTGAAAGTTTATCGTCGATAACTTATCGTTGATCGTTAAATGCATCTGAACGGTGGTGCCAGGCATTTGCTTCAATCGCAGATGAACCAATTTTCCTTGCAGTAGATCTGGTGTAAAGGAATAGCCATTCCTTTAGAAGGCCCCGTCTCATAAAAAAAGGGGCCTTAATCTATCTTGATTTTATGCTTCCTGATTATTAAACCAAGCCTTTCAAGAAAGTGTTTCTATTATTGGTAAAATCTATTTAAATTATATTATGAAAAACGACAAAAAGGAAATGAAAGTCGCTGACCAAGTGGCGGAAATGATAGCTGATGCCGGAGTAAAGCATTTATATGCTATAACAGGAGATAGTCTTAATGATCTTACTGATGCGATCGTAAGGGATGGTCGAGTAAAATTCGTGCACATGCGCCATGAAGAATCGGGAGCATTTGCGGCAAGCGCTGAAGCTCAACTTACAGGCAAACTTGCCGCTTGCGCCGGTAGTAGCGGTCCGGGACATGTACATCTGATCAATGGTCTATATGATGCTCAGCGTAGCAACGCACCGGTATTGGCTATCGCGTCAACTTGTGCTTCCTCTATGTTTGGCACAGAATATTTTCAAGAGACCAATCCCACTCTCCTATTTTCAAACTGTAATGTCTACAATGAGATGGCTACTACACCTACTCAGGTTCCCCATATGCTTCAGGCAGCTATGCAGGAGGCCATAGGACGTGGAGGTGTCGGTATAATAGGACTTCCGGCAGATGTCATTAGTCAACCGGCAGTGGAATCTTACGCTTCGACTAAGGCTCTTTATACCGACCGTCTTCCGGAACCATCTGACGATGTAATATCGGAAGCTGCCAATCTTATAAATAATGCAAAAAGTGTGGCTATCTTTGCCGGCTCTGGGGCTAAGAATGCTGCCGCATTGGTAAATGAACTCTCTGAAAAAGTAATGGCACCCGTCGGCACTACATATAAGAGCCAGCTTGAGCTTGCCGGAGCCTGCAGGAATTATGTGGGACATATGGGATATCTCGGTATGTGGTCGGCTGA
>JAIDTO010000011.1 GCA_029060625.1 Muribaculaceae bacterium | reverse complement strand
CTCCTGAAACCGCCGTTGTTCTCTTCACAGCCTATGCAGATGTGGCTCTGGCTGTAGAAGGAATGAAGATTGGGGCTGCAGATTTCATAGTCAAACCTTTTGACAATAGAAATCTTTCAGACACTCTTCTTGCCGCTTTCGGCAGCGGCAAGAAAAAAACACAACAAAAATGTTCTTCTCCTAAGATGCTATGGGGTGAATCTCCGGAAATGCAACGTGTGCGTACACTCGTTGAAAGAGTAGCCCCGACAGATGCAAATATACTCATAACCGGAGAAAACGGTACCGGCAAGGATCTGCTGGCAAGGGAAATACATCGCCTTTCCAATCGATCTTCCGGTCCCATAGAAATAGTGGATATGGGGGCGGTAATAGAGACACTGTTTGAGAGTGAACTTTACGGACATGCAAAAGGAGCCTTCACAGATGCCAAAGCCGACAGAGCCGGAAAATTCGAAACAGCACACGGAGGGACACTGTTTCTTGACGAAATCGGCAATCTCCCCTACCACCTGCAAGCCAAGCTTCTCACATCGCTGCAACAAAGAAAGATAATAAGGGTCGGCACCAATACTCCTCGCGACATTGACATAAGACTTATTTGCGCTACAAACCGCAATCTTCCGCAGATGGTAGCAGAAGGGGATTTCCGTCAAGACCTTTTCTATCGCATCAATACCGTCACAATTGAGCTTCCTCCGCTCAGAAACAGACCTGAAGACATACCTGCTCTCGTAGATATGTTTGTAAAGAAATACGCAGGCATATATTCAAAGCCGGAAGTCAAAGTGAATGAGGACGCCATGAAGAGACTATGTTCTCAGTCATGGCCCGGAAATATTCGTCAACTTGAGCATACAGTTGAGAAAGCCTTGATATTATCAGACGGAACCACTCTTGGCCTTCACGATTTTGACATTCATGAATCACAAATTGTACCGGCCGGGCAATCTACGACTCTTGAATCGATGGAACGTAATGCCATCACTAATGCGATTAAACTCCATAACGGTAATATGTCGGAAGTTGCACGCCATTTAGGCATAACGAGGCAGACACTATATAACAAATTGCGTAAATATGGCATCTGACTTCAAAAGCAAATGGCATATGGCACCATTGTTGTGGATTATACTCACCGTGATTTTGTCCATTGGAGCAGGCTATGGCATCGCCTTAGGGAAAACATGGTGGTTGCTTTCAATTATTCTTTCAATTAGTTGTGCTTACATGATATTCAGCAACATAACACGCATCAGTAAAAAGATGAGGTATGTCATGGAAGCCACCCTCAACAGAGACTTCTCCTATAAATTCCCCACACGAGATGTGAATAAGGAGGAACGTGAAACCAACGAGATGCTCAACCGCATTGTAGAACATCTTGAGCTCTTGACTCTTAATGCACGCCAAAACGAGGCTTTCTTGGCTCAGGTCTTAAATATGACTGATATTGGATTGGCTTTGGCAGATGCAAACGGGGATATCAGGCTGCATAATGAAGCCGCCATACGTCTGCTCAACCGCAAGGCCCTCACACATATTTGCCAGATACCCAAGCAAGCATACGAAGACTTGGTCATCAATAAAGGTAATGTCACAGTCAATGAAAAAAGCTTTACTCTCTACACAATCACCGACCTTCGCCGACAAATGCAGGCCGTTGAGGTGGAATCATGGGAAAAACTGACAAGAGTCCTCACCCATGAAATAATGAATTCCCTCACTCCTATTCAATCAATAGCCGAAAATATGAGTGGCAAGATATCAGACAAGGAGATAACAGAGGCATTTGGCACCATTTCCTCAAGCAGCCGCTCACTGATGCAATTTGTAAAGAATTTCAGGGAATTCAGCATTTTGCCCGAGCCGAATATGAGAGCCGTTTATCTTAAGCCTCTTTTGGAATCGAGCATCAGAATAGCAAAAAGCTATATTCAAGAGAAGGATGTAAGTATTGAACTTATATGTTTTCCTCCTGAATTGATGGTATATACCGATGAGGCTCTTTTGAGCCGAGTGCTTATAAATATCCTTAAGAATGCTATCGAAGCGAATCCCAATAA
>JAIDTO010000109.1 GCA_029060625.1 Muribaculaceae bacterium | reverse complement strand
ATGAATTTTCCATACCCCGGCTTCTTCCCTACTGATAAAAAGATTATTCAAGTTGATGTCCGCGCAGAACGATTAGGTCGTAAATCGAAAGTCGACGTAGCTGTGAGAGCTGATGCCGGTCTCTTCCTTTCAGCCCTGTTACCAAAGATAGAACCAAAGACAGACACAACATTCCTCGATAAAGCTCTCTCAGATTTTGCTTCTATTAAGCAAAAATTTGATGAACCAGTAAAAAATCCCGGTGTCAAAGGTTGTGTAAGGCCGGAATATATGCTCAGTCTACTCGATAGGTTGGCTGATGATGATGCGGTCTTGACAGTTGATACCGGCATGAACAATGTGTGGACATCCCATTATCTTACACAGAAAAAAGACCGGAGGATGATAGGCTCGTTCACACATGGATCGATGGCAAACGCTATGCCGATGGCGATTGGTGCAAAGTTTGCTTGTCCGAATAGGCAAGTAATCGCGGTCTGCGGCGACGGCGGTTTTTCAATGCTTATGGGCGAGCTATTGACAATCATACAATACCAACTCCCCGTAAAACTATTGGTTGCTGACAACCGAACCCTTGCGTTTGTGAAATGGGAGATGGAGATGGCAGGTCTTACACCCAACGAGACAAATCTTACAAATCCCGACTTTGGAAAAATGGCGCATACCATTGGATTCCAAGCAGAAACTGTTGATGATCCGGCAGAGCTTGAAGGAGCGATGAAAAGATGGCTCTCAGCCGAAGGGCCCGCCTTATTATCCGTAGTGACAGATCCGGATGCAGCCTCCTTCAGCTTCTCCGAAAAATTGATGGAATCCGCAACTCCCGGTAATCCCCTCAGCAACTTCGCCCCCCTCGGCAGCTAATTAGATGCCCCCAGATCATCAATCATTGATTGTTGATAATTGAATAATGATATGGCTCCATGTGGATTACAACCACATCGGAGCCATATTCATTGAAGTTTTGGAAACACTTTCGGATGGCGATCACGCAGAGTGTGCAAGGGTGTTAGGATCTCTGTAAATATCTTTTATATCGTTTACTTCGTCGTTTCTATGGTTGGAAGGATATTTGAAGCCCAGTTGGGAAGTTCATCCACATAGCGTTTTGCAAGCTCGCCATCACTCAATCGGAACAAAAGGCAAGCTTCTGTATCCTCGATTGAGTTGTCATAGACATAGAGTCGATCAACGTATGGAGATAATGCAATGCAGTTGGCTATGGATTTGTCGTAACGAGAAATGATCTTGGGAATGGGGACATCGTGACCTCCATTCAAGACGCGCTTTGCAACGCGCTTTGCATTGATTGTCGGAGATTGAGTAGAAACGAAGAACAGACGGACGAAGAATCCGGCTTCCTTAGCTCTAAGAATATAATCGACCTTATCGGTAGCCGACATAACAGTCTCGAAAATATGACTTTTTCGCTCTGCAAGGCATCGCTCGCGCCAGTCGTTACAATAGTTAGCCGCTTTGATAATTGCATCGCGGTCATTCCAATCTCCGAAAATATCACGAGCCACGTTGTCTGGATTGATATATTCCGAATCTTCCAACCACTCATGATGAAGAATCTTTGAGGTCACGGAAGTTTTGCCTGACCCGTTGGGCCCGGCAATCACAATCAGCACGGGTCGATGTTCACTTATTGCCACTGCGCAGCCGATTAATCGTTTCTTCCACTCTGATACGGGCTTCTTGCGAGGCTGCCTCGATACCGGCAGCCACACGCGCGGCTGCCCTATGAGTACTTTTGCGTGCCTCATCGGCGACCTCACGCATGATCTGAGCCATACGCTCATCGCCCGGCTCCTCCATCGACGTGAGCCGATAACTGTTCATCTGTTCTTCCGACATAATCAATCATCTTTTCTTATTTAACGTCAAAGTTACGAAAAAAGTCTGAACCAAAGTCTATTTTTATGCAGCTCAATGACGAAGGCAATTAATTCCTTGTCTCTTCCTGAAAAGTTTACTTTGGTGACAATATCCACTAAGGTTCAAAAGAACTACTCGAAAATTATTCACACTCAGCCTCAAAGCGCATATGTTTGGACACATTTATGCTCAGCAAGTCCTGAAAATATAGGCTACACATTTTTCCCAATGGGGCATTTTTAACGCTGACAATATTGCCACCTCGTCTCCCAATGTGCTTAATATATGTTCTTTGGGAACTTTAAGAAACAATATTTCTATTAACGTTCATACATAGACATAAAAATATGGTGCAACCCGTGGAGTTACACCATATTTTATTATTAAAGAGTATATGTCTTACTTCACTTCCTCGAAGTCGACGTCTGTCACGTCTTTTTCGTCGGGGTTAGGAGCCTGCTGCTGAGCGCCTGCGCCTGCTGCGCCAGCCTGCTG
>JAIDTO010000108.1 GCA_029060625.1 Muribaculaceae bacterium | reverse complement strand
TTGTAGTGTTGGTGTTATACAAACAAAACTTAAACACTAAATACTATGGAAAAGAATATTAAAGAAGAAGTAAAGGAAGCAACCAAAAGCTTAAACCAAGATGCACCATTTGCAGATGTCGATCCGTCGGCAGCAGATGTTCCTGAAGAAGTGGTCAAAGACCTATAAAAAAGATAAAGGGATGAACTAAAAAGTTCATCCCTAATTTCTTAGATGTCAATTGTCAGAGAATTGCTTGAATTTTTGCTTCAAGGTCTGCGAGTTTTACCAGGCCTACTGAGCGCTCTTTCATCTCTCCGTCTTTGAAGAAAAGCACTGTCGGGATATTGCGCACGCGGTTTTCGCTCGCAATCTCGTCATTATCATCTATATTCAGTTTTCCTACTGTCACCTGATCGCCATATTTTTCGGCGAGTTCCTCTACGATGGGGCCGAGTTTGATGCAGGGACCACACCAGGTGGCCCAGAAGTCGATTACTACAGGTTTGCCGCTTTCGATTGCTTCGCGTGCGGTCTGGTCATTGAATTCCAACATTGTTTCTTTACTTTTTAGATTCTATTACTATGTAGATACAATTACTTTTTAGCTATATTGAATGTGTAGACTGCGAATGTCTTTGGTCCAATTGTGGTAGACCAAGTGTTTCCGGAAACATCAATGGTCTTCTCCTGAGGAGTAATTAGAGAAGGATTTTCAAGGCTGTTTTCAGCAGTCTCAACTTCTGAATGCAAGGTCACAACCTTTCCTCCAGCCAGAGTTTCTTTCTTCATACCCTCGAAATTGAGATTCAGTTCCTGCGGCTCATCCGACACATTAGCAACCTTGACAATATAGGTGTTGTTTTCCTTGTCTACGACAGCACTTGCAAATAGGCCATTCTGGTCAGGGTCACCGGCAACTGTCTTTCCTTTCATTGTGAGCGGAAGCACGTAGTCACCCTTGTTGGTGCCGTATAGTTGCTGCACATAGTAGCTGCAAGTGGGGAAGCTTTCAAGATTGTCAAACCAAATCATGTCAGGACGCCACTGCCATCCTTCGATGTGAGCGAAGAGTGGAGCGTAAGTGGCCATATGCACCACGTCGGCATTGCGTTCGAGTCCTGTCATGAATGCAGCTTCGAGAAGAGCTGCGTTGAAATGATTCCATTTCTTTCCCTTTCCATGGCATGCATACTCACCGGCAAATACTTTTGGACCCTTACGGTCGTAGTTGTCGTAGCGACGACCCTGCTCGAGAAACCATGATTCGGGACGATAGAAATGCTCATCAACGAGATCAGCTTTCAGTTTTGTCATTTCTGGCCAAAGATAGTCAAACTGTTTGCCTTCCGAATCCGGGCCGGATGAACCGACGATCTTGATTTCCGGATGCTGTTTGCGGATAGCGTCAAGGAAAGGCTTGAGATGTTCCGGATATTCAGGACCCCATTGCTCGTTGCCTATACCGAGATATTTGAGATTGAATGGCTCAGGATGTCCCATCTCAGCACGAAGCTTGCCCCATTCTGTATCAGTAGAACCATTGGCAAACTCTATGAGGTCGAGGGCATCATCTATATATTGCTGAAGTTCTTCGCCATGTGCATGAGCTGCCGGGTCATTATTCTGGAACTGACATGCAAGACCAACACTTAGAATTGGAAGCGGTTCGCTTCCAATTTCTTCACTGAGGAGGAAGTAATCATAGAAGCCAAGGCCGTAGCTTTGGAAATAATCAGGATAGAAACGGTGGGGGAAAGTATAGTGCCAGCGGTTTTCGTTAAGCGGACGATTCTCAACGGGCCCGACAGTGTTCTTCCATTGATAACGGGTGTCAAGGTCAGTACCTTCTACGATACATCCGCCGGGGAAGCGGAATACACCGGGTTTGAGATCAGCAAGCTTCTGCGCAAGGTCCTTTCGCATTCCGTTTTCGTGTCCTTTCCAAGTGTCGACAGGGAAGAGTGATACATGTTCGAGGTCAACGCCAGACTGAGGAGTGGTGAGGAAGATACGGAGATGGGCTTTTGGCTCAGTCTTGGAAGGTTTTAGAATCACTGTGTATTTTTTCCATTCCTTGCCTGAGATCTCGAGGTCTTGTTTTGCAATAGCCTGATGGTCGTCCATTGTGTCAGGATCTGTGATTTCAACGCGAATCTTAGACTTTTCACCATCTACAGTGCGAGCCCAGACTGAGAAACGATATTCTTTATCTTTTTCTACACCGATGCCGAAGAATCCTTCATTTTCGATGCCAGTGTGCTTATGTGCATGTCCCGGGTCGCCAAGGCGAACATAGTGGGGGTTGCGCTCAAACGGGCCATCGTCTTTTACCTGAACGTTTCCGAATGTGTTCCAACCCATAAAAGTCTGTGGAAATTCGAAAGAGCGGTTTTTTACGAGTTCTGCGTATAAGCCGCCATCAGCTCCAAAATTGATGTCTTCGAAGAAGATGCCATACATTGTAGGTTGTATTGGTGCGCCGGGTTTGTTTGTCTTGATGACAAAATCATTGGTTGCCGCTCCTGCGGATAGGGCAGCAAGTGCGGCAAGGCTTGATAATAGGTAGTTACGGTTCTTCATGTCTGTCGGTTAAAAAATATTCAAATGCAAAGATACAGCATATTTCCGACATTACCAAATTTTTTTCAAATGCTCTTCAGAGGAATAAAACTATGGAATAGGTGTATCCAACTTTCCGCTAATGTGATCGTCAACTTTATGTTGGGAGAGTAGACGCTATATTGGATAAGATGTTGCCTCCGTCGAGGGAGGCTGTGAATTTGCCAAGGATATGAAAGTGGATGGAGGGGTAGAGCTTTAGGGCATCCAGAAGAGTATTGGCTACGCAAACATCTCCGGCTATGCCACAGATATCAATGTCAGAAATATTACATTCATTAATATATTTATCTAAATCTGCTGCTCCTTTGTAGGATTGGAAAATAGAATACTCCTCTTTATCTTTATCCTGACCTTTATATAAGAAGTGAACGAGCACTGAATACCTCTCGAAGGCTTTCATAAGTGGGGGCCAGACGGCAGCTCCCACAGAGGATTCCACGCAATGTGCAGGCCATTCACCGCCATATTCAGAAAAAGATGAATGGCGAATAGGATGGCGGTCACACGTAACAGCAATGAGTGTATATTCTTTACCATGCTGACTGACGTATTCTGTCAGAGCATTCATGGCGGCTTCTGCACCGGGCACTGGGAGTGAGCCAGTGATGAAATCAATCTGTGGGTCGACTATCAGGAGAAGTCGGTTGTGTTTCTTTGTCATATATATTTTTTCGTAATCAGCGTTGGTATTAAGTCAGGCTTTACGTGCTTGAAGATGCTGATATGCTCGAGGTATGCGGTAGATACGCCCATTTTTCAGAAGGTAGCTGCCTGTCTGATGGAAACTACTATTCTTGAATTTCCCAAGAGTCGATGTTATTGATTTTTGTGGAGTAGTTAGCGGCGATCCGAATTATGCGTCGTCGTTCATCCATATATGGCGCTGAATATGACCTTTCGTCAATCTGATTCATTGCTTTATCAACTGAGCCATTTGTCTTCAGTTCGAAAATATAGATGAATCTGGGAGTCCGGAGCATTACGTCCATACGGGCATTACATGTCTGCTCCTCACTGCGCGGCATGAACCCGAGTGCCTTAAAGATGAGGTAGATGTTGTTTTTGAAATATGTTTCCCGTTCAGCCATACGCGTGTTTCCGTATGGATTACCCTGCAGAAAAGTCTTAAGCAATTGCATGAAAAGGTCTGCATTTCCGTCGAGAATGGCATTACGCATTTTCATGAAACTGTTGCGGAATGTCGTTACGGACATACCGGAATAGACAGGCAGAAGAGCTTTAGAGAAACTTTCTGCCACTTCCTTGTTAGGCAGTCCGAGTGTGAATGTCTCTCTCTCCTCGTCGAAGTGCCGTATGGTCACATAGCCGCTCTCAAAGAGGAGAGATACGGGATTGTTGAGGTATGACTCCTTAGCAGATAGATCGCTTTCAGTCACCTCTATGCAGTCGAGTTCAGGAAGGAAAAAATCATCGCGTCGCAACGCATTGATGAGGAAAGATGGAGTGCCCGCCCGAAACCAAAAGTCTGATATTTTTTTCTGCTTTAATGCGCATAAAAGACTGAAAGGATTATAGATATCAGGACATCTTTCTGTGAAGTGATAACCGTCGTAGTTTTCCTTGAGCAAAGCCAACATAGCATCGGGAGTAATTCCTTTCCGCTCGGCGAAGTTTCCGATGCCCGTCATGAAATCGGATTGGAGTTCCTGTTCGGTGATTCCGCAGATACCGGCGAACTCATCCAACAGAGAAATATCCTCAAGATTATTGGCTCCGCTGAAAAGACTTGTGTGGCTGAAACGCGAGATTCCGGTGACGAATGCGAAGTGAATATACTTGTCGGCAGATTTAAGGACAGAGAATATCGATTTTAGCGTCATACGAAATGAATTATTGAGTTCCTCCATCTCAAGGGTGTCGAGTATTGGTCCGTCATATTCATCAATGAGCACTGCGACTTTCTTTCCTGTATTCTCAAAGGCAATTCGAAGTATCCTCGTAAATCGTGATGATAAGTCATCATCATTGTCCTCTATATCGAACTTCTTCTCATACTCACGAAAAATCGAAGAAAGGTGTTTCCTCAAGGCATCCTCTGAATGAGGATCAATAGTATTAAGTGAAATGGTGATCACAGGTCTCTCCTCCCATACCGTATCGGGAGTGTCAATTGCCAATCCTTTGAAAAGTTCGCCACGACCTTGGAAAAAAGATTCCAATGTACTCACGAAAAGGCTTTTCCCGAACCGTCGCGGGCGGCTGAGAAAATAGTATTTGCTTCCATCAAGAAGTGTCCTGATATAACCTGTTTTATCTATATAAGTATACCCCCCTTCGATTATATCAGGGAAATACTGAATTCCTATCGGATATTTCAACAGATCAGCCATAGTCTCAGTTATTATTATTCATAACATTATTCTGACTTCAAAGTTAAGAAATATTTGCGTAATATCAAAATATATTGAAGCTGTTTAAACTTATGGAATACTTATTTTATAAGGTGTACGGTTCTGTTGATGAAATGCTCTGATGAGCGATGCGAACTATAATTCAAAAAATCGTATTTAAAATTTGTCTTGAAGAGAAAATATTAGTATTTTTGCGTTTGAAATCAACAGGATGCTCAATAAGAATTTCAACTTTAGCATGCTCTTTTATCATCACGCAAAGGCGCAAAGGGGCAGAGTTTCAATGCTTTGTGGAGCTTCGCGACACGGTTTTGGAAAGCTCGCAATGATTGCGGCCTGCTTCGCATCGGCAGGAGCTCGCAGAGTAAGCTACGCAGTTTTAAAATTCTGAATATTGAACAACATTTAAATAGAACAAGCGAAACTTAAATAAGAATAAGAATAAGGATACTCGGGACTCCAATATAATATAGAAATTTTGCAATCATGAATAGACACTTTAACACACATCTTGAAGGGCTTGACCTTCAATTCTGGCACGACTTGATAGAAAGCCGTGGCAAACTTGTTTCGTTGAAGAAAGGTGAGTTTCTTTGTCGTAGGGGTGAGCTGACAAATGCTTTCGGATATGTGAAATCCGGATATTTCAAATATACTGTGGATGGCGTGAATAAGATAGGGGGTTTTGCATTTCCAGAAGCATTGATAGGTGATTATCCACACTGTATGGAGAACGCACCTGCGATGTTTGATATCGTTGCAGGAAAGGATTCTGAAGTGTGGATAGCGGATGCCACGATCCTCCCTAAACTGTTTGAGGAAGACAAAGAGGCTGGACGGCAAGGACGTCTTTTCATGCAGTCGGCGTATGTCTCATTGGCAAA
>JAIDTO010000107.1 GCA_029060625.1 Muribaculaceae bacterium | reverse complement strand
GCGATGATGACCACTACTGCAAAAGCGATGATCGCCTGCCAGAATGTATGTATCACTCCAAACCAGAAGAAAAGGAGTACGGCTATTAGTGCAAGGGCTATGAAGAGCACGATGTGCTTCATAGAGATATCTGTCTGCCAGCGCACTTCCTTGACTGCTGAAGATTTACCCTTAAGCTCGCGGCTCGCAAGGCCTACAGCTTGGGTGATGATTCCCCATGATTTGATGATGCCGATCACTCCGGCCATAGCGATGCCACCGATGCCGATCATGCGTGCATATCCGCTGAAGAGGTCTTGAGGATCCATGGCTTGGAATTCCGGTGAGCCGTAAGTGCCCATAAGAGGTATAATGATCCACCATACGAAGATTGAGCCCGCAAAAATGACGAAGGCGTATTTCAGTCCCACAATATAGCCAAGGCCGAGAAGGGCTGCGCCCGTGTTGCAGCTGAGCACGAGTTTGGTCTTCTCCATCAGTGTATGTCCTGCTGAGGAGGCTACTGATGTCACGGTCTCAGCCCACCAGCCGAATGTAGCTACGATGTAGTCGTAGATGCCGCCGATCAAAGAAGCTATGATAAGGGTCTTAGCCTGGCCGCCTTCCTCGCTCCCTGCCTGCTGGCTTGAAATGAGCACCTGTGTGGTGGCTGTGGCTTCAGGGAAAGGATACTTGCCGTGCATGTCCTTGACGAAGTATTTGCGGAAAGGAATAAAGAAGAGAATTCCGAGTATACCTCCGAGCAATGAGCTGAGGAATATCTGATAGAATTGAACCGTGATTTCAGGATATTTAGCCTGAAGTATAAAGAGGGCAGGGAGTGTGAATATGGCACCTGCCACGATCACGCCGGAGCAAGCTCCGATCGACTGGATGATGACATTCTGTCCGAGGGCATTCTTCTTGCCGAGAGCATTTGAGAGGCCTACGGCTATTATGGCAATAGGGATGGCAGCTTCAAACACCTGGCCTACTTTCAGTCCGAGATAAGCGGCAGCTGCAGAGAAGATGACAGCCATGAGAAGTCCGATTCCCACCGAGTAGGGGGTAGCTTCCTGCTGGTCGTGGGCAGGGTGCATCACCGGCGTGAACTGCTCGTCGGCTGCCAGTTCGCGGAATGCATTCTCCGGCAGGCCGGTTCCGGTGGTAAGATTTTCGTCTGTTTCTTTCATGTTTTTTTTGTTGTCAAGTTGTCAAAGTTGTCGGGTCGTCAAAAGTCTTTAAGGTCTTTAAGGTCCTTAAGGACTTTAATTCTCAATTATAATTGCCTCTTTACGCTTTCCTCATGGATGGCGCTCATTATCTTGCCCGTGAATTCTTTCGGCAATCCGAGTTTCTCTCCTGTTTCGGTGCGCTCTTTCATTATTGTGTCGTGGCGTCCGAGCTGCACCACCATCATATTGTGGGCTTTCTTGTATTCCCCTATCTTCTTCGACACTCCCATTCTCTTTGCGAGAAGTTCAAGCAGCTCATGGTCTATCTGGTCTATTTCGCTTCTTAAAGCGTCGAGTTCCGGCGTTCCGGTCGGCTTTTCCCTGACCTTCAGTTCCTTCACAAGTGCCACAAGCTCTGATGGCAGCAACTGCTGCTTTGCGTCGCTGAGTGCGCACGCAGGGTTGCAGTGGCTCTCGATCATCAGTCCGTCAAATCCCATGTCGAGGGCGTGGCGGCTTAATGGAGCCACGAGGTCGTGGGCACCGCTGATATGGCTTGGATCGCAGAAGACCGGGATATTCGGAAATCTGCGGGCGAACTCGAAGGGGAGTGCCCACATCGGTTGGTTGCGATAGATATGTTTCCCGTAGCTGCTAAAACCGCGATGTATCACGCCAATCCTGCGGATTCCTGCATTATAGATGCGTGTCACAGCACCAATCCAAAGATCCAGGTCTGGGTTAACCGGATTTTTGATAAGCACAGGGATATCTGCACCAAGTTCTTGAAGAGCATCTGCAATCTCCTGCATGGCGAATGGGCTTGCAGAAGTGCGGGCACCAATCCATATTATGTCAACTCCGGCAGCAATAGCACTGATCACGTGGTTTTTGCTTGCCACCTCAGTGCCCACTTTCATTCCTGTCTCTTCTTTTACTTTTCTCAGCCATGGGAGTCCGGCAACGCCGACACCCTCAAAGCATCCGGGCATTGTGCGTGGTTTCCAGATTCCGGCGCGGAAGATCTTTACTCCGCCGGCGGCCAATTCTTTTGCTGTTTCGAGCACTTGCTGCTCACTTTCAGCCGAGCAGGGACCTGCGATTATTATGGGCTCCTTCATTATGGAGACTTCGTCGAATAGGGGCTTTATATCTGTCATATTTAAAGTTTTCGGGTTTTCGGGTTTTCGGGTTGTGGAAAGTCCTTAAGGTCTTTAAAGTCTTTAAGGACCTTAAGGACTTTATTTTAATATTTAATATTTCGCTGAGCGGTAGATGCCGAGGATGCGGAAGTCGCTGGTGAGTGGTTTCACTGCGGCGAGGGCTTGCTCGCATCGCTCGCGGTCGTCGAATGTCAGGTCTGCGTAGAAGCGGTATTCCCACTCGTGGCCTACCACCGGCATTGACTGCAGCATTGTGAGGTTGATGTCGTAGAATGTAAGGATTGTCAGCACTTTCGACAAGGCTCCTTTTTCGTGTGGCACCGTGAAAGCCAGGGATATCTTGTCTGCATCCGGAGGAGTAGGGGAGTCGGGCTGTCCGATTATCAGGAATCTTGTGAAGTTACGGTTGTCATCTTCTATTCCTTCGGCGAGGATGTCGAGCCCATACAGTCTCCCGGCATATGCCGGGGCAATTGCTGCGGTGGCAGTCATTTTTTCCTCAGCTACTTTTTTTGCACACCCCGCAGTGTCGAAGTCCTCTACCTTCTTTATATGTGGATGATGCGATAGATATTGGCGGCATTGAAGAAGCGCCATATAGTGTGATCTTACTTCCTGAAGCTCCGATATCTTGGTTCCGGGGAGGGCGCAGAGAGAATGAGAAACACGAATCTTGCATTCCCCTATCACCTTGCGACCGCTTTTGCGTATATATTCGAAATTCTGGAGGAGGGCACCGGCGATGGTGTTTTCAATTGCAACTGCCGCCATCATCTCTGAGTCGGTGTCGAGTGCAGAAAACATGTCGTCGAAAGAAGCGAAACCTATAGTCTCGATCTCCTCTTCAGAAAACCATTCATGCGCTGCTATGTCGTGGAAACATCCCGGTATTCCCTGTATGCCTATCTTTCTCAAAATTCACTAATTTTGCATTTAAGCTACAAAATTACAAAAAAAAATTGACAAATTAAAAAATATTGAGACTTAAGACTTGATAATTCTTCAAATTGATTACTAATATCCTTGTAGGGACGCACGGCTCGTGCGTCCTAATGATTGGAATGCACATTCGCCTTCATAATCGTGTTGGTATACTTAAATGGACGCACGGGCCGTGCGTCCCTACAAGATTATCGAAGCAATGTCCTTACGTCCGGATCCTTCAATATTACCCTCTTTTCGCTGTCCAATAGATAGAGCGTCGGCATCGCCGGCAGGTCATACAGGTCATTGTCAAGGATGCCGGAGAGATCATACCCGACATTCCAGTTGCGGGGCATGCCAGCTTTA
>JAIDTO010000106.1 GCA_029060625.1 Muribaculaceae bacterium | reverse complement strand
AAGATTTCGTCAGGTTTTCGAGCAGGTTTTGTCTCTTGAAGAAGGAATGATGCGGGCATCATGACTGATGAGAGAGGTAAAAAATGCCGAAAAGATGGCGGAAGGTTAATAAAAAGAATTTTGTTTTTGACGCTTCTTTTTGGATATTTGAATTCGTAAATAAGTTTAAACAACTTCAATAACTTCAATCTATAGATTTTATTTCGAATATGAAAAAAAGTCCCCTTCAGAGAGTTCGTGCTGAATATCAGCCTAAGCTCCCCAAAGCACTTCAGGGTGCAGTGAAACTGGAAGTAGGCGAGCCTACACAATCAGTAGCAGATCAGGAAGAAATCAAAAAGCTTTTCCCAAACACATATGGACTTCCCATTGTGGAGTTCAAGCAGGATGAGAATCCTGAGCGTGTTGAGGAGCCGTTTAATGTCGGCATCATCCTTTCAGGTGGTCAGGCTCCCGGCGGCCACAATGTAGTGAGCGGTATTTTCGATGCCCTTAAGAAACTCAATAAGGAATGTCGCCTTTATGGTTTCCTTATGGGACCTTCCGGTTTCGTGGATCATCAGTATATGGAAATCACTGAAGGTTTTCTCAAAGACTATCGCAACACCGGTGGCTTCGACATCATCGGCAGCGGGCGCACTAAACTTGAGAGCCCTGAGCAGTTTGATGCCGGCCTTAAGATCTTGAAGGAGCTCAACATCAAGGCTCTTGTAATCATCGGAGGCGATGACTCCAATACCAATGCTTGCGTGCTCGCCGAATATTACAAGGCAAATGGTGCAGGTGTTCAGGTGATTGGTGTGCCTAAGACCATTGACGGCGACCTCAAGAACAAATGGATTGAGACTTCTTTCGGTTTTGACACTGCTTGCAAGGTATATTCTGAAGTTATCGGCAATATTCAGCGCGACTGTAACTCTGCAAAGAAATACTATCACTTCATCAAACTCATGGGCCGCTCTGCAAGTCACATTGCACTCGAATGTGCTCTTGAGTGTCAGCCTAACTACTGCCTCATCTCTGAGGAAGTTCAGGCTAAGCGCATGACTCTTGATAATATCGTCAACCAGCTTTGCTATATGATCGTAGAGCGTGCGAAGATGGGTTGGAACTTCGGTACTGTGCTTGTGCCGGAAGGTCTCATTGAGTTCATTCCTTCTATGAAGCTTCTCATTGCTCAGCTCAATGACATTCTTGCAGAGCATGCAGAGGAATTTGATGCCCTCAGGGATGAGGAGAAGCTCGATGCCATTGCTAAATATCTCCAGCCGGCTGAAGCTGAACTCTTCCTGTCTCTCCCGAAGAGTATCGCTCTCCAGCTTAGCCTTGACCGTGACAGCCACGGCAATGTGCAGGTTTCTCTTATCGACACTGAGAAACTTCTTGCAAGCATGGTTGGCAAGCGTCTTGCTGAACTCAAGAAAGATGGCGAATACCATGGCAAATATGCCACTCAGCATCACTTCTTCGGCTATGAAGGACGTTGCGCAGATCCGACAAACTTTGATGCTGACTATTGCTATGCTCTCGGATACAACGCAGCTATGCTTATCAATAGCGGTGTGACAGGCTATATGAGCTCTGTACGCAATCTCACCGACAAGCCTGAAAATTGGATCGCAGGTGGTATTCCTATCACTATGATGATGAATATGGAGAAGCGTCACGGCCACATGAAGCCGGTTATACAAAAGGCTCTCGTCGATCTTAAGGGTAAACCATACATGAAGTTCGCCTCTATGCGTGAGACTTTGATGCTCAACACCCTTTATCAGTATCCTGGTCCTATCCAGTATTTCGGTCCTGCTGAGGTTTGCGACCGTCCTTCCATGACACTGCTCCTTGAGCATGATAAGGAAATCTGATCATGGCTAATTCCCAAACGTATTTAAACGATAAGGCCTGGGCCAGGTGGACAGCTTTGCTCCTCCTGGCCATGGCTATGTTCTGCAGCTACATCTTCATGGATGTGATGTCTCCTATCAAGAATCTCGTGCAGAGTCAGCTTGGTTGGGATAACACAGCATTTGGTACGATGCAGGGCCTGTCTCGTTTACACCTCTGACGAGGCCGACGA
>JAIDTO010000105.1 GCA_029060625.1 Muribaculaceae bacterium | reverse complement strand
GACTTCACAGAATGGGAAGAGATCGGAAATATGATCGAGTCATATAAAGGCTGGGCAGCTCAAGCTCTTGCTGCTGCCAATGAAGAAGGTCAGAGCTTCTTCTTCCCATTTGACGCCGAGGAAATCGACGCATACATTGCTATGATGATTATGGAAGCTACCCCGGCTCCGACAATTCCTGAGAAGTATGACATCACACTAAATGGTCAAACATCAATCGACCTCGTGGAGACTACTCAAGGATATGAACAGGGAGTATACACCATCAAGGTTTCGGGCATGTGCCTTGAAAAGCAGTTGACAGTCACTCTTGGAGTTCCGGAAGGATGGGACGGTTTCGTATGCATGAACGAAGACGATTTCTACTCAGATATCGAACCACTCTCCACAAGAGCTGAGGAAACAGAATGGTATCCTGTTGAATACATGTTGTTAGAAGGTTTGAAGGAAAGCAATTCCATGACATTCCCTGTTGATGGAGAAGATCATAATGGTCAGTTCTATCTTGTCAAGGATGGATTGGCAGATGTTGCAAACCATATTAACATTGAATTCAATGTCACTGATCCGACGACTGTCGGAGTAGAAGGGGTTGAGGCAATCGATGCAAACTCTGACTACTATGACTTAAGCGGACGTAAGGTTGCTAAGCCAGCTGCCGGAATGTACATTAAAGTTCTCAACGGCAAGGCATCTAAAGTCATTGTAAAATGATTATGAAGTAAATCATAAAGTTTTTTTTGAAAAAATCCCCGGATCTATTGATTCCGGGGATATTTTTTTTGCTAATATCAAAATTTATGATTATTTTTGCGCATTAAATCAGCCTGAATGCCAATCACACTTACTATTGAGTATGAGAATGCTTTAGACTGCTAAAAATTCTATTTTATTAACCAAAATTATTAACAAATGAAAAGAGTTTTACTTTTAAGCTCAGTCTTGGCTTTAAGCGCATCTGTTGCGCTGGCACAGGACGAGTTCGGCTTTCCGGAAGGCTTTAATGCTTGGACGTACTCGGAGCACGCGACAGTCGAGAGGTCTATGGATGATGAGACAGGCTATCCAACTCTCAACTTTACCGGCAAGACTTCAGAATCAGGAACATGGTTCTATTTTTCTGTTCCAGAAGGTTATGATGGCATAATCGGAGGGCAAGTTAAACCAACAGTTGGAACAAGATCAGATGAAAGCTGGATTCCTGTAGAAGAATACATAACAGAACTCAATGCAATGATGGTTCCAAATGTAGAAGAAACGCCCAATTATAATGGAATGATTATTCCAACCGGCGAGCCTTTCTTTGGATATTATTGCTTCTATAAAGACAATATGGTTGACATTGAAACCAGATTCCAGGTAGTAGCAAACATCGAAAAGGTTCTTCCGAATGTTGACGTAAACTTCAGCGAACTCCCTGTTTCTCCAGGATACAAAAGTGCAGGAGATGTATATTGGGATGGAGACGTATTAAATATCAGATTGACTACTACCAGAGACAATGCTGAGGTTACTTTTGAGCTACCGACCTATTATACTGGATTTGTTGGAAACTTAACTCCGGTTTCTACAGGAACAAGATCAGAAGAAGGTTGGGAACCCATATGGGGCAAGTGGAATGAAGAAGCTGGTGAATGGATTTCAGGATTCGTAGATAAACTATATGAAGAAGGTCTTGAAGGAGTCTTCACATCCGGTTGGAATGGTTTCAATATTCCAGCCGATGGACAGACTTATGAGGGAACTATCTACCTTGCTGCCGGAGATGATGTAAACATCACCCGTTCATTCAAGGTTGTTGCAACTGCCGAGAAAAAATCAATAGAATTCAATGGAGATTTCAGCGAACTCAATGCTCAAATTACATGGGGAGCAGAAGACGGAACTGTATATTGGGAAGGAGACAACTTAATCGTTCGCGCTCAGGCTTGGGCTGATCAGATTGAGATAAACTTTCAACTACCCGAAGGTTTTGATGGATTAATGGGTAACATCGAAGCGACTGCATTCGGAACAAGATCTGAAGATGATTGGTATCCTATGTGGGGCCATTGGGAATGGATAGGTGATGAAGAAGTATATGTACCAGGTGCAGAAGAAGAACTTTCTCAAGAACCAGGATATTTCCGTAACGGAAATTGGTTCTATATTCCAGCTGATGGAAAGACTTATGAAGGTAGAGTATATTTGTATGCCGATGATAAGGTTTACGTAACTCGTCCATTCAATGTGATTGCCACTGCGTTCCCGCCGGCAAATGCACCTGAATTCCCGACATCTTTTGACGTTACAGTTAATCCTTCTGATGTCAACCACTATCAGACAAATCCTTCTGAGCTTTCAGGCGAATATTATGAATCATTCGTAGAGAACGCAGGATGGATTCTGAACAGCTGTGAGAACGCTATTGTGCTCAATGGCAAAACAGCTGCTGAAAATGTAGATCTCTCAATCAATCTTCCCGAAGGTTGGAGTGGCATCATCGCTTATAAGTATGATCCTTCCAAGATAGAAAGCAATGAAGGCATGAGGAAAGTGAATGGCTTCGAAGCCGGATATCCTGAAGAAATATGGATGCCGAGCTGGATGGTGCCGATGGAGGAAGGAACTGACTTCACATTCGCTGTAGGCGAGCCTCAGATTTATCTCTGCTACCTTACTACAGATGCAGTCAGGGATTACTATGTAGAAGGACACCTCTACGACAGCGCAAATTCATTCCTCATCTATGTGAATGTAGATGTTGATATCGAAGCTCAAAATCAGGTTGCATATGAAGAAGTAATTGCAAAGATAGAAGTTCTTCAGAAAGAATATGAGTATGCTATTGACGAAGCTCGTCAGACCTATCCTTCTTATGATTTCGCTGAATGGGAAGAAATCATCGTTGGAGCTTTGAATCAGGCTAAGGAAGGCGCAACACAGGCTTTGGAATCTGCTAACGAAGATGGCGTGGCATTCCAGTATGCATTTGATGGCGAAGAAATCATCGCCATGATAGCTGAAATGAAGAAAGCACCTCTCGTAGCAGAAAACCAGATTGCTTATGAAAATGTCATCGACCAGCTTAATCAACTTCAGAATGAATATGAAGCAGCTGTAGAAGAAATAAAGAATACCAAACCTGATTTCGACTTCACAGAATGGGAGGAAATCGGAAATATGATCCAGTCATATAAAGGATGGGCTCTTCAGGCACTTGAATCTGCAAACGAAGATGGAGCAAGCTTCTTCTTCCCATTTGACGGAGAAGAAATCTTAGCTTATATCGACATGATGGTTAAGACAGCTAATGCTCCTGAGTTCCCGGAATCATTCAATGTTACATTTAACGGCCAGACTTCATTAGACCTCATTGAGGCAACTCAAGGAGAAGATGAGGGCATTTTCACTATCAAGGTTTCAGGTATTACCCTCGAAGATAAGGTGACAGTAGCTCTCGAAGTACCCGCAGGTTGGGATGGCTTCGTATGCATGAATGAAGAGGACTACAACTCGGACATCAATCCGCTGACCCGCGCTTACGCTTCAGAATGGGTACCAGTAGAAATGCTTTATGAATATGGCTTCAAGGAAGGCAACAAGCTGACCTTCACAGCTGATGGAGAAACTCACTTTGGATCTTTCTATCTCGTTAAAGATGGTGAGGTTGATGAGGCTAACCAGATTCAGGTAGAATTCAATGTAACTAATCCGACAACAGTAGGAGTAACAGGAGTTGAGGCAATCGACGCAAATGCACGCTACTTTGACTTCAACGGCCACCAGATTGCTAACCCGGCTGCCGGAATGTACATCAAGGTTCTAAACGGCAAAGCTTCTAAGGTTATCATCAAGTAATCAAAAAGTAAATTCTTTTCAATAAATAGCCTCCGAATCGCATTGATTCGGGGGCTTTTTTTTGCATATTTCAAAAATAATGACTACTTTTGTGTTGAAATCGTTGTCAGCGTTGACTGACTTATCTGAGTAATACGAGTAATCTGGTTAATCCGAGTATTATGGGGAATTTGGGGTAATCTGAGTATTCTGGGATTCTGAGCAATCTGAGAGATCAGATAATGCAAGGTTGCATGAATCAAATTTACAGTATAACATAAAATACTAATTATCGAAAATGAAAAAAAGTTTACTATCAATTGCCACGGTAGCATTGGCAGCCTTTGTAGCCAATGCCGATGAATACAAATTTGTATTCGATGGCACCAACGACATGGGTGGTCTTACACGTCAGACCGACATCAAGACACCGGAATGCGTCGATGGGTTCTCATTATCTGAGGAAGGCGTCGACTTCTCAATCACGCGAGGAAGCGATGCTGGCAAAGGCTTCGCCCTCGTAAATGGTGGGGGCAACAATGCCGGAATCTATATTTCAGGTGGATTCACCTCCATAACAGACACAAAGATTACTCTCTCAGTCCCCAATGGAAAGATTACGGCTGCAAAAGTATGGCTCTCCGGCTATGCAGCGATTACCCTTGATATCTCCTTCAACGGCAAGCTTGTGGAATCATTGGGTGACGGACCAATCTACTACTGGCCATGGAGTGACAATTCAGGTGTCGAGACACTGACCCTTGAATGGGTTGGAACTTTCGATGCACGCTATATTCATTCCATCGAGTTAAGCTATACTCCCGACCTTGGAGGGAAAAAGGCTTGTGGACTCTCCTTTGCAATGAAAGACTTAGACGGAATACTTGGGAAGGATTTCAAATCTCCCACACTTACCAATCCTAACAAACTGGATGTGAATTGGTCAAGCTCAGACGAAAATGTAGCTACCGTCGATGCAAATGGGACAGTGACTCCCACAGGAATAGGACAGACAGTGATAGCTGCCGCTACGTCAGGAAATGACGATTATGCTGCAGGCAACGCAAAATATAATCTTACCATTATCGGATGCGCAGAAAACCTCGTCCAGATGAAGGATATGGCACCATATCTACGCGATCGAGTATATGTTGATTTCCCGATGACCGTGACATATGCGACGGGATTATATGCTTTCGTATCAGACAGCGAGGGTAATGGCGGACTAATTGAAAACACAAAGGATAAAGGAAGCACATCGACGACTATCCCAACAATATATAAGGTCGGAAACATAATTCCGGGAGGATGGACCGCTACAAATGCATTCATGTATGAGAGCGTAAACTGGCAGGGAATTCCATCGAGTGTATCAGAAACCGTAGAGGTTGTATATCCTACAGTCAGTTCGGTGTCTCGAGAAGATGAAGATAAAGTCGTGATCCTTAAAGATGTCAAGTTTGAATCAAGGACGCCCGAGACATATGCCAAAGTGTCAGGCACCACACCCGACAACAAAACATATGAATTCGAGAATACTTTCGGTGCTAACTCCAGACCAGCCGGGACATATGATGTGACTTGCATCGTAAGATACTCAAAGATTGGATCTACCGATTATTTATATCTTGCTCCATTAGACTACTCTGAAAGCAGCTCTGCCTGCAATATGAACGTTGAAGATTCTAACGCGCGTTATTTTGATCTAAACGGCGTAGAAACAGCTACTCCAAACAAAGGAATTTATGTCAAGAAGACAGGCAGCAACACCACTAAAGTCATAATCAAATAATTTCTGCTTTAGCAAGCAAAAACCAATAAAAAGGGGAGCGCGATTTGATCGCGCTCCCCTTTTTTATTGATTCATTCGATTGGTGTTTACTTAACTATGAGTTTCATCGAGCTTACAGAGTCAGCCTTGCGGACTACAACTGTCACCACGCTACCATCAATATTACCTACCTTGATAGTGCGGTCACCATTACTCTTAGCAATCACCTTACCTGAAAGATCATAGATTTCTACAGACTTAACATCAGACATATCTCCTCCAATGATGAAGCTACCGTCTTCGTAAGCCACACCGATTGACCCTGCATCGATTACAGAGACTGATGTAGCGTCATATGCAGAAATAATAAACGGATTAGCAAATGTGCCCTCTGGATCCTGATTGAAGACAACAGTGGTGGCAGAAAGCATTTCTTCATTGTCAGCGCCAATGAAGCGGAAAGCAATCACATCGCCTGAATTGCCATGCACATTGATCATAAACACTCCATCTATAACTTTACCGATGCCACGACATTCATCGCCACAGAAGGCAGCTACCTGATAGTCTTCAACATCGCCCAAAGCGTCGATCGACGCAATCACAGGCATAACTGAAGCGTATTTGTGGTTGTCAACTGTCCACAGGCCATCAGCAGCCACAACGGGAGCCATTGCAGGCACATCGGAGTCGTGTTCAGCTACAAGGTTATAGACAAACTCTTTCTCAGAGTTGCTATAGAACATATAGCCGACACCGGGAACCATATGGGAAATTGTACCTTTCCAGATACCTTCAGAATCAGCCTGAACGCTACCGTCAAGACCGACCAACATATCGCCTTCCTCAGCATCAAGAGAAGCTAAAAGATCAGCAATCATAAGGCTTCCCTCATCTACAGGAGTGCCTATCCAGTTCCAGCCCTTGTTGAGCTTCACAGTGACGAACGGGTCGTAAGCCACACCTGACACATTTCCAGACCAGGCATCACCTGAAACATTCACCTTGTAACCAACAGAAGGAACGAGCTCCTGAAGAGTACCGATAAGACCAAAATTAGGATCGCGTACCACTTCCTGAGTCTGAGAACTAATGAACTCGATTCCATCAGTAGCGAAGTCATTGACAGCCACTGCATCCTCCATATTGTGGGAGATCCAGTTCCAGTCTTTTGCAAGGTCGAAGTTGACGTTTGCTTTCTTAAGCTCGTAGTTGAGCTCAACTACTTCTGAAGAATAATCCTTGTATTCAGCAACAGCCTGGATTGTCATAGCATCACCGATCATTGCAAACGGAGTCTCAAAGAGTTTTCTTGAACCTTCGGGATCGCTTGGATCAGAACCGTCTACAGTATAGTAGACCGAAGCCCTTTTTGTTGGAGATGCGAGCTCGATCTTACCTGAGCGATAGAGTTTGGTGCCACCAACGCCTACGGAAGCGGGTTCGCGTATCCAGAGAGGATGATCGCCGATGGTCATCTCTGCCTCATCAATGCCTGCGTTGGCAACGAGATATGCGGAGAATGGCATCACAGACACCTCGCCGGCAGCCTCAGGACGTATGAACTTA
>JAIDTO010000104.1 GCA_029060625.1 Muribaculaceae bacterium | reverse complement strand
ACGCGTCCTGCGTAGAAAAGCGACTGCGCGTATCGCTTTTTATCGTCAGTCTTGGAATAATAGCTGATTGCGTCAAGGATAAGGCTATCAGAGGAGTGCCTGGCATAAGCCTTGTCGCGGCTTTTCACATAGAGAAGATCGAAATAATGGCGTTCTTTTTCTGAAAGGTTTCCATAGTCGATGCTGTCGAGTGCGAATACTGCCTGTCGTGGACTGCTTTCGCAAAGCGTGTCGATCCTCTCGAGTTGCTTATGATGTCTGTCGCAGCCGCAACAGATGAGTAGCATTGAGCAAACTGCTATTAATCCTAACCGCTTCATCAGAATTAAAAGCTAATGCCGATTACACCGGAGCATTGTGCAAGGCGAGTGGTGATATCGTTGCATTCGAGACCTTGGAAGCGATAGTCGAACCCAAGGGTCAACCCATATTTCCCAAGCTGCCAGTCAGCGCGGAGGCGACTTTTGATTTGCGGACGATTGCCCCACCATCCGAAATGTGCCAATCCGGAGTGGTTGCCCACATATATTTCATAGTATGTTTCGCCGTATGCCGGGCAGAAGAAGCAGCCGACTGTTGGCACCTCGATTCTCTCGCTGATGCGAAGCTGCTTTCCGAAGAGTTTCAATCGGTCGTATTCTCCTCTCGCTGTCAATGTGGCTCCTCCCCACATGAGGGCCTGCGCCGGATTGTTGCCGTTGCGTGGAAGATAGAGCACTCCTCCGTCGATTCCCACTGTGGCACCGGCACTCCAATGGAAGCCTTTCCCTCCGTCCCATAGTCGTTCTACTCCCCATTCAAGATCGAATGTAAGGTCATACATCCTGGAGTTTTTGGCCGGACTCAGAAGATAGCCATAGTTGAAATCAGCGTGCGCCTGCATCCCGACACTACGGTTGCGCCAAGCGGGATGGCGCCATTCGTAAGAAAGTCCGTATCCGGGGCCCGTGTAGGTGAGTGGGGAGAGGTATGTGCATCGAGTGGTCTGGTGTCCCCAGATGAATTCGAGGTGCTGGTCGGCAATAGCTGATGATGACAAAGCGATTACAGCAATCAGAAAAGCGACATATCTTCCGAATATTTTCATAAATTTCAATATAAGCAAAATAATTTTTCCAATGTCCTTGTAGGGACGCACGGGCCGTGCGTCCTAATGTGTCGTCATGTTTTCGATACTATACGAAAAAAGGACGCACGAGCCGTGCGTCCCTACAAGTTAAATTTATGCATTATTGGAGGAGGCGCGGCGTGCGCGGCGGCGTGGCTGCGGCTGTTCGGTCACGATTTCCTCTACTCCGGCGAGAACTCCGTCGATAAGGATACGGCCACAGTATTCGCATACGATCACCTTTTTGTGCATCTTGATCTCAAGCTGACGCTGGGGCGGGATGCGGTTGAAGCAACCTCCACAAGCATTACGCTGCACGCATACGATGCCGAGTCCATTGCGGGCATTCTTACGGATGCGCTTGAAGGCGTTGAGAGTGTAATCGTCGATCTTTGTCTCAAGTTCCTTAGCCTGCATGAGAAGCTTTTCCTCTTCCTGCTTAGTCTCGGAAATAATGTCTTCGAGCTCTTTCTTCTTATCCTCAAGATTGTGCTCGCGGTCGGTGAGTTCCTCTTGGGTCTTTACGATTTCTTCCTGCTTGTCGTTGATCTTATGCTGGGCATCGCGGATATTTTTTTCTGCAAGCTCGATCTCGAGGTTCTCAAATTCCTTTTCTTTCTCAAGGAATGCGAACTCACGGTTGTTGCGCACATTATTGATTTGTTCGTCGTAGCGGGCGATCTTGTCCTTGCGCATCTCGATGTCGCCTTTCTTCACTTTGATCAGGTCTTCGTGGCGAGCGATTTCATCCTGATAGTTTTGGATACGTGTTTGAAGACGGATGATATCATCTTCAAGGTCCTTCACTTCCAGAGGAAGTTCGCCACGTACGCTCTTGATGCGGTCTACTTCAGAAAGGCATGTCTGAAGACGGTAGAGGGCGGTGAGTCGCTCTTCTACTGAACGCTCTTTGTCGTTTTTCTTATCTGCCATTTTATTTAATTGCTAATTGATTTGCTAATTGATTTGCATAATTAATTATGAATTATGCATAAGCCCGATTGGGCTTTTCTCGCAGTCGGAAAAATAGATCACGCAGTCGGGATAGGCTGAGCGGATGGCACGGCTAAGAATCTTTCGGCTGCACAGTTCGCTTTCGAAGTGCCCGATGTCAGCGAGAAGAATCTCGCTTCCGTAGCTTGTGAAGTCATGATACTTCAGGTCGCCGCAGATATACACGTCGGCACCGGATCGGAGTGCATTCTTAATGAGACTTCCGCCTGAACCACCACATAGCGCCACTTTCCTCACAACAATGCCGGGCGTCTGGGCAGAGTAGCGAAGATCTTTCACTTCGAAAGTATCCTTCACTTTGCGGAGAAATTCCAGTTTTGGGGTAGGGGGCACGATACCGACCACTCCAAGACCTTGCGATCCGTCGCCAACAGTGCTTTTTTCGAGCGGACGGCATTCTTTCATACCCAGCATATGAGCCATTTCGTAGCTGACGCCTTCAAAGGCGGAGTCGAGATTGGTATGAGCCGAATAGATGGCAATGTTGTCGCGAATTGCGCCGGCGGCGATGCGCTCAGTAGGAGTTGCGCCCGTAAGACGCTTCAGCCCACCGAAGATAAGGGGATGATGGCTGACAATCATGTTGCAGTCCCGCTTCCTTGCTTCCTGAAGTATTTCTTCAGTGACATCAAGGCAAAGCAGGACACCGGTCACCTCCATATCCGGATCGCCCACCTGAAGGCCCGGGTTGTCCCAGTCTTCCTTCAGGCAGAGCGGCGCGAAGTCTTCTATGGCTTTAGCTATTTCCTTTACTTTGAGCATTATTTGCGTTGTGCGATTTACGTTTTACGTTCTACGTTTTACGTTATGCGTTTGTTTTCGGTTTCAGTTCCAGTTCGAGTTCGTCGAGTTGAGCCTGGTCGATGGGGGAGGGGGATTCGTTCATAACGTCGCGGCCCGAGTTGTTTTTCGGGAATGCGATGGTGTCGCGGATGCTGTCGAGTCCTGCCACGATCGACACGAAACGGTCGAAACCGAGAGCGAGGCCGCCGTGAGGAGGAGCACCATACTGGAATGCGCTCATAAGGAAGCCAAACTGTTCCTGAGCTTTTTCAGGGGTGAAACCGAGAAGCTCGAACATCTCGTTCTGAAGTTCTGAATCGTGGATACGGATTGATCCTCCACCGAGTTCTGTGCCATTGACGATGATGTCGTAGGCAGTGGCGCGAACTTTGCCTGTGTCTGTGCGAAGCAATGGGATGTCTTCAGGATTCGGAGATGTGAACGGATGGTGCATAGCGTAGTAGCGCTGAGTCTCTTCATCCCACTCGAAGAGGGGGAAGTCAACCACCCAGAGGCATGCGAAAGTGTTCTTATCGCGAAGTCCGAGGCGATTGCCCATTTCAAGACGGAGTTCGCAAAGCTGCTTACGGGTCTTCATAGCCTCACCGCTCATGACGAGAAGGAGGTCGCCGGCTTCTGCACCTGCACGCTTGCCCCATTCCTGAAGTTGCTCGGGAGTGAAGAATTTTCCGACGGAGCTCTTGATGCTTCCATCAGGTTCGAATTTCACCCACATCAGACCCTTGGCACCAACCTGTGGGCGCTTCACGAAGTCTGTGAGCTGATCGAGTTGCTTGCGGGTGTAGTCTGCACAACCCTTAGCGAGGATACCAACTGTCAGTTCTGCATCGTCGACTACAGAGAATCCGTGACCCTTGGCAAGATCAGTAAGCTCTACAAACTGCATACCGAATCGGATGTCAGGTTTGTCGCTGCCATAAAGGCGCATGGCATCGTTCCAAGTCATGCGAGGGAACGGCTCAGTGAAGTCAATGCCCTTTACATACTTGAATATGTGCTTTACGAGACCTTCGAACATGTCGATTACGTCTTCCTGCTCCACGAAGCTCATTTCGCAGTCGATCTGAGTAAATTCCGGTTGGCGGTCAGCTCGCAGGTCTTCATCGCGGAAGCATTTAGCAATCTGGAAGTAGCGGTCGTAGCCCGAAACCATCAACAGCTGCTTGAAGAGCTGAGGGCTCTGGGGAAGAGCGTAGAACTCGCCGGGGTTCATGCGTGAAGGAACGACGAAGTCGCGTGCTCCTTCAGGGGTAGACTTCACAAGGATAGGGGTCTCAATCTCAAGGAAGCCTTTTGAGTCGAGATAACGGCGAATCTCGAATGCCATGCGGTGGCGCAGCTCAAGATTTTTCTTGACGCATGGACGGCGCAGGTCAAGATAACGGTATTTCATGCGGAGGTCATCGCCACCGTCTGTATTGTCTTCGATTGTGAAAGGTGGAGTCTTGCTCTTATTGAGCACTTTGAGTCCATCTGCAATAATTTCAATTTCCCCTGTAGGCAGATTGGGATTCTTTGATGTGCGTTCCTCAACTTTACCACTGATACGGACTACGAATTCGCGTCCGAGTTTGTTGGCTGCTTCAAACAGTTCGGGGTTGTTTTCGCTGTCAAAGACTACTTGGGTGATACCATAGCGGTCACGGACGTCGACGAAAGTCATACCACCCATTTTGCGGGCTTTCTGTACCCAGCCGGCAATCTCAACGTGTTTGCCGGCGTCGGCGAGACGGAGCTCGCCGCATGTCGTGTCTCTATACATAAAATTTCAATATCGACTGAAAATGTCAGGATTTTGATTTTTAAAATATTGTGTTGCAATGATTTGAAAATTGAATTTTTAAATCATTGCATTTTGCGCCATTATAACACTGCAAAGTTACTGAAAAGTTTTTAATCTTGCAAGAAAAAAGTCGGTCCTTTATGAGCCGACATTAAAAAAACTTGACTTGAATATACCATAAAGCGCCTCTCCGAGGCTACTTCTATATATACTTTTTACCCCAGACTGAAGTCTGGGGTTTCATCATAAAGACAGCTCTCCGAGCTGTTGAATAATGCGCACACTTCACCTATCACTCTCCGCTCTCCACTTTGCTTAGGATGTGGGTAATGGCGAAGTCAAGGATGGGATCGATGCCTTGGATGAGGAGTGAGTCGGGGGCATGCACTTCGCAGCCTGGTGATGGGTCGATGCCGAATTCTGTGATGCCCCCTCCGGGAGAGGTCATCGGGCACGCGGAGAAGCGTACCCCCCAACCGATCGGCATTTCAGAATTGAACGGGAGTCCCCCTCCGCCCCCTGTGCGCGCACCTATTATGCTGACATTGGGGAGAGTCTTCATGACCGAAACGAAGTCGTTGGCTGCGCTGAAACAGCTGCGATTAGTCAGCACTGCAATCGGACGGTTAAGATATGCTACCCGAAGGTTGGTGTCGCAAGGCTCATAGAATATCTCATACGGTTCGGAAAAGTCGTTGTGTCCGGGCCCGGTCTTATGACGAATGGATCCCCCTGACACCTTGTGGTCGATCAGTCGGCTTACGAGGGTCTTGATATTTGTAAGGTTGCCACCTCCATTGTCGCGGATATCTATGATCAGGCCTTTGCTTTGATAGAGAATGGCAAGGATGTAATCAAGATTCAGATTGCCGATGTCGTATGAAAACGAAGGATAATACATATATCCGATTGTGTCGGGCAGCATCTTGTAGGAAATCCCGGATGTCTGTAGATAGTTGAAGTCAAGATAATTCTCCTGGATGGTACGCAGGCGGAAATCCTGGGGGTAGTCGCTCCACCAATTGCGGTAGTATGAGGTGTTGAAAGTGGATATGAGGTTGACGTGTCCATCCTTCAGCTCATCGAGCATGGCAGAGCATATGCCAAAAAGCTGGAGATATTGGGTGTCGTCTTTGACGAGAGGACGATATTTTGAGTATACGGAATTCCAATCGAGTCCTTTCTCATCGAAAAAGCAATAGTGCTCGTCGATGGTTTTCCAAAGCTGGTCGAAGTTTGCGACAGGATCGATGATGCTCACGCGGTCTTCGTCGACGCAGGAGACAGCTATGCCGGATGCAATCAGGATTGAGATTATCCAGGGAAGGATATTTAGTTTATTCATAATTTTATTAGATGTCGTCGAAGAGATTGCCGTCGATTACAGTCGGACCTGCCGGTGTCTCGTCCGCTTCTTCAGTGTTATCGTCTTCGGGTTCTTCTGCGGTCTCGGTCTGGGCAGTCTGTTCCGGCTCAGGATGGCGCAGGGGTTCGAGTTCTGTGATTTCACCAAGCTGGTATGTGGTGAGACGTTTTCCTTTTGCCTTGAAACCCTTGACTGCGATAAAGTCTTCAGCATCGATCTCAAGTTCCGGGCGCACTGAGTCGTTGCCTCCGAAAGTAACCTGTAGCCTTGGATAGGGGGTGTCTGTCAGCAACAGCATTTTTGATTCCGGGCCGTTTCCTACAAATCGCTGAGGATTCTTTGAAGGCTCGAACTCAAAACGCTTCAGGTAGGGATATCCAAGTTCTGCATCATCCAGGGCAAGGGTCCATACCTTTCCTTTTTTGAACTTCTCAATCCGGAGTATATTATCTTCGTAATGGTTTTCTTCTGAGAAACTTGTGGTGTAGAATTCGCCATCTTTTGTGATGACCAGCACAAGATCCTCACCAAGGAAGCTTCCGAGGTATTCGCCTCTACCATCGTAGTTAAGACGAAGCACATCACGATCAAACCATACATCGCGGCCTCCGAGGGTTGATGTGCCCTTCTTGTCGAGAGATGTCGACTGGATTGTGAACTTTGTCACAAGATTACCAAGTGATTCCTTGCCCTTTATGTCAAGGGCAGCGAAATCTATCATCACCTCACGGTTGCGTGGGCGGCGTCCGTCAGGTCCCGGCTCATCTTTAAGAAGGATCTTAACAGTTTCCGCCTCTCCGTTGGGATTGACGGTCATCCACTCAATGCGGCTTCCCGGTTCACCCTTTGTCATGTTGTATTCCTTGTCGCGGGTAAGGCCGGTTATGAAGAAGCGCTTCTTATAGTAAATGCCTCCTTTGCCGTTTCGGTAGATGACATTGTAGATGGTACGCTTGTCATTTTTCTTGAATAGACCCACATGAATCACCTTCTTGCCGACATAGAGTTTCTCCTGCACCTTAGAGATCTTGTAGGTGCCATCGCGATATACCACAAGCACATCATCTATATCGGAGCAAGTGAACTTAAACTCGGCATCCTTTAGCCCGGTGCCGATGAATCCACCTTCTTTGTCGAAATATAGGCGCTTGTTGGCCTCCGCCACTTTTGTGGCGACAATTGAGTCGAAACCGCGAAGCACGGTTCGACGCGGGAATGCATGGCCATATTTTTCCTTTAGATGCTTAAACCATCCAATGGTATACTCCACAATGTTCTCCAAGTTGTTGCGGAGCTCGGCAATCTGCTTGTCGAGAATTGCTATTTTCTCGTCAGCCTTCTCAGAGTTGAATTTGAGGATGCGCCCCATCTTGATTTCCCATAGGCGCATGTAGTCGTCGCGGTGTATCTCCCTGAAAAAAGATGCCTTGAAGGGTTCGAATAATTCGGAAAGGCGCGCCAATGCCGATTCCATATCGGCGGCACGTTCTATCTCGGGATCCTTATACATTCGCTCTTCGATGAAAATCTTTTCAAGGCTTGCGAAAAGCTGGCTTTCGAGAGCTTCTTCAAGTTTGATCTCAAGTTCACGGTGGAGTATAGCCTGCGTTCGGTCGGTAGAAAACTTAAGGACATCGCTTACGGTGAGGAACCGTGGCTTCTTGTCCCAAATCACGCAGCAGTTGGGGGATATGGATACTTCGCAGTCGGTGAAAGTATAGAGAGCGTCAATTGTCTTGTCGCTCGAAGCCCCCGGAGCAAGATGCACTATTATCTCTGCATTTGCAGAGGTGTTGTCGTCGACCTTACGCACCTTGATTTTACCTTTCTCCATGGCCTTGAGAATGGTATCGATAAGGGTGGCAGTGGTCTTTCCGAATGGGATTTCGCGTATAGCAAGGGTCTTGTTGTCAATTTTTTCGATTTTCGCCCTTACTTTTATCTGGCCGCCACGGGCACCATCGTTGTAGCGGGATGCATCCATCAATCCACCGGTCTGGAAGTCCGGGTAGAGAGAGAAAGATTTTCCTTGCAGATATGCGATAGCGGCTTCTGCAATTTCGTTGAAATTGTGAGGTAGTATCTTACTGTTCAGACCTACTGCAATGCCTTCCACACCTTGCGCAAGAAGAAGTGGGAATTTAGCAGGGAGTGTGACGGGCTCCTTTTTCCTGCCGTCGTAGCTTGGTTGCCATTCAGTGATCTTGGGAGAGAAAAGGATTTCGAGAGCGAGTTCGCTAAGACGCGCCTCGATGTAACGCGGTGCGGCAGCGGAGTCGCCGGTAAGGATGTTTCCCCAGTTTCCCTGGGTGTCGATCAGCATTTCTTTCTGGCCGAGTTGCACAAGAGCGTCGCCAATGGAGGCATCGCCGTGAGGGTGATAGCTCATGGTGCTACCGACGATGTTTGCCACTTTGTTGAAGCGTCCATCATCGAGAGTCTGCATGGTATGCAGTATACGGCGTTGCACCGGTTTGAGACCATCCTCAATATGCGGGACAGCGCGTTCGAGGATTACATAGCTGGCATATTCAAGATACCAGTTTTTGAACATGCCTGAAAGCTGGTGCTTTTTGTCGCTGGCACCGGGTATGCGGTAGGATGGAGATTCCTCCTGAGGTATATCCGCAGCAGCTTCTTCCTCAAGACGTTCGTCTTCAGGTGTTTCTATGATTCCAGCCTCCCCGTTTTCGATAAGGGATTCAGTTGTCCGGTTGTCGTCGTTGTCAAGGTTTTCGAAGTTAAGGTTGTCTTCGTTGAGAATGTCGTCGTTGTTGTCGATATCGGCCATAATGGTGCTATTTGCGCATTTTGCACAAAAATACAAAAAAAATCCTTTTTTTCCAAATTTTTTTAACGAAGGTGTTTATGAAATAATAAAAGGACGCACACCTTATGCGTCCTTTTGGGGAGGCTGGGAAGCCTCCTTCCATATGAGGCGGTTAGGAAACCGCCTTCCGATAGCTCATATCGTTTTTGTTTAGAATTGGAGCTTGAGGGTTTCGGTGGATGTGGGGGATTCGAGGTGGAGGAGGTAGAGGCCGGCGCGGAGGTTGAGCTCACGCTTGGCGGCTTCCGGGGCCTCGTCCTTTGTGGTTTCGATGGTGCCGAGGCAGATGCCTGTTGCGTCGAATACCTTGCATACTACAGGGTCGTTGCCATTGATCATGCTTACTCCTGTGCCTTCAACTACTTTCAGTATGCCTGTTGCATCCTTCAGTCCATCAAAGTCCCATGCGAGACCTTCAGGAAGCTCCGGCAACTCAATGTTGGGAGTGCCGGCAAAGCTATCAGTTACCCAGAGCTGGAACTGATCGCCGACAGCCGGAACATATTCGGGGTTCATGGTAATCTTCACGTCTCCGTCGATGGTCAGAGTGCCCTTCACGTTAAGGTAGGAGCAGTCGTTGCCCTTTCCTGCCATGCGGAGGTAAAGACAGAGTGTGCCACCCTGGGCGATGTTGACATTGCCAGTAGCAAAGATCGGTCCATAGTGGTGGGTGTTGGAATCTGAATAAGAGCCGGGTTCTACCACACCACCATCAGCGACTGTAAGGTCAGCAACACTGCCGCGACCTCGAAGCTTTGCCGAGCCTTCGATATTCAATGGAGCTTCAAAGAACTGAGTGTTGTACGGGCTCTTTGACGCTTGCAGAGAAACTGTCCCTTCTTTTGCCGTCACCTTCTTGACACCGGTGAGCTTGCGGCTCATATAGAGATCGCAACTTCCGGTCTTCACAAATGAAGGATTGCCGGCGAAAGAACCTGAATAGCTTATTGACTTCTCATCATTACCGACAGTGATTGAACCGGTAGTGCTGATTGTTCCGGATCCCTTTATGTTGCCAAACACAAGATTACGTTCTCCGGCATTGAAGGTCACTCCGCTGAGAACATTCAATGTGCCCTTCGGCATGCCGTAGTTGTTATCCCAGAGGAAATCAGGATCGTAGGAGCTTCGTTTCAAATATGCAGCTGTTAAGTCGCCTTCAAATCCTGACCAGTCTCCCTGAAGATAGTTGCGCACGCCGGCAGCATATACAGTGAATGATCCTTTTCCTGTAAGAGTCCCTTTGTAGTTGCTTCGTGGATCGCAATATAGTGATCCGCTATTTCCTTCAGCCACCACGAAGTTGATGGAGTTTGTGCTGTAAGATCCCATTGTATTAGGATCGTAGAGAGCACCCTTTATGAATTCCACTGTCTTTGGAAGTGAAACCTGATCACCGGACTCTGAGGCATTGACTACACCGTCTTCGATAACGAACTTGTTCATTGAGTTGCCGTTGCCGAGATTCAATGTTCCCTTGCCACGTTTATAGAGTGTTTGCCCGAGACCGCTTGCTGATATTCCGTTGCTGACAGTGAATGTCACGCCGTCGTTAACCTCAATGGCAGCGTGACCGTTGGGCATAGAGATTCGTTGCCCAAGCGTACCGGTTGCATTTACAGCGAGTGTTGCTCCGTTGCTGATGATGATACGGCTGTTTACATCTGAAAGGGCTCCCAGGTCGTTGCCGATATTGTTGGCGAATACACCTGCTGTCAGTTTCCCGGCATTGATATAGGTGCCGCCTGTATAGCTGTTGAGGTTGGTAATGGTAAGATTTCCGTTACCTTCCTTCACGAGTTTGGTCTCACCAACAATCTGGCCTTCACCAGAGAGTGTGTAGTCTTTGTCGTTATTGTTGAAAGTCACGCTTGCAGGCTGAAGTCGACCCGAAATTATAACGTTTGTATTTTCGGCAGAGTCATCGAAAATCACATTGTCGCCGGGAACGAATACGTCAGCATCGCCATTATCAGAGTTGGTGAAGGCTTCGGAAGCCCCAAGATCCCAGAGCGCACTCTCTATTCCTGCCCATGTCTTGGTGCCTGCCACGTATGCTGAAAGATCCACGTAGAGCTTCCCATCTTCGTATGCGATTTCTTTCTTCATGTCCTCGATGCCGAGAAGGATGAGGTCGCTGAGGTTTCCGTCTATCTCGCCTATCTCACCTATCAGATAGCGACCCTGGGGTAGGGTAGAGGTGCCTTCTGCAGTATGGGCAGTGAAGCGAATGATTGGCTGAAGGTATTCAGGTCCGTTTTCCCAGTCTTTCTTCTCAATGATGAGTTTTTCAGCTTTGATATTGTCGATAGTCTCATCAGCGAATGCATCGAGTTCAACGATAGAGCCGAAACCGAGGGTCAATTCACTTGTGGAAAGTGTACCAGCCTCGGTTTCGCTGCCAAGCTTAAGAATGGAGGCATAATTCATGTCAAGTCCTTTAGGAAGGGAGAGAGCTGACGATTCGAGCACTGCAAATCTGTTGAGCCAAACAGGGCTGTTGGTGAGTTCTCCATCAAGAACGAGTGTGCCTGCCCATACTTCGGTCATACCATTGTAGGTATGTGTCCCTTTAGGCATGACGAGCTTTCCATCGCCTTGCTTGATGAGTCGCATTTCTCCGGCGAAAGAGCCGGAAGAAATAGTGTGGGTGTAAGTCTTTGTAGAGATATGGTCGTTGTTATTGTGTCCTTCCACCCAAGTCGGAGTGTTGACAGTGAGGATTGAAGGAGATGCGCCGTCGGCAGCTGATAGTGTCATGTCGTTGGTTTCGCACACGATCACATGCTTTCCGTTGAGGGTGGCATCAATATTTCCGTTATTTGCCACTTCAGTGCGTCCAGTCATAGTGAGGGGTGCAGGAGGAACAGCGATGTCTTCAAATACGCTGAGCGCAAAGCTCACGTGAGGAGGCTGGTTGTATCCACACATCTGCCAGTTCATCGCATTGCGGTATTGGTGGTCGTACCAAAGCGAGTAAATGCGGTGTTCTGTTGGGAAGTCTGTTGAGTAGATGCGGATGTTGTTGTCGCCATCCCGCATTATGTATTCCTCACGCCAGTCGCCGAGAATGTCGCCTTGGAAGCAAGGGGTGCCTTTGGTGTCGTTGTTGGTCTTACTTCCTTCGAGGAGAGCTATTCTGCCTTCACGAGGCTTGTAGATTGCGCCCTGAGTGTTCTTTCCGCTGTTATAGTCAAAAGACTCGTCGCAAAGGTCACCGTCCCAGAACACACGGAAGTTTTGGGTAATAGATACGGAAGATTTGGAATCGCCGATGATAGCCTTGTGGGAGGCTCCGCCGATCAGTGCATCATCTTTTGATGAAATACCTTCTGCACCGGGATATTCGTCGATGAAGTTGCCCATCATAGAGCGTCCGTCATCGTTGCCGCCGGTGGTGCGGTAATAAATCTTTGAGGTGGTAGCATCGCGGAAGTTGTTGTTAGGGGCGTTCTCGTTGCAAGCGAAGATTTCTTGTCCGTGGGTATAGGGGTCAAAGTCACCGCAGTGCTGCGCGTCGCCGTGTCCAAGTCCTGTGGTAGAGAGACCGTAACCATTATCGTCGATCACCATTGAGCCGTAAACTATCTCATCGCGACCATCCCAGTCAACGTCAGCGATTCCGAAGTTATGGTATCCCTGTCCGAACCATGCTCCGCCGAGATCGTTCCAACGCCAGCGCTCAACGAGCTTATGGGTAGATGGGTCGATGTCGTAGGCAATCATTTTGTGCTTGGTGTAGATGCCACGCGCAAGGAAGAGGCTTGGTTTGCGACCGTCGAGGTAAGGGGCTGCAAACATATACTTTGAAGAGCGGTGCCCATAGCCGTCGCCCCATTCGTTGTTGACCAGAGTATCGTATGCTCCACCGCTTAGGATGCCATTCGGGTTGTTTTCAGGTTCTACACGCATGAGGGGGTAGTCGATGCATTCGTAGGGTTCTCCTGTCTCTCCATTTGCATAGATAAGGTATTCTTTGCCCCAATGCATAAACCATTGACCGTCGGGCCAAGAAGTACCACGGTAGTTTATGCTTGGGTCGCCTACTGTGTATGTGGAGCCATCAGCTTGGTGGATTATTGTGCCGTCGGCAGCGCGGAAAACTACTTCAGCCTTGCCATCTTGATCCCAGTCGGTTGCAATAATATTTATTTCGTTGTTTTGGAAGTCGCCAATGTTGGGACCGAAGTTGATCCACCACTTTACGCTTCCATCCATTTCGAGGCATTCCACAACGGTAAAAATTCCATTGTCTCCGTCATGATAGCTTGAAGCCTGGTTGTCATACTTCATTATGATCTCGAGATCACCGTCGCCATCAACGTCGGCTGCCGTAGCGTCGTTAGGTACGAGTCCGGCTTTGATCTCGGGAGCATGTTGGGGTTTGATGATGGTGTAGTTCTTTTCCCATACCTTTACGGGGGTACATGCGTCAGCTTCTACACCGTTCACTACGGGTCTGATTGTATAGGTGTCGTCAGCAGATCCGGAGGTATCTGTAAAATTAGATACTTTAAGAGGGGTGTCGTTGAGTTTTGTATTGCCACGGTATATATTATATTCCGTGGCGTCCCATTCATCGGCGTTAATGCGCCAAGAGCAGAAGACACCGGTGTCTGTCTTCATGGCTACGAGGCCTCGTCCAAGGACATCGGTCACACGTTGGGCTGTCATTGTCGGGGCAAGCGAGAGAAGAGCTCCGAGTGCCAGCAGTAATCGTTTGTTCATAATGTATGTAGTTAGTTATTAGTTGTCGGGTTGTCGGGTTGTCAGGTTGTCATGTTGTAGGGTGACAGTTGACACGTGACGGTTGAAAAGATTTTTGAAAAATGCAAAATTACGATATTTTGACATAATTTGCAATCTGAATTTAGTTAAATTTATAAAAAAGAGGGTTCAGGGGGTATGCTTTTCACCCATAAACAACCCTGCTGCGCATCTTGGCTTGCGTCAATAAACAAATTGTATAAAAAAAGGACGCACGAGCCGTGCGTCCTTACGAAAATATTGGGGGGATTGATTACTTAACGATGATCTTCTTGCCGTTGTGGATGTAGAGACCCGGACGAGTGGGCTCAGCAACGCGAACGCCGTCGATAGAATACCAGTTGTTGTCGCCAGCTACTACAGATTCAATAGCCTCAACTGCGTCAGGATTTGTACCAGCCTGTTTGAAGACTGTGATCTTTGCACAAGCTGTGTCGATACGGTAAAGAGCATAAGTAACATCATAAAGACCAGTTTCTTCGTTGAGAACTCCGCTCTGAGCAACGCTATAAACTGCATCGTCACCTGCGAGAACTGCATAGTATTCGTCGTCAGTTGCGCAAGTTGGGTGGTTGGAGTTGCCACCATAGTTATTAATGTAGTTAACTACAACGAAGTCTGTTTGATCAAGGTCATGAACGATGATGTTGTTGTTACTGTTTGTAGTCTGGTCATTGTAAAGACCGATGCGATAGAGCATACCTACGTTTGGAAGACCTCCTTCAGCAACTTTACCTCTGTCAGGGAAGATAGTAAGACCTTCGAAATACTGGCTCTTTTCAGTTTCAGGAGTAGTAGAACGATCAATTACAGAATAGTTGATAACATTTGTTGTATTGTCTTCTGAGATGAAACCGAACGGATATACAGTTGCTGGAACTGTGGTTACGTTGCCTTCTTCGTCAACCTTTTCTACAGTCTCGGTTGATGAGGTGTAGTAGAGACGCTTGCGAGCTGTCCAGTTATTGAAGCCTGAAGTAGCACTGCTATTTAGAACTTCAAATGCAGGGAATCCAGCAGCATTAATCTCTTCTTGAGTCATACGGGCGAAGTCCCATGCTTTCTTAGTCTCGAATTCGATATCATTCTCAACACTGATGGTTTTAGCCTCATAGCCGAAAGCTTCGGTAGTCACGGTCAGCGTACCTGCTTCGGGCACTGTAACCTGAACACCGGAAGCCTGCTCTTCTGCCTCGATGACTTCTCCACTCTTTCCTACAAATTTATAGTTGATGAAGATGGTCGGACGCATTGGTACGTCTGCATTGCTTACAGTAAGAGTATAGGTTTTTCCAAAGCCTTCGCTTACAGAAGAAATAGCGACATCAGCAGCAGGAAGAACATACGCTACACATTCAACATTTTCTTCAGCTTCAGTTGATTTAGCATCTCCTACAGTAGTCCAAGCCTTAAGTACACCACTTGTTGTTGTGAAGTATTTGTAAGCGCCTTCGCATTCATCCCAAGTAATTTCGATTTCCTTGCCATCTGTACCTACTACATGGAGTGTCTCTTCTTCAAGGAAAGTAATTGTGTATTCGCGAGCTGTAGGATCAGCTATCACTTCCTCTCCATCCTTAATCTGCCCCATGCCTGTAAGAGCGATTGTAGGCTCGTTGGCCCATTCATAAGATGTCTCGAAAGAGATCATTATGTTGTCGAACTGATATACTGTCTGATAACGAGCGCAAAGTGCGAAAAGACCTTCTGCAAACATGCTGATGTCAAGGCCATTGTTTACATTTGTTGCAGGTACATCGAGAGTGCCGGATTGAACAATCTCTCCATCGTCAATCTTAGTGACTGAATATTCTACAGACCTTGCTTCTGTGTCTACGGCGAGCTCTACAGTATACCATTTTGATAGGTCAAGAGTCTTGGTGTCCTCAAAACTGATTCCATAGGTGATTGCACCATCTTCGCCAACAGTCTCGGTAGTTTCGCCGTTGATTGCATAAACAGGATTCTCGTTGGCTTCCTCAAGCTGAGACATGTCAAAGAGATATGTCTGCCAATAGCTATTTTCTACAGACTGGCTCCAAGGATTGCGGTACTTGTTGTTTGCGATCGGCGCATGGTTTGTGAATACGGTGATCTCGCTATTGTACTGGTTGTTTGAGGTCGTCTTGATGCAGAAGTCATACTTGAGGTTGTATGTTCCATTTTCAAGAACTGTAGTTCCATCCTCATTGAGGTAGATGTCCTGACCCCAAGTCACCTGACCACTACGGCCGTTGCTCTGACCAAGTGAGAGTTCGAGGTACTTACCGAATTGATCGGAAGCAATTGACATCGAAGTACCACCGAAGCTCCAACCTGCGGCTTCGGGGCTCGCTGCTGTTTCGAAATTCTGCTGATACAGAATGCGAGTGGAGGCGAAGCTCGAGAGGGCGAGGGTCGCTACTCCAAGAGTTAATAAAGATTTTCTCATAGAAAATGTTAGTTAATAAATGTTAATGAAATATTTGGGTTGTTTTTGATTGGTGCCTACAGAGGGGATCAGGCCTCTGCAGGCAATTCTATTGTAGAGAGGACGCACGAGCCGTGCGTCCCTACTAAATTACGGGTCTTTACCAGCCTGGATTTTGGGTGAGGGCACCGGATTTCAGAACCTGAGCTTGCGGAAGAGGCCAGAAATACTGGTGATCGCCACCCCATGTGCGCTTAGTTATGTAGCTGGGGTTGGTAACTGTTTTGAAGTTCAGTTCGCCTGCATCGTTCTTTGTGATCTCCATCACCTTGATGTCGGTTAAGTACTGCGGAGCTTTCATCCAGCGGTGAACATCATACATGCGGTGACCTTCGAAAGCAAGTTCTATGAAACGTTCGTTCTCATATCTTTGTTCGAATTCGGAGAAACCGAGACCTGTAGGCAGGTTTGGCTGACCTGCACGCTTACGAACGAGGTTGATGGCATCAGCAGCTGAGAGCGTGAAACCATCCGGAGTCTCGTAGCCGTTGCCGCAATAGTTAAGAATGGCTTCTGCATAATCGAGATATACCTGACCGAGACGGAAGAGTATCCAGGTGTGCGGAGAAGCAGTCATACCTGTACCGGAGATCTTTTGGTCGCCGTTTACATACTTCTTCAGATAGTATCCAGTCGGAGTTCCATATGTGATGGCACGTGAGTTGGCGCCGCCATACCATATTTCAAGAGCGTCGGTCGGAAGGTTTACCGGCCATTTCTCACCATTTACAGCCACAGTAGCTGCAAGACGTGCATCACGGTCCTTGTAGGGATCCTGAGGATCGTAGCCTGAGTTTGGATCAGAAATGGGAAGACCGTTTTTCATCTCATATGCAGAGACGAGGTTCTCTGTCGGGCAGTTACCACCTCCGGCACCACTCATACCGATCGGGAAGTTGCGGGTCTCCATATTGCGGTCATCAGCCACACGGCGAGCGAAAATGATCTCCTTGATGGCCTCGCTGTCCTGCCAGTTATTGATGGCGAAGAGGTTGGAGTAATTCTTGGCAAGGGTCATGCTGCGCTTCTTGCATTCATCGATACACTCCTTGTTGCGGAGTGCAGCCTCTTTCCAAAGATCCTTCTTTTCTGCTTCGCTCTTGCCCTGTGTGAATAATGGAGAGGCATGGTAAAGTGCGGCACGGGCGCGTAGAGCGAGTACTGCGAGGTTGTTTACGCGGCCCGACTCATTCTCGATAGAATTATAAGCTCCGGAGTAGTTCGCTATGATGGTGTCCTTGATAGCTACGCACTCATCGTCGATAAACTTGAAGACATCGTCTGCTGCAGCGCGGGGCTGGTTGTTGGCTTCCTCTGCATCATAGTTCTCAGTCATCAATGGCACGTCGCCATACTGACGGAGGAGCAGGAAATGGAAATAGGCGCGCATGAAGCGTACCTCCCACTGATAGTTGTTGTATTTCAGCATCTGGTCCTTGTAGTCCTTCTCGAGCTTGTGCTCTGGAAAATCAAGGTCTACAAACCTGTCGAGATAGAGGTTACAGTATGCTATAGCGTCAAAGGAGGAATCCCATATATTGCCGTTGTCGTTTGATGCGCTCCACGAGCCATTGAAGAAAGTCTCGATCGCATTGCCCTGATGACTATAGACCGACTCGTCTGTAGCAGAAGAGAGCATGGCGCCTCCGAAGTTGCCGTGGTCATAATCGAGGTTGCGGTAGATATGGGTGGTGATCTTGCCTACCTTGTCGAAGTCTCTCATGATGTAGTCTTCGCCATCGATCTTGAACTCCTTGTGGTCCATCTGATCGGAACAGGCAGTAAGTCCAAGCGAGAGAATCGCCATTCCGTTGATTATATGTTTTAGTTTCATTTAATCTGAAGTTTATTGGATGATGGGTTAGAAAGTGAGTTTCACGCCTACAGCAATCTGGCGGCTGAGTGGAGCCACGATTCCGGTTGCCTCCGGATCGAGGTTCTCGAGTTTGTTGTCGCCTCCTGTGGCGATGTTGCAGAGGTCTACGCCACGAACGAACACTTTGGCGTCACGTATGAAACCGGTCTTGGTGAGTAAGCTCTTACTGAAGTTGTAGTAGAGTTCGATATTGCGGAGCTTAAGGTAAGAGCGGTCACGCTGCCAGAATGTGCTGGTCTGGTAGTTGTTGGCGTTGCTTGTTGAGCTTAGACGCGGGTAGAGTGCATCTGCAACATTGTTCTCAGGGCTCCAACGGTTGTCATAGACTTCCTGAGCAAGCGAAGAGTTGTTGATGAGACCCCAGTAGTAGCCTTGCGAGCTTAGATTGCAACCATAGTTGCCCACTCCTTGGAAGTGAGCTACAAGACCGATACCCTTGTATTCTGCACCGAGATTGAAGGTATAGTAGATCTCCGGACAAATTGCATTATATCCGATTTTTGTCTTATCGTTTGCATCAATCACACCATCTTCGTTGATATCCTTATATTTTATATCACCTACGCGTACAGTAGAGAAGGTCTGGGTAGGAGCTGCATCAATCTCAGCTTGAGATGTAAAGATTCCCTCTGCAATCAAGCCGTAAGTTGAGCTTAGAGGATTGCCGGTCTGCTTGAGATTGTCGAATGCTTTAGGTTCCTCAGCCATATCTATAATCTTGCTTTTGGCGAGAAGGAATGATCCTCCTGCCATTACATTCCAATCGCCGAAGTTCTTGGAAAAGTCGAGTTCGATATCAACACCACGGTTGTCTACCTTGCCCTGGTTCTTGAAGGGAGCTGAAAAGCCGATGAGGCTTGAGTATGCTCCTGAACCATCAACGAAGATGTCGTAATGGCGGTTGTAGAAGTAGTCGGCAGTGAGGTTGATGCATCCGAGGAAGCTTGCGTTGATTCCTACGTCATACTTAGCAACCTTCTCATGTGTAGGATCGATAGTAGGAGTCTGGAGAAGTGTGGTCTCTCCCCAAGTTGCTCCGCCGTCATACTTGTCGCTCCACGGATAGGAAACTCCGCTTACCTGATAGGCCTGCTGGTAATAATTCCATACATTGTCACCGGGGAGACGGTCAAGATTCTGGATGCCCCATGATCCACGAAGCTTCAGGAAATCGACTGCCTGATCAGGATTGTTGAAGATCACTGCGCCAAGCGACACTGTCGGAGAGAAGCTCCATTTGGTGCCGGGAGCAAGTCGGGAAGATCCCATCTCTGCGAGCACCACTCCGAGGCTCCAGCGGTTGGCGTAAGTGTATTGGCCCCAGAGGGATACATTATGACGGTAGATGCTTGTGTTGGTGCCCATCGGGCTTTCATAATCGTAATAGTACTTCAACTGACCCATCACATGGTGGTCGCCGAAAACGCGGTCATAATTGAATCCTGCCCAAGCGTTGAGCCGGCGCTGGAATGAAGTCATAGATGCTCCAGTGCCCATCTCGGTAGCCTGGTCAGCTATCTCCCACCATGAGTATTCTGGAGCACCGTTTACCCAACCGGTCACGTTGTTCATACCGTAGTTGTACTTCTTTGAGTGGTCTTCCACGATGTTGGAGAGGATATCATAGCTTGCTCCGATGTTGAACTTAAGTCCGGGAGTGACCATGCAGAGGTCCTGCACTATCTCGGCATTGAAGAAGAGTGAGCGGTCGAATATCTTAGTGTAAGCAGCGTCGGTAGACTGAGCCACCGGGTTATTGTCGCCGCTCCAGGTGGAATTGCCGCCCCAGACTCCGTTGTCATTGCGGATGGGGAAGGCAACCGCCGGAGTGCTGTAGATCATGCTCCAGAGATTAGACTGGGCACCCGGTGCCTGCATCTCGCCAAGGGAGGTAAAGATATTGGTCTTGAGCTGGGTGTACTGGAACAGGTCTACGTCGAGGTTGATACGGACGTTACCTCTAACGTATTTGTCCTGTGTTGAGTAGCCTGTATTCTGGTTGGGCTTGTTGATGAATCCGTCGCTGTAGAGGAAGTTCAGCATTGAGAAATAGCGGAATTTCTCGCCGCCTCCGGAAAATTCAACAGAAGCGCGGTCGCCATTGGCATGGTTGCGGTAGGTCTCAGCTCCCCAGTTGACGCTTGGGTAAAGAGTAGGATACTGTCCGCTTGCGAAAGCGTCGATCTCTTGCTGGGAATATTTAGCGAACTGCCCTTGTCCCTCATTGTAGAGAGCCTCGTTCATTGCCTTGGCGTATGTGGCACCATCGACAAACTTAGGACGATTGGTCATGTTGCTGAATACATGCTCGTAGTTCACACGAATAGTCCTTGAGTTGTATTCACCGCGCTTTGTTATCACGTTGATCACGCCGTCGGCACCCTTATATCCGTAGAGGGCTGTGGCTGCTGCATCCTTCAGAATCTGAACCTCAGTCACCTCCTCAGGGTCGATGAGGGTGATGTCACGCTCAATTCCGTCTACGAGGATAAGAGGTGTGCTTCCGGATAGGCTCTGTAGGCCACGTACATAGAATGTGGGATTCTGTGCGTAATAAGTACCGTTTCCGGCGATAGTCATAAGGCCTTTACCCTGACCTATAAGGGAGTTTCCGATGTTTTTTGCGCTGCGCTGGTTAACCTCGTCGTTCCGAATAACGCTGACCGAAGCGGTCGAGTTCTCGCGGGTGATACCAAGGTCAACACCGATGCAGTATTCCTGATCAAGCCAGGATTTAACTACCGTATCGGCCTCTTCTTGAGAGAAAACCGGCATGGCGATTCCTGCGGCGAGCGACATTAGAAATATATATCTTGATTTCATGTTAGTCTCGTTAAGTCTCGTTTGAGATGTTAGTTAAAAACCTTCAAAAGGAATCCGGATCACCATCCGGGGTTCTGGATCAGGCCGTAGCCTTTGTTGATCTCATCCTGTGGGAAAGGCATCATGAACCATTTCTTCACTTCGTTTGAGTTCGGATCCTGTCCCCAGAGGACACGCTTGCCCTGCTGGAGCTCGAAGAACTCGTATTCGAAGCGTGCCGGCTCGTCCATACCGCCATCCTTGTCGTCGCCGAACCATGGAGCGTTGCGGCGTACCCACTGGTTCTTGGCATTCTTGATCATGCGGTAGGTAGCCATACCGTGGAGCGGCTTCACCATCCAGTCACCGCGCTTGCGGCGGATCATATCGATGTAGCGTGCGTTGGTCATACCTAACTCACAGGCACGTTCACGAAGGATCTCCTCGATAAGGTTGTTTTTATCGGTCTTTAGATTTTTGCTTGCGTTGTAGCTTGAGTTGACACTCTTCAGGCCGACACGGCTACGCACAAGGTCGATCTGCTTGATGGCGTCATCATTACGACCACATTCAGCGAGACATTCTGCATACATTAGGATCATGTCAGGAATTGTAAGTACGTTCCAGTGCATATTCGGGTCGCGATGCCATTCCACCTGGTTGAGAACATATTTATATGCAGCGAAACCTGTTGGGCAGTACGAGGTAAGTGACTCTACAAGAGTATTGTCGGTCGGGTGCTTCACACACTGACCTGCATTCTGACCGCCAACCCACAGCTCCATCACATTACCGGCTGCCTTACCGTCTGCTGATTGAAGGGCAAGGTTCTGGAGTGTGCCGGAAACAGTCGCGTTCTCATACAGACGAGGGTCGCGTGAATAGGTTTTCGAGAATCCACCTCGAACCTCCTTATATGTATAGAAAAGCTTATCGTAGGAACCTGAAAGACATGTATAAACATCCCATTCAGAATTATCCTTTTCGGCAGTATAGGTTTCCTTATACTTGAAGTCTGAATCGTGGTCGAAGGGCTTGCCATCGCTCCAGGGGAACATCTCTATGTACTCAAGCGAGGGATGTAGGTTGGATCGGTTTACAGACCATGTGTTCCAGTTAAGCCAGCTGTATGCGCCCTGCGAGCCGTAAATCGATGCCACCTTTGTCCAGTGAATGTTCTCTGGGGAATCGTCAAACATATATCCGCGGCGGTATGCAAGACGGTATCCGTCAAGGTTCTTCTTTTCAGCCTCATAAAGGTGATAGTAGTTTCCATTCTTTTGGTTCTCAGCCCAAAACTCCTCAAATGCTTTGAGGGCACGTTCCCAACGGCTCTGGTCGAAGTTTCCGTACCAAACGAGATTTTTCTGTTCAGCTTCAGAAGCGCCACCGAGGTATGCCTCGTTGCTATTGTAGAGAGGTGAAGCTGCGAGCCAGAGCACCTGAGCCTTCAGTGCCATCACACCAGCCTTGGTCCAGCGACCGGTCTGACGTGAGCTTGACTCAGCGTCGTTTCCATTGTATGCCCAGTAGAGGTCGTCCTTAGCTTCGTCACACCATTTAACTATAGCGTCTACGGTCTGCTCGAAAGTGCAGCGTTCGCCTATTCGGCGCTCGCCATACTCGTCGCTGACAGTCTCATTAGCATCATTAATTGTATGGTCGATAATAGGCAGACCACCGTAGTGGGGGAGGAGAAGCGAATATCCGAATGCCTGCAGAGCCTTTGCCTGAGCCAGTATATAACGTTTCTGTTTCTCGTCGAGGCCGGGGCAACGGTCGATGTTCTCCTTCATTATCGATACGAGGTGGACAGTCTGCCACACATAGTCGTTGGCGTAAGAGATAAGGGGATCCTCTTTTGCAGAGAATGTAGCGGTATAGTAAGATGACCAAACCTTACAGCTCGACCAGTGCATCTGGTAGAGGTCTGTCAGTGCGTCGAGTTTTCCATTGTAGGGGCTGGCGGCCTGGTTCTTCTCCGTATTATTGTATGGGAGGCCGTAGTACTGACGGTTGTAGATAAACGTCAGAAGCTGGTTTACATAGTCCGGGTTAGCGAAGATACTGTCGAGGTTGGTAGTTCCACCTGGTGCCTTGTCGAGGAATGCGTTGCCCACCTGCACCTCGTCGGTACATCCTGTGGCAACCATTCCGGCCAGTATCGCTGCGAATATGCTGTGAAATAATTTCTTCATGATTTCGTGTTTCTATTTACGATGTTTCGGTTAGAATCCTACCTTGAGTCCGATGGTGTAAGTACGTGTCAGAGGGTAGTCCGGGCTGCTTGATGCACGGTTTTCCGGGTCGCCCCACTTGTACTTCGTGAAAGTAAAGAGGTTGTAGGAGCTGAAAGAAAGCTGAAGGTTGCGGATGCCGATTTTCTTCTGCCAAGGCATATTGAAGTCATATGCCAATTGAAGCGACTTGCAACGAAGATAGCTTGCGTCCTTCTCCCAGAGGGTAGATCCAGCATATGTATGCTTGGTGTATGCGAGTGTAGGACGTGGATACTCTGCGTTGGGATTGTCGATGCTCCAGCTGTCTTCGAGGTGAGTCTTAAGGAGACCGCCTTGTCCGTCGCCTGCAGCGTTATAGAAAGGCTGCATGAATGCGCCGCCGATGCTGCGGGTCACGTCCCATGCTCCTGAGAACTGTACAGCGAGACTGAGTCCGCGCCAGCTTGCTCCGAGGTTAAGACCGGCGATGAAGCGTGGGTCATCGGTTTTGCCGAAGTCTCGACTGGAGTCATTTCCGTCGATCTTACCATCGCCGTTGAGGTCTACGTAGATAGGGTCGCCCGGGTTGAGCTTGCTGTTTGGCTTAAGCTGCTCGGGGATTGGCACTCCGTATTCAGCCATGTAGCGGGCTTCTGCGGTATCATCATAATAGCCCCAGAAGAGCATCTGAGAGCGTGCACCGATACGATGTCCGGCAGTCTTCTGATAGTCATAGCTCTGAGGAGCCTGCCCGTCTTGGATGATCTTGTTGTCATTGTAAGAGAGGTTGAAGCGAGCGTAGTAGCTGAAGTCCTTGCCTACGAAGTCGTTCCATCCTATGGAGAGTTCCCAACCCCAGCTGTCTACGATACCGTAGTTAGTCATGGCGGGAGTATATCCGAGGATTGTAGATGCGGAATAGTTCTGCAGAAGGATGTTGGTACGGTGTTCCTTATAGTAGTCGAAGCTTGTCTTCAAACGGTCGTTGAAGAACTGTACCTCGACACCGTAGTTCTGCTTGACGGCGGTCTCCCATGTGATGTTGGGATTGTTTTTCTGCATCTCCCAAGCACCGGGAAGAGTTCCATATGAACCGTTGCCGATACCGAAGTTGTATCCGTAGGGATTTTCGCTGGTAGGACGTTCAAGGACTGCGCCTGCGTTCACGCCGAAAGGATCAGGAAGATATCCAAAGCGGAGGTTGTTGGGGAGTTTATCGTTACCTACCTTACCAAGTGTAGCACGGAACTTGAGGAATGACAGCCATGGCTGAAGTCCTTCCATGAACTTCTCGTTGCTGACAACCCATCCGATTGAGCCTGCGGGGAAAGCTCCGAAACGCTTGCCGGGGGCGAAGTTTTCAGATCCGTTATAGCCGAAGTTAACCTCTGCGAGGTAGCGGTTGTCGTAGTCATATGTCACACGGCCTACGAGACCGATGTAGCTACGGCCTATGTCGGAGTAGGTCTTGGGATAATATTCCTTACTCTGATTGTAGAGCACGAGTGCGGAGATGTGGTTCTCGCCAAACTCGCGGTTCCAGTTAAGGCTTGCCTCCAGATACCAGTTACGCCATCTGCCGGTAGATCCCACCTTGTATGTGGCGGCCTCCTCGAAGCTCGTAGTGATGAATTCCATCGTTCCGTCGGGCATCATGCGAGGAGTCACAGTAGCCGCGCTTGAGGTGAGTTCCTTCTGCTGGTTGAAACCGCTGTTGTATGATCCCTTGGCGCGGAGGAGAAGGTTTTTGGTGATGACGTCGAGTTTCTGCTCAACGATCACGTCGGTGGTGATGGTGTTGGCAGTATTGTGGTATGCACCCGGCTGATAAGTGACATAAGTCATCGGGCTTGAGCCTACGAAAGGAAGAGTAACAGAGTGAGGATTGCCCTCAGCATCATACTCTATGTTGTAGTCTGCATCGGTATTGGTGCCGATGTAACGGCCCTGATCGTCGAAGCCTGCCGAAGAGAACGGAGTAGCTGCATACACCGCCTTCACCATACCGGAAGCACCCTGACCTGTGCGAGGTTTTGCACTGCTGTCGATCTTACCAGCGACATTCACCTTCACCAAGGTGGTCGGAGTCACGTCGATATCAAGGTTGGATCGGTAGTTGAAACGGTTGTATCGGTAGTCGAATGCAAAGTCATCGCGACCGTATTGGTCAAAGATACCGTCCTGGCTAAAGAAGCCTGCCGAAACGAAGTAGCGCACGCGCTTATTACCGCCGGAGATATTGACGTTGTGCTGCTGCTGGAAAGTGGTCTTCTTGAAAATGTAGTCTGTCCAGCGCATGTTCGGGAATCTGATGCTGTTGATGTAGTCATCAGACTGGAAACGTGAAATAATGTCGTCTGAGAATACTGCACCCTGACCGTCACTGGCCATCATGTAGTTGTAGAAATTGGCATATTCCACGGAGTTGGCCATCTCGATGAGTTTTGTGGGCTGCTGGGCTGAGAAGTTAAGCGAAACATCAATCTTTGCCTTTCCTTCCTTACCGCGCTTAGTAGTAACAAGGATTACGCCGTTAGCACCACGTACACCGAACACAGCTGTTGCGGAGGCATCCTTGAGCACTGATATAGACTCGATTTCGTTCGGGTCTATATCCCACATGTCGCGTTCAACGCCGTCGACTTGAATAAGAGGTTTGGAGTCGACCCAAGTTGCCTTACCACGGACGAAGATGTCGGCAGCGTCAGAACCCGGTTCACCTGAGTACTGCACAGTAGAGACACCGGATAGCTGGCCTGCGAGC
>JAIDTO010000103.1 GCA_029060625.1 Muribaculaceae bacterium | reverse complement strand
GCTCGGAGAGGAAAGCGAGCTTTTCTTCTCGCGACTCGCGGTTCTCGAGGTGACTCCCGATCAATTGAAGGAAATGTATTCAAACTACCTATCCAATCAGAATTGAAGAAAATACTATGATTATTGTCACATTCCGGTTATTTTTTTCGTCTTATGAATAGAGAACAAAAAAACTAATGATTATGAACTTATCAGCATTAACTACAGGATTGGTATTATGTACTTCCATGCTTTTCACCAGCTGTTCCGTCAATGGAATCGCAAATACCAATGTAAGCTTAGAAGGCAATGAAGCTGAAGCGACCGTCAAGAAAACAGTTAAGATCAACGATTTCAACGAAATAGAGGCTTCTCAGGGAATCAAGATCATATTTGAGCAAGGGCCGTCCAAACATACAGCTGTCGTCGCGACAACTCCATCTGCCGAGAAATACCTAAAGATAGAGGTAAAGGACAATACCTTGAAGGCATATTACTCCAATACGGAAGGTGTCCGAAACGTAAAGATAAAAGGTCCTACTACCATTCGTGTTTCAAGTCCTGAACTGAATGAAGTCAGTCTTTCCTCAGCAGCTAACTTGAGCATAGTAGGAGACCTTAACGTGAAAGGCACTTTCGAGATCGATCTAAGCAGTGCGTCTTCTTTTAATGTCGGTTCCGTCAGCTGCCTAAACCTTGACGCTGATCTATCAAGTTCCGCATCGGCATCTATCGGCTTGCTCATAGGAAACCTTGATACCGACCTATCGAGCGCTTCATCTATGAGCGTAGACAACATGAAAGGTAATGTGGATGCAGAGACTTCCAGCGCGGCATCTTTAAAGATCAATTCCGCCAAAACCTCCAATATATCAGCGGAAGCTTCTAGTGCGTCATCGATAGGCATCTCAGATATTTCGGGTGGCAGCATCAGCGCATCGGCATCAAGCGGAGCAAAGATAAACCTTAGCGGAAAAGCCGATCGCCTTAAGCAGAATTCTTCCTCAGGAGGATCCGTCAACACCTCGGGTCTTTCCATAAGGAACTGAAATAACCTCATAAGACCCTAAAGACTCCTGACTTCAAATTTAAAAGTCAGGAGTTTTTTTGATGTTTGATTTTTTTTGATTTTTTTAATCAAAAATTTGGACAATTAAAAAAAACTTCGTACCTTTGCACCTGAAGAAAGGAAACATCTTCTGACGGGGCATTAGCTCATCTGGCTAGAGCGTTTGACTGGCAGTCAAGAGGTGACCAGTTCGAGTCTGGTATGCTCCACAACAAGCGAATTTGAAATTCAAATTCGCTTGTTTCTTTAACTATAATTTACAATCTATATGCCAACTTTATTCATTATATTTGGTTTTCGTTTTTTTTCTGGTCAAATGAGCATGATCCAATTCATATTCACATAAGTAAAGGAGATGCGGAAGCAAAATATAAAGTAGCCGACATTGAATTAGTAGAAAATTTTGGATTCAAAAAAATGAACTGAGAATTATTGAATCCATACTTGAAGAAAATAAAGAAATAATAATAGAGCGTTGGTACGAGTATTTTAAGAAAGGAGGGAAAAATGGATAAAACCAAAGTTAATAGAGTATGGCTTGATGATTATGCAGTATGGGTAGAACTTATTGATGGAAGAAAAGCGAAAGAAGATTTTGCAGATTATTCAAGATTAGCATCATCCACTCCTTCTCAGAGAAAGAACTTTCGCCTGTCACATTTCGGCATACACTGGCCGGAAATTGATGAAGATTTGTCTTTTGAAGGTTTCTTTAATAATAAATAGGCTGAAGAGAAATCTTCAGCCTTATCTTCGTTATTTCTTTATAAGTCGGAGCGCGGCCCAATGGTCACCATCCTCTGTGACTTTATCGAGGGAGAAGCCTAAAGGTTCTGCTGCTGCCATCACGACCGGAATATCCGATGTATAAAACCCACTAAGCAGAAGCATACCGCCCGGCTTGATTTTCTCTGAATACCTGGATATGTCTGACGTTATGACATTGCGGTTTATATTCGCAAGGAATATGTCGGCAGGTTGTAGGCCTGAAAGCGAGGATGCGTCTCCACAGATGAACTCTACGGACTGCCGATTGAGTGCCGCATTTTCCACGGCATTCTCGAACGCACCTGGGTCAATCTCTATGCCGACGACATCTCCGGCCCCGCGCATCTTGCAAAGAATAGCAAGGATTCCGGTGCCTGTACCCATGTCAATGACAGACTTGCCATCTATGTCATCTATATCCAATACGTACCTAACCATCTGTGAGGTCGTGGCGTGATGACCGGTGCCAAAAGCCATCTTAGGATCTATAAGTATGTCGTATTTAGCTACCGGAACTTCCTTATGAAAAGAAGAATGCACTACACATTCGCCAGCAATTACGATAGGCTGGAAATAGTGCTTCTCCCATTCCTCGTTCCAGTTACGGCTCTCTACAAACTCCGACTCAAATTTAATTGATGATTCCATTGGAAAATCATCGATGACTTCCTTGACAGCCTTTTCAGAATACTCCGAAGCCTGAATGTAGGCAGTCAGGCCGGAAGCATCAGGTTCGAAACTCTCAAAACCGAGATCGGCAAGGAAAGCGGCGAGAAGATCAGTTATGTCTTCCGTACATGGAGTACATTCGAATCGTACTTTATAATAATTCATTTTTTCTTCTTGAAAAAAGAGAACATCTTACGTGCGGTCCCGAAGACCGACAGGCCCATCATTATATAGTCGGTATAGTTTAGGCCACGCATTATTTTCATCGGAAGAGAGCCGAGACGGGTAGCTGCCTTAAGGGAGCCGTCAGCCGCAAAGGGATTGCGGTCTTTGAGCTTATCTACGTCTTCCAATATCTTCGCTTTGGCAAATTCCTTCCTAACCGCAAGGAGTGCTCGGTGATGTCGGATCTCGTCAAGTGTATAGCCATCGAACTCAACCGGTTCCTCGACAGGCGTCACCACCCTGTCGCTGTTGGATCTTTTGATTTCTTCCATAATAGTTTTTCCTGTGGTTTATTTTAGAAGAATCCTGGTGAGCATTCTGGCGATAGGATTCAAGATCATCTGCTGCTTGAAGAAATAGACCAGGGCCATAAGCACAAGCATCACTCCTCCGGAAGCAAGAAAAGCAAGGGCCGGGGTCATGAAATTCAGGAAGAGGTAGGCCAGACTTATTCCGAAAAGAATTAGGGCCGCTATCCCAAGAAGCAGACAGACGGCTCCGGCGACTGCCGCTCCCGCAAGAACGGTTATCTTCTCGGCCGCCGTCAGTTTGGCATATTCCAATTCAAGAGTAGCCCAGTCTTTCGACCGGGCTATGATACTCTTTAATTCGTCTAAGAGTGTTGTCTTACTCATTTAATCACTGTCGTTTTTCCGACGGGGATCATTCCTCTCCAGTGAGTTCTGCCACGAGAGCGTCAACTTCCTCGTCGCTGATCTTGATACCTTTCCTCTTGAGGATACGAACGATTTTGCCTCGCACTTCCTCTCCCTTCTCGGGAGCGAAAAGAATAGCAGCGCCGCAACCTACGATTGCTCCTCCAAGAAAAGCATATAATATATTAAGAGCTTTCATATCGGGTTATGTCCTTTAATGATTAGAGACTCTTTTCAATCTGATCCTCGATTTCATCGGCGAGTTCCTCAAGTTCGCTTCCCTTGAGGTTGATACCCTTTTCCTTAAGGATCTTCATGATTTTTTTACGTGTGGTCTCGCCCTTTTCAGGAGCCACGAGGAGGCCGACTGCGGCTCCCGCGATTGCGCCGCCAACTACAGCGCAGATGATGTGCATTGCTTTCATGTCGATATATGTTTTAAATTAATTCTCTTTACTATTACAACAACTGAATCCCGTTTTGGATTAATAACCGTGAAAATTTCCTTTCGATTCATCGGTTGGCGAGCATCGCAGGGGAAGCTGCCTCCCTGTAGGCCATAAGGCCTGATTCGGAAATCTCCACCGTCTGCCAATCTCCTCCGGGAACCGGCACGGAGACATGCGTGTCATCGACAAACGTCAGCAGGGGATATTCAGTTCCGTCCATATTAAGGCTCCAAGTCTGGGTTTCCTGAGTGAAATCGAGTCTACATTTTTCTCCGGTTGTTTCAAGGATAATGTCGTAGCCGGTTCCGTCACACTCAACCAAATATCGGCCATGGTCGGTATCTATCGTCTTTGTCGAGGCGGTCATGGGATTATCTCCGCTCCAGAATTCAATGGTATTGAGCACAAGGAGGTCTGCGATGCCGCATACTTCATAGACTGGAAGAATCCAGAATGCCACGAAGATTATCTCATTGATGAATTTATTCGACACTTGATCGTTCCATGCATATAGGTTGCGTGTGAGCGCAAACTTTCCCATGCAGGATGACATTGAGGTGCAGAGTAGAGCCGCAAGAGCGGCCGTAAATATCGTTTTTTTCATTCTGACTATATCTATAGTGGTTTTGCCATATATATTATATAGGTGAAACACATCTCGGGCTTCCATTGTTTTGAAATAACCGTAAAAATCGTAGTGCGAGGATATAGACGCAATTCGAGCCGGAGCTACGTCCCTTTGCAAATATCATCTATGCAGTATGCCCTTATGGGGTATAATAGGGATGGACGTCATGCACCGGCCCGAATGTGCCTAAATGTGGGTTAGACATTCATGTGTCATATACAAAAGTTATTTCTATCGCTCCATCTAAAAAGATTTCCTTTATTCGCCTATTATAACGACGGGATTCCATCCATTGTTCGCGATTTTCACAAACATTAACAGTATAAGTCATTAAAGCTACAGAAGGCACACTGTAGCAGAAGTCGAATCGATTTCAATGAAAGATGAGAAAGATGGCGGAAAACTTGTCCGAAAACGGAAAATTTACCTTTTTTTTAATAATTGCGATGGCGGTTTTTACATAATTTTTATTAATTTTGCAGGCAAAATTAAATCAGGGATTCAGAAAGATGAAGATTAGACGATTCATATCGTTAGCTATACTGATGGCGTCATTGCTGGCGCCACTGTCCTCATTTGCCGGAAAAAAAGGAGGTGAAGACAACATTACAATCGTCCTCGACCCTGGACATGGCGGAAAAGATTTCGGAGCGTGCGAAAACGGAGCGAAGGAAAAAGACATCAACCTTGCAGTCGCGAAGAAACTGCGAGACATGATCGAGAAGCAGCTGAAAGATGTGGATGTGGTGATGACAAGATCTACGGATGTCTACCTCACCCTTCAGGAAAGAGCCGACGTGGCAAACGATGCAGACGGAGACCTGTTTATGTCGATACATGTCAACTCCATCGACAAGAAAAATCCGAAAAGACAGGCCACTCACGGCAGTTCGGTATATGTCCTCGGACTCCACCGCGACCAAGACAACATGAAGGTGGCGATGCGTGAGAACTCCGTCATTGAGCTCGAGAGCGACTACAAGGAGAAATATTCCGGCTTCGACCCCTCTAAAGATGAAAGCTACATAATTTTCGAGATGGCCCAGAAACGCAATCTCGGAGAAAGCATCAGGGTGGCCGGCGATGCACAAAACGAGCTTGTCAATGCAGCAGGAAGGGCCAACCGGGGAGTGAGACAGGCTGGATTCTGGGTGCTATGGGCCACTTCTATGCCTGCCGTGCTCGTAGAACTTGACTTCATATGCAATCCGCAGGCTGTCAAGTTCATGACCTCAGAGGCAGGAGAGGATAAACTTGCTGCCTCGCTGTTCAATTCGATAAAAAAATTCGTAGAAAGACGGAAATGATTGCCGTATGTGTGTTATAACCTTATAAAGAAGTTTCTAATAGAATATTCCATCCACCAAGACGAAAGACAATGAAAAAGATATTCAATAAGGAGTTTGCAATCGGTCTCTCCGTTATCGTAGCGATTCTGATACTCATTTTCGGAATAGACTTCCTGAAAGGAATCAACCTCTTCCGTCCGGCCCACTACTATGTGGCCTACTATGACAACGTCGACGAACTGACCGTCTCCTCTCCTGTCCTGATCAACGGCTTCAAGGTAGGCCAAGTGAGAGAAGTGAACTTCAATTATAAAAAGCCAGGGAAAGTAGAGGTCGTGATGGCTCTCGACAAGAACCTCCAGCTTCCCGAGGGATCGGTAGCGGAGATGAGCCCGACGCTTCTGAGCGGCTCAAGGATCGAACTAAGGATGGGCGCCGGCCCAAACATGATTCCTTCAGGTGGTGAAGTACCGACTGGAGTAAAGGGTGGACTTATGAGTTCGGTTCAGGACATGATGCCAGCCGTCACCGGCATTCTACCCAAAGTAGACTCATTGCTCTACAACCTAAACCTATTGGTAGCCGATCCGGCCCTAACGGCCTCTGTTCAGAGACTCGACGGAATAACAGACAACCTTCTGGCTACAACCAAAGGACTGAACTCCACTATGAACAACCAGGTGCCTCGCCTCGCAAACAATACAGTGAAGATCACGCAGTCGCTCGACACCATCGTAGGGAATATCGGGCAGCTCTCCTATCAGCTCAAGACCCTACCCATTAATGCTACCATGGACAACGTAAATCAGCTTACAGCCAACCTGACGCAGTTCTCACGCCAACTCAACGACAAGAACTCTACTCTCGGGCTACTGACAAGCGATCCGGAACTTTACAACAGGATCACCCAGGTCTCAGCAGATATAGACTCCCTCCTCGTTGACATCAAGAAGAACCCGAAGCGCTACATCAGTATCAAGCTTCTGTAAGCAGCCTCAAAGTGTGAGACAGGTTTTCTACAGATATAATCCCGATACCGACAATTTCGAACGCCACTACCCTACCATCAAGACAAGACTCGCCACCTTGGGGAGATATCTAGCTGTGGGAGTGGCGATCGGAATAGGACTGTATATCTTACTGTTCTATCTGCTCGACAGCCCGACAGAGCAGAATCTAAGGGAGGAAAACAGCAAACTGAAATCACAATACGCCATCCTTGAGCAGAGACTTGACAATTCAATAAAGGTGATGGAAGACATCCGCAACCGAGACGACAACTTCTACCGCGTCATGATGCAGATGGATCCCCTCAGCAGCAAGGAAAGATATTCGGGACTGGAAAACGACACGAAATTTGAAAACCTCGGTCATCTCAACGACGCGGAGCTGCTCGACCGTATGAACCGATCGATGGATCTTCTGGAACATCAGATCTACTCTCAGTCGGTTTCATTCGACCAGCTACGAGAGGCCGCCGGGGAACAGAAGGAGAAAATAGCCAGCATTCCTTCCGTAATGCCCATCAACATAAAGGACTACACCATGTCGTCAGGCTACGGCTATCGGCGAGACCCGCTCTACGGCACCGCTAAGTTTCATGAAGGTCTCGACTTCGCTGCGGCTACCGGCACCCCTGTATTTGCGACGGCCGACGCCGTGGTGGAGGTAGCCGAAAGAAAGGATGCGTACGGCAACTGCATCGACCTCAACCATGGATACAACTACATGACACGCTATGCCCATCTCAGCCAGATACTTGTAAAACCGGGGCAGCGCGTGAAGCGCGGAGAGATGATCGGCAAGGTAGGATCAACCGGTAAATCCACTGGCAGCCATCTGCACTATGAAGTACGCTTCAAGGGAGAGCCCCAGAATCCGGTGCACTACTATTTCATGGATCTTACCCCCCAGCAATATCTCGACATGATTCAGCTTGCTGAAAACTCAGGGCACGTAATGGACTGATGCTTCAGCATTGCCACGGATTACACGAAAAACAAGACTCGCCTTATGGATGATTTTAGCAAAAAATACTACAGTATCGGAGATGTGGCCGAATTCCTCGGAGTGCCACAGGCCACGATACGCTACTGGGAAATCGTGTTTCCGGAGGTCTCCCCGTCGCGCTCAAGGACCGGCCTGCGGCAGTATACTCCGTCTGACATCGAGACACTGCGCATCATCCATTATCTCGTCAAGATAAAAGGGCTGAAGATCGAAGCCGCGAAAGTGCAGATGGAGCAGAACCGCGACAACATCTCAAAGAAACTTAAGGTTGTCAATGAGCTACAAGACATCCGCAGCGAACTGGAAGTCATGCTCAAGACCTTGTCGAAACGAAGATGACATCTTTCCGCTGACCTACAGATTCGAGTTATAGTAGGCTGGATTTCCCGTTACGTCTTCTCCCAGAAATGGAGGTCTGGCATAGGATTCTTCTTCCGAGGACAGCTCTATCTCGGCTGTGACAAGACCTTCAAGTGCCCCGTGAAACTCATCGACTTCCCATACGTGCCCTTCGAAAGGAACAAGATAGCGCGTCTTTTCAAGCACCGGGGGAACACACATCCTGAGCATTTCCAGGGCATCGCCGACGCCAACCTCATATTCGAACTCCATGCGTGTGGCTCCGTCGTTTTTCCCTTTCACAGTAATAAATCCCTTTTCGCCCTTTATGCGAACCCTGACAGTGCGCTCAGGCTCGCGGCAAAGATAACCCTGCGAAATACGACACGACGATGACGCAAGCTTCCTGAAGCCGTCATTTTTAACCAAATATTTGTGTTCGATCTCCAATGCCATGATGAATTCGGATATTTTTATTAATTTTGCAGAGCGGGAGACTATTGTCCCGGAATGCAAAATTAATGAAATCAGTCAACATCCGCAATATATCGGCTTTAAAAATCGTCATCACCGCTATAAGGGCGGCTGGAATCCTCATGGCGGCAGTCTCAGCTGTCTTCCTGTCGGTTCCGGTATCGGGACAGACTCCTCAGATAGAGGTCGACACGAACATATTCCTTCGCGAGGCCCGCGAGCTTCAGGAGTTGCTCGTCAATCCAAGCCGAGAGAGATACTCCAGTAAGAACAACCCTGCCGTAGAGCTCGTGCGTGCCATAAGAAATCAGCAGCGCAAAGGAGATCCGCGCCTGCTTCCAAACTACAGCTACGACCAATATGACAAAATAACTCTCGGACTTCTCGACATTTCGGATGAAGAGCTCAAAAACAATGAATCTCTCAAACAATACCTTGACACTACAGAATACGGACATCGACGGATGTTGAAAATCCATCTCAACGAAAGGGCCGCGACAGTGACATATTCCAACGAGGGCAAGACGCGTAAGGATATAGAGAGAGGAGCGATATCGCATGGCATTGGCGAGATGTTTGATGTCGGCAACATCGAGGTGGTGCTCGCCGACCTACTACGCGAGGTAGACATATACGACAACGACATCACGCTCATGGCTCAAAGGTTTCCGAGTCCCCTGTCGGCCGCCGGCAACGTACACTACCGCTATTTCATAGCCGACACTCTCGACGTGGAAGGAACGCGCTGCGTGCAGCTTACTTTCATTCCACGCAATCCTGCGGATTTCTCTTTTTCCGGGAACTTGTATGTGGAACTCGGCGACACTACCGGGTTCGTGCGTAAGGTTTCCATGAAAGTTCCGCGCACCGTCAATTTGAACTTCGTAGACAACCTTTACATCGACCAGCTATATGAGAAAGACGCTTCTGGTCATCGCCACAAGGTATCAGACAGACTGAACCTAGACATATGCCTCGTCAAGGGAACGCAGAGCCTGGCCGCCAGCAGGGTCTCTAGATACGACAACTTCACCGATCGTATGCGGACCGACCTGCGAGAGGCGTATGAAGAAGTCGGCCCCTACATTGAGATCGGATCTCCCTCCGCTTCTCACGGCGATTTGCTGACATACATGAGAAGCGACAATCTCTCTAAAGCGGAAGTAAACATGGGATCATTCATGGGTGAACTACGAAAGTATCCAGTGTTCTACTGGGGAGAGAAGGCCCTGATGGTGCTTGTGACGGGATATATCAAGACCGGCATTCGGAGCAGATTCGACATAGGACCGATCAACACACTGATAAGCTCCAATCCGATCGAGGGAGTCAGGCTAAGACTCGGAGGAATGACCACCGCCAATCTGTCGCCACATTGGTTTGCCAGCGGATATGTGGCCTACGGCACACATGATCGCAAATGGAAATATAAGGCCTCGCTTGAGTATTCCATCGCGAGAAAAAGATATCACAGTCAGGAATATCCGGTCAACAGCATCCGGCTTACCCATATGTATGATCTCGACATGATCGGACAGCACTACCTCTTCACCAATCCAGACAACGTCTTCCTCAGCCTCAAGCGCAAGAAAGATATGCTCGTGACCTATCGCCATCTGACCCGCCTTGACTACACGCTGGAACTTGCAGGAAACCTTTCCTTTTCTGTCTGGGGACAGCATATCCGTCAGGACGCTTCGAAATGGTTGCCGTTTGTCACAGTAGCAGGCCATGAGGTGCCCTACTACCGGCGCTCCACAATAGGAGCATCTCTCCGCTACGCGCCTGGAGAGAAGTTCATCCAGGAAAAGAATTCGCGCATGGCCGTTAACAAAGACGCTCCTGTCTTCAATATCCTTCAGGAATGGGGACCAAAGGGCATACGGGGATGCCACTACGCGATATGCAAGACAGAGATGTCGGCATGGAAGCGTTTCTGGTTTTCCTCGTTCGGATACCTCGATGCCCTTGTAAAGGGAGGATTAGTATGGAGTCAGGTGCCATACCCCGAGCTCCTCTGGCAGAACGCCAATCTGAGCTATACGATTCAGCCGGAATCATATTCCCTCATGAATCCTATGGAATTCGCGATGGACCGATACATATCTGGCGACTTCACCTACTGGGGCAATGGTGTTCTCTTCAACCGTATCCCCGTAATCAGGAAAGCGGGCCTGAGGGAGGTGGTCGACTTCAAATGCCTATGGGGTGGACTGAGTAAACGCAACAATCCATCTTTCGACTCCTCTCTCTTTAGGTTTCCGGCCGACGCAGACGTAAGAGTGATGGACTCCACGCCATATATGGAGATAAGCGCCGGAATCGACAACATTTTCAAGATACTGCGCATAGACTACGTATGGCGCCTCACCTACCTCAACACCCCGGGCACCGACCGCTCAGGCCTGCGGGTGGCCCTACACTTCAATTTCTAAGACAATCTCGAAATGACACTCACGATCACCGACGAAGGAATCGTCTCCTATGAGGAGATGCTTTCAAAGCAGAGAAGCATCTTTGCGGAGATGGTAGACAAGAAAAAAAGAGGCATCCCTACGGAGGAAGAGCTCATACTGCTGACTGAGCACCCTCCTGTAATAACACTTGGGAAGCATGCCAACGAGACAAACGTTCTTTTCAATGAGAGGGAACTTGCTCGGCGGGGTGTCAAGGCATATCATATAGAGAGAGGAGGTGACGTGACCTATCACGGTCCCGGTCAACTTGTTGCCTATCCTCTTCTCGACCTCGAGGCCCACCGCCTCGGAGTTAAGGATTATGTCAATCTACTCGAGGAGGCAGTGATTCTCACCATAGCAGATTTCGGGATCAAGGGATGCCGCGTAGCCGGAGCAAGCGGCGTATGGATAGACGCCGGCACCGATCGGGAGCGAAAGATATGCGCACTCGGAGTGAAGTGCAGCCGTTATGTGACCATGCACGGCCTCGCGCTTAATATCAACACCGACCTCTCGGGGTTCAACCTCATCAACCCCTGTGGCTTCATCGATAAGGGAGTCACCTCGATGAAGGCCGAGCTCGGACGCTCGGTTGATATACAGGAGGTAAAATATTCGCTTTCAAAGTATTTCAAGGAACTGCTACATTATTGACCGATTCAGTGGGAACGTCAAGGACAATAAACAGCATTTTTTTTGAAAAAAATCGTCTGAAAAATTTGGCCATATCAAAAAAAAGCAGTAATTTTGCATCGTCAAAAGGGGAAGAGACCCCAAGAGACAAAACATTGCCTTGTGGTGTAATGGTAGCACACCGGATTCTGGTTACGCCATTGATGATTTCGAGAGAGTTCGAGTCTTTCCACAAAGCAAATACATCTTAAATATTGCCTTGTGGTGTAATGGTAGCACACCGGATTCTGGTTCCGTTTGTGAGAGTTCGAGTCTTTCCAAGGCAACACTTATACCTTCGATGTGAATCGAGGGTATTTTTGTTATCCCCTTTCAGGCTATAATGCATAAAATTTTCTCGAAACACTATGCAGAATAAAAAAAAATCTGTAATTTTGTAACTGCATTCAGCATCTATTAACAAAGATCCATATGACACACTTGAATATTCTCGGCATGGGCGTGGCTTTGGTCACTCCGTTTGATAAAAATAAAGAAGTTGATTATTCTGCACTAAAAAGGGTAATCGATCATGTCGTGGATAACGGTGCTGACTTTCTTGTAGCACTTGGCACAACCGGGGAAACACCTGCCCTATTTGCAGAGGAAAAACTCGAAATCAAAGATTTCATCAGAAGCTACACGAATGGCAGGATACCTCTCGTAATTGGAGTTGGTGGCAATAATACAGCTGAGATTGTCAAGCAACTGAAGGAGGAAGATTTCTCCGGATATTCAGCAATCCTCTCTGTGGTGCCCCCCTACAATAAGCCATCGCAAGAGGGAATCTTTTGTCATTTCAAGGCGATTGCGGAAGCCTCTCCCCTTCCTGTCATATTGTATAATGTCCCGGGGCGTACAGGGGTCAATATGACGGCTGACACCACACTGCGTCTTGCAAGGGAGGTCCCCGGCATAATAGGAATCAAGGAAGCCTCCGGCAACATACATCAGATTCAACGTCTTCTCCGAGAGAAACCGGAAGATTTTACAGTCCTAAGTGGCGACGATGGGATGACTTACCCGTTAATGACCTTAGGAGTGCAAGGTGTGATTTCTGTGCTTGGAAACGCTTACCCGAAGGAATTCTCTGAAATGGTGCACCTCTGTCTTGAAGGCAATTACATAGAGGCTGTAGATTATCATTTCAAGTATAGGGAAATCATTCGTCTTCTTTTTGCAGATGGAAACCCAGCGGGAGTAAAGTGTGTGATGCATGATATGGGACTTATTGAAAATGAATTGAGACTTCCACTCGTGCCTGTGTGCGAAAACACGGCATCAGAAATACTCCATTGGGTCAAGACACTTAAATGATCGACAAAGCTACCGTACAGAAAATCACCGACGCTGCCGACATAGTTGAGGTGGTGAGCGATTACGTGCATCTTATCAAGCGAGGGCGAAATTATGTCGGGTTGTGTCCTTTTCACAATGAAAAGACTCCATCATTCTCTGTCAACAGTGTAAGAAATTTCTGTTATTGCTTCTCTTGTAAGAAGGGCGGCTCCCCGGTCAACTTCATTATGGAAAAAGAGGGGCTATCATATCATGATGCACTGCTTCATCTGGCCTCAAAATATAACATTAAGGTTGAAGAAAAGGAGTTATCTGAAGACGAACGCCGCCAGCTCAATGAGCGGGAAGCCCTGCTTCTTGCCAATGAATGGGCTGCGAAGAAGATGGAGAAAGATCTGCTTGACACAGAAGAGGGGCGAACCATAGGCTTGCAGTATCTATATCAGCGTGGTGTCACTGATGAAGCCATAAAGAAATTTAGACTCGGATATAATCTTGACAGCGGACATTCCCTTGCTGAAGCTGCAAAACTGGAGGGAATGGACATGAAAAGCCTTGCAGATGTAGGAGTGCTCGGACAGTCGCAAAAAATGCCCGGTTCATACTACGATCGGTTTCGTGGACGTGTCATTTTTCCCGTGCTTAATCCGTCGGGAAAGGTAGTTGCCCTCGGAGGACGCGATCTGAAAGGGTCGATGGCGAAATATATCAATTCTCCTGAATCCTCTGTATACAAGAAAAGCAACGAGCTTTACGGAATTTTCCAAGCCAAAAGTGAGATTGCAAAGCAAGATAATTGTTTTCTTGTGGAGGGATATATGGATGTGATAGGCATGTGGCAATCTGGCATGGAAAATGTGGTTGCCTCATCCGGCACGGCTTTGACCGATGGACAAATTGCAATGATCCACCGGTTTACCAATAACATCACATTGATCTATGATGGTGATGCTGCCGGTATAAAGGCTTCTCTTCGAGGCATCGACATGCTTCTTGCGCATAAGATGAATGTCAAGGTGCTTCTGCTCCCTGATGGTCATGATCCCGACTCCTTTGCCCGCGAAAACACTCCGGAAAAATTCCGTGAGTATGTGGAGCGCCATTCTACTGATATTATTCGATTCAAGGCACAGGTGCTTCTGAAGGATGTAGGCGACGATCCTCAGAAAAGAACAGCCGCAATTGAAAGTGTAGTCAGTTCGTTGGCTCATATTCCCGACAAGGTGAAGCGCATAGTCTACATTCAGGAATGCAGTCGTATTCTGGGTGTTAGGGAAGAAGTGATAGAAGCCGCTGTTGAAAAGTCGAGGGGTGAGGTTGTTGACCGCCAGAGGCGTCAGCGGCATGAGAATGAGATTGAGCGTCTGAATGAGAATGAAAGTAATCCTCAGCCGGATTTGACAAAACAGCTTCGTCCATCAAAAGGGGGGCAAATAGCTGAAATGTATCCTTACTACCCGTTTGAGCGAAATGTTGTCTACCATTGCGTCAGATATGGCATTCTCGATTTCTGCGACGTTGAGTATGAAGATGGAACGAGCGAAACAATCAATGTGGCGGAATTCGTGGCTGAGGAGATTCAAGAAGACAAGATTTGGTTTACCTTTCCAGCCTTCGCAAAGACATTCAACCGTATCCTTGATCTCAAGGAAGATTTCTCAAATGAGAATGTAGCCTTCAATGAGGCACTTGAGAATGAAAGGAAGACTATGATGAAGGAGGGATATGATGAGATAGCTTCAAAAGACCTGAGCATGGAGGAGATCCGCAGGGCTGAGCGTTTGCTGGAAGACAGGGTGAATGAAGAACTTGAAAAGCGGAGATTTGAATTTGCACGATATTATGTGGAGCAAAAACTCTCAAGCCATCACGACGACGATGTGAGGCGCACTGTCAATGAGGCAATTAATGAGGAGCAGCCTTTGAGCAATATTTATATCCGCAATAATCCTGTAAGCGAAAGGAAAATGGAGATCGACAGGATGAGGGTTCTCGTACCGAGAGGTGTGTTGGAATGGAAGAATGAGATGCTGAATCAAATGATACGCGCAAAGATGCAGCAGCTTAATAATATCATTGGACATTCTACGCCTGAAGAGGAACAAAAGATCCTGATGGAAACACAAGCCCTGATGGAAAAGAGAGGGCATCTTGGAAAAGTGATGGGAGATCGCACTATAGGGAAAAAAATAAAATGAGCATGTAAGTTTTTGGTATCTTCCAGCGTCTAATATATACAAAGCAAACAACAGAACAACTATGAATATTCTTGAAGTAGACAATCTGACTGAGTGTTTTGGGTCGCTCCGGGCTCTTGACAATGTCAGTTTCGGTATACGCGAGGGGTCGATATGCGGAATCCTCGGACCCAACGGCGCAGGAAAGACAACGCTTCTGCGTATCATTAACGGCATCCTTACCATTGATGCCGGAAGTGTAAGAATCCTTGGTGAAGATGCATCTATAGAGGCTTCCCGCAACATAGGATATATGCCGGAGGAACGTGGTCTTTACGATACCATGCGAATGGCAGACCAAATCATGTATTTCGGGCAGCTCAAGGGTGGCGATCCAAAACGCCTCCGTGTCGTGATGAATGAATACCTTGAAATGTTTAACCTGAAGGGACAGGAACGGCGTCGACTTAAGGAACTCTCAAAAGGCAATCAGCAGAAGGTGCAGATTATCTGTACTCTCGTTCACGAGCCTAAACTTGTGATACTCGATGAACCATTCAGCGGTTTTGACCCTCTTAACGGCCAGATTCTTCAGCAAATACTTGGTAGGCTACAGGAAAAAGGCACTACGATTATCCTCAGTTCCCACAATATGCCTGCCATCGAGGAGATGTGTAGTGATATTGTGCTGGTCGACCACGGTCATATTCTTGTCGCCGACTCGATGACCAACGTCAAAGAGATGCATAAAGACAACACGATTCTGCTGACTACTTCTACTGAATTATCGCAGCCGCTACTTCTCTCAGGAGGCGCTATAACTGAGATCGAGAAGGTTGATAACCTCAACTGGCGCCGTGGCTTTGCTTATCGTTTGCGCCGCAACCCGGCATGCACTAACAACGATGTGCTTGACTCCGTGGCCATGCAGAGCCAGATACTCCACTTCGAGGAGGCCCTCCCCTCTCTCAAGGAAATCTTCATCTCCTATACCTCTACAGCTTCACAGCATCCTGAAACCCTTACTACTTCTCAACCCAACAACCCAACAATCCAACAACCCCACTATGAATAAGCTCAAACTGATTGTACTCAATGAATACAAGACGGCCGTAGGCCGTAAGTCGTTTTGGATAATGACATTTGTTTTTCCATTGCTCATGGTTGCCTTCGGAGTTGTGATGGGTTTCCTGATGAGTGATTCCGACTCCTTTATGTCGACTACCAACTCAATCAACGAGAAGACCGGCCTCACGCCTGATGAAGATGGGATGACGGCAGCAAAGGCTATGGCGATGATGGTGGGAGTCGTGCTTACGATGGCGATGATGATATGTGGCAGCCAGATAATGCAGATGGTGCGTCAGGAGAAGACAAACCGAATCATGGAGTTTCTTGCCACCTGCGTGACGGGGCGCACAATGCTTACAGCCAAGATTATCAGTGTAGCCCTGATTACACTTACTCAGGTGATCCTATGGGCAGCATGCTTCGTGCTGTTTGGAATAGGTTTTATAATCGTTCTTGATGTTGATATACCCTGGCATTATCTGCTTCATCCTCTGGTTTGGCAGACAATTCTTTGGTCTGTGCTCTTTTTCGCAGGCGGATTCCTCATGTTCAGTGCCCTCTTTGCAGCATGTGGCGCCCTTACCGACAGCAACAATGAAAACCAGCAATATCTCACAATCCTTATGATGTGTGTGCTTGCCTCGATGTATATAGGTATGTATGCGGTAGACCATCCAACGTCGGTGCTCGCGCAGGTTTGCGCATATTTCCCTCTCACATCCCCGACAGTAGGTGCAGTCAACGCTATAACCGGAGAAGTCCCGCTTTGGAGCAGCATCCTTTCGCTCATAGTGCTATATGTATGCGCCTACGGGGCAATCATAATTGGAGGAAAGATCTATGCATCTTCAATGCTACTTAAAGGTTCCTCCCTTACCCCCAAGGCTATCATGGCATTCATCAAAGCGAAGTGATATTCACGGTATATTGCTTATCACACTATGCCCCTCTGTATTGCTGCGGAGGGGCATTCTTATGTTAAAAAAGAATAAAGAAGACTTGCTGAGCGCAGAAACTGTCGTATTCATGTTGCAAATTTGATATTTTTTGATTAATTTTGCAATATGAGACAGAATGTGGCTATCGCGTTCTGCCAAAAAAACTACGACACCATGAGCAATAACTGGAACTATCAGCCACTTACGCATCAGGAGCAGGAGAAAGCCGACGCTCTTCTCCCGGTATGCGGGGGCATATCCCCGATACCGGAACTTCTTATGCGCCGTGGTGTCAGTACTCCGGAGGAAGCAGTGGGCTTCTTCTCCCCCTCTCTTGATGATCTGCATGATCCTTTCCTGATGCCTGACATGGACAAGGCGGTCAATCGTCTCAACCGAGCCATGGGAGCGAAGGAAAGGATAATGATATATGGAGACTATGATGTAGACGGCACCACTGCGGTAGCTCTTGTCTACAAATATTTACAAAACTACTACAGCAATATTGAATACTATATCCCTACTCGCTACGAGGAAGGATATGGAATATCGCGCAAGAGCATAGAATATGCTGCTGAAAACGACGTAAAGCTTGTTGTGGTGCTTGACTGTGGCATAAAGGCTATAGATGAAATAGCATACGCAAAACAGCTTGGCATTGATTTTATCATTTGCGACCATCATGTGCCTGATGAGGAGCTTCCCCCTGCGGTTGCCATCCTCAACCCAAAGATGCCGGGCTCTCCCTATCCTTGCCCACATTTGAGTGGTTGCGGTGTTGGATTCAAGTTTATGCAAGGGTTTGCCAAAAGCAACGGTCTTGGCAACCATAATGAACTTGATTCTCTTCTTGACCTCGTGGCAGTGAGCATCGCAGCCGACATCGTGCCAATTGTAGGTGAAAACCGTATTATGGCATATCATGGCCTTAGAAGGCTCAATTCAAATCCTAATCTCGGACTTCGGAGTATCATCCGCCTATGCAAGCTCACCAATAAGGACATTACGATCTCAGACGTTATATTCAAGATCGGACCCAGAATCAATGCATCGGGGCGTATGCAGAGTGGTATGGAAGCTGTTGGGCTCCTTGTCACGCGCGACTTGCACGATGCATATCAGCGCGGGGCAGAAATCGACCAATACAATAAGGACAGAAAGGAACTTGACAAGAAGATCACGGATGAAGCCAACGAGCTTATAGAGAATAATGTCAATATAGTGCATGGCAAGCGTTCGATCGTGATCTACAATAAGAACTGGCATAAGGGTATCATAGGCATTGTGGCTTCTCGACTCACTGAGCTTTACTACAAGCCTTCTGTAGTGCTTACATATGCCAACGGGATGGCTACTGGCAGCAGTCGTTCAGTACAAGGTTTCGACATTTACTCGGCTGTCAACTCCACCAGGCATCTTCTTGAGAATTTTGGAGGACACACATATGCGGTGGGCCTTTCACTAAAGGAAGAAAACATCCCTGAGTTCAGCAAGCTTTTTGAAGAATATGTGGTAAAGCACATACAGCCCAACCAGCTTTGTCCGCAACTCGACATAGATGCAGATATCTCTTTTGCCGATATTTCCCCTGAGCTTACGACGTGGCTAAAAAAATTCAATCCATTCGGACCCGGAAATCAGAAACCCGTATTCCGGACTCGCAATGTATTTGACTTTGGCACATCGAAACTTGTTGGGAAGAATATGGAGCATATAAAGCTTGAGCTTGAAGATGACAGCACGAGCCGAGTGATATCCGCTATTGCATTCAATATGGCTCCATATTTTGAGCATATTCATGCCCACAAGCCAATAGATATCTGCTACACTATCGAACAGAACAAGCATCATCATACGGAATCTATCCAACTTATGATCAAGGATATCCGTATCTCAAAATCCGAGCAAGACTGAGATAAGGTTTTCGGATATGAATTTAGAATCTATCCTAAAGAAATACTGGGGTTACGATAGTTTCCGCCCACTTCAGCGCGATATCATTGAAAGCGTGATGTCGGGCTATGACACTCTCGGACTTATGCCCACAGGAGGAGGAAAGTCAATCACTTTCCAAGTGCCCGGTATGGCTTTTGATTCAGGACTGACAGTTGTGGTCACGCCGTTGATTTCCTTGATGAAAGACCAGGTGGACAATCTGAAGCGGCGCGGCATAACTGCCGTGATGCTTAATAGTGGGATGACCCTTAGAGAGACGCGCATGGCATGGGAACGATTATGCAACGGCAGAGCGCGTTTCCTTTACGTATCCCCGGAAAAACTACGGAATGCTTTCTTTCTTGATGAATTGCGTCGCCTCCCTGTGAAGCTTATCGTTGTAGACGAAGCGCATTGCATATCCCAATGGGGCTACGATTTCCGACCATCATATCTGAAAATTGCCGACCTAAGGAAAGTGCATCCACATGTGCCGGTACTTGCCCTTACTGCCACTGCAACTCCAATGGTGGCGGATGATATTATGCGCCGGCTTGATTTCAAAGCCAAAAGCAAAAAATTCAAGATGAGTTTTTCGCGCGATAATATATCCTATCTTGTAAGGCATTCTGAAAATAAATTTTATGATATATTTCATATTCTTTCCCGCACTGAAGGCTGCGG
>JAIDTO010000102.1 GCA_029060625.1 Muribaculaceae bacterium | reverse complement strand
TCGAGACAGCCAACATCACCAACGCTGAGCTCAAGAAGAGCATGGGAGAACTCAAGCATACACTCGACAAGAGCCTCGAAGCCAACAACCAGGGCAGCGTCAACATCGCCAAACTCGTAGACGAGATCAATGCCTCCAACAAATATATCAAGCAGCTTGTGGAAGCAAAGTCGAAATCCGACTCTCTCAACATAGCGCTCACCAATAAGCTCACACGCTCCCTCAGCAACGATGAGCTTAAAGACGTGGACGTGAAAGTGCTCAAAGGCGTGGTCTACATATCCCTCGCCGACAATATGCTCTTCAAGAGCGGCAGCTATGAGGTAAACAGCCGCGCTATGGAGACCCTCTCCAAGATAGCCAAGATATTAAAAGACTACAAAGACTTCGACGTGCTTGTGGAAGGCAATACGGATAATGTGCCCATTTCGAAGACCAATATCCGCAACAACTGGGACCTCTCCGCTCTGCGCGCATCATCTATCGTACAGGTGCTCCAGACTAAGTTTGGCATCAATCCTCAGCGTCTATCCGCTGCCGGTCGCGGTGAGTTCAACCCCATCACCGACAACGACTCCGAAGTCGGCAAGCAACGCAACCGCCGCACCGAGATCATCATCACTCCGAAGCTCGACGACTTCATGGACCTCATCGACCACGCCCCCGAATCCAACGACTGACGATAAACGATCAAATATCAAAGGCTCCGGCTCGGATGAGTCGGAGCCTTAAGTTTTGCAAGTTTATAGATTGGCACACCCTCATTCCCTTCATTTTCTAATTTGATTTTCCTACCCCGGTCGATGAATTTTTCAAATATATTGTTTAATTTTGCACTTGCAGTTAGAATATACGCCCCGGGCTGATAGTTTAGGGGGCATTTGTAAGACACCATGATGACAAATAATCATAGATTCCTGTTTGCATTGATTTTTGCAGGCGCTCTGATGGATGCGTGTTATTGCAGTGCAAATACAGATATCGATGTGACTGAGCACGTCGATCCTTTGATTGGGACTGATTTCACAGGGAATACATATCCCGGAGCCCAGATCCCGTTTGGGATGGTTCAGTTAAGTCCCGACAACGGGCTTTCTGGCTGGGATCGCATCTCAGGCTATTTTTATCCGGACTCCACCATAGCGGGGTTTAGCCATACTCATCTTTCAGGCACAGGGGCAGGCGATCTGTATGACATTTCGTTTATGCCTGTCATGCTTCCTGCAAACGAAGCTGAAGCTCCACTCGGCATATACTCACGATTCACTCACGATAATGAAGAGGCAAAGGCCGGTTATTACAAGGTTAACTTGAGTGATTACGATATCGATGTGGAACTCACAGCTACTGAACGTTGCGGCATACAACGATATACATTTCCTGCCGGCGATGCAGTAGTGATACTTAATCTTGATAAGGCTATGAACTGGGATGCTACACAAGATAGCAGAATAGTTGTTGTCGATTCTCTAACAGTAGAAGGTTATCGTTTCTCTGACGGCTGGGCTCGCAATCAGCGCCTGTGGTTTCGCTCCAGATTTTCAAAAGAATGGGACAAGATTGATGTGGTCTCAACTCCCATCATTAGAGATGGAGTTGAAATAGGATATGGAGAGATAGCATATTTCTATTTCACGACAGAAGAAAAGGAGCAGATAACTGTTTCTACAGCCATATCATGTACGGGCCAAGAAGGAGCAGCACTCAACCTTGAAACGGAGGTTCCTGACAACGACTTCGACAAATACAGAGATTCAGCTCATGATGCTTGGCAAAGCGCTCTATCGGCAATAAGTGTTGACAGCGATAATGAGGAGGATAAAACGAAGTTCTACACGGCAATGTATCATTCTATGCTGGCTCCTACATTATATTGCGATGTAGATGGTGCTTATATGGGCCCGGACGGCAAGATCCATAATACAGATGGATGGCAAAATTATGAAACATTCTCACTCTGGGACACTTATCGCGCAGCACACCCCTTGATGACATATCTCCAGCCTCAAAGGGCAAGTGATTTTGTTCAGTCGCTTATCGCTTTCGGAAGGCAGAACGGAAGACTCCCGGTGTGGAACTTTCAGGCTTCAGAAACTGATATGATGATTGGTTACCATTCAGTGCCGGTAATCGTAGACGCCTACATGAAAGGATTAATTCCGGACTCACTGGCTAATGAGGCTCTTAACTCATGTGTGGCAACAGCCAATAACGATAATTATCGACAAATAGGTGTATACAAAAAGTTAGGGTACGTGCCTTTTGATCTGGTAGATGAGCACAATAGCGATAACTGGTCAATGTCAAAGACTCTGGAATATGCGTTTGATGATTATTGTATTGCCAAGATGGCTGATAAAATGGGGCGTAAGGATATTGCAGACGAATTCTATGTAAGATCACAAAATTATCGTAATGTTTTCAATTCAGAGACTGGTTTCATGCAGCCGCGTGACACTAACGGAGCGTTTCTGTCTGATTTTAACCCGGAAGATTATTCTGAACACATCTGCGAAAGCAATGCCTGGCAGTATCTGTGGTCTGTGCAGCATGATATTGACGGACTTATAGAGTTGATAGGTGGAAGTGAGCGATTCCTGAATAAACTTGAAAGGATGATGACGCTTCAACCCAATGATTCCGCATCACTGCCTATATTCAGCACCGGTATGATAGGGCAATATGTCCAGGGTAACGAACCAAGCCACCATGTCATCTATCTCTTCAACAAGGCAGGCAGACCCGATTTGACTCAAAAGTATATAGCCCGGGTTGTCAACGACCATTATGATATCTCTCCTGCCGGGCTGTGTGGAAATGAAGACTGCGGCCAGATGTCCGCATGGTTTGTATTCAGTGCCATGGGGTTTTATCCTGTCAATCCTGTGAGTGGACAGTATGAGATCGGGACTCCCCTCTTCAAAGCCATCGAGATGAAATTGAACAATGGAAAGGTCTTCAGGGTAAGAGCCCCCAATCTATCGAAAGACAACATATACATCAAATCCATATATGTCAACGGAAAATCTTACGATAAGACGTATATTACCCACCAACAGATAATGGATGGCGCGACTGTTGAGTTTGAAATGCGATCAAATAAATGAAATCAGACAAATAGTTTAATATTAAGGGTATTAAAAGTAAAATAACCATGACATCATCATTAGTAAAGCCAATCTTAAGCGTTATTGCTGTCTTGACAGTGTCGTGCAAAATGTACGCAACAGACTTGACTCAGTATGTCAATCCTCTTATGGGGACACAGTCAAGCTATGAGCTGTCGGCTGGCAATACATATCCGGCGATAGCGAGACCGTGGGGTATGAATTTCTGGAGTCCCCAGACCGGAAAGATGGGCGACGGATGGATGTATACTTACGATGCCCATAAGATCCGTGGCTTCAAGCAGACCCATCAGCCCAGTCCCTGGATCAACGATTATGGTCAATTTTCCATAATGGCGACCACAGGAACTCCGGAATTCGATGAAGACAGGCGTGCGAGCTGGTTCTCCCATAAAGGCGAGGAATGCCATCCGTACTACTACAAGGTATATCTTGCAGATCACGATGTGCTCGCAGAGGTAACTCCGACCGAAAGAGCCGCTATGTTCCAATTCACATTTCCGGAAGGCAACAGTTCCAACGTGATAATCGATGCTTTCGATAATGGCTCATATATAAACGTCGATGCCGACAACAGGTGCATCACGGGTTATACCACTAAAAACAGCGGAGGCGTACCTGATAATTTCAAGAACTATTTCATAGTGGAGTTCGACAAGTCCTTTGCTTCATTCACTACCATATGCGACTCCCTCACTATGGGCAGACAGCCAGAGATAAAGGCCAATCATGCCGGAGCGATAGTCACTTTCGACACAAAAAAAGGAGAGAAACTTCATGCACGGGTCGCTTCTTCATTCATAAGCCCGGAGCAAGCCAAGATCAATCTTGATGAGCTTGGCGACAGATCTTTCGACGAGCTCAAAAAGGAGGGAAAAAGGGCATGGAACGATGTCCTATCGGTATTATTCGTCGAAGGCGGCAGCGAGCGCCAGCTGTCGACATTCTATTCATGCCTCTATCGCGCCCTGCTCTTCCCACGTAAATTCTACGAGATAAACGCAGACAACATTGCGATGCATTATAGTCCTCACACCGGGGAGGTACTGCCCGGCTACATGTATACTGACACAGGGTTATGGGATACTTTCAGAGCTCTTTTCCCCCTGCTCAATCTCTGTTATCCTAATGTGAACAGGGAAATACAGGAGGGTATGCTCAACCATTATCGAGAAAGCGGCTTCATACCCGAATGGGCAAGTCCGGGCCACAGAGGCTGTATGGTTGGTAATAACTCCGCATCCGTACTTGCCGATGCCTATCTGTCGGGGGTTAAGGTAAGCGATATCGAGACATTATGGGAAGCGGCGACCGCCGGTGTCAACGCGGTTCATCCCACGGTCTCTTCAAGCGGACGTCTTGGATATGATTATTACAACAGGCTGGGATATGTACCCTATGACGTAAATATCAATGAGAATGTAGCGCGCACATTGGAATACGCCTA
>JAIDTO010000101.1 GCA_029060625.1 Muribaculaceae bacterium | reverse complement strand
ATATACACCCATAGACTCAATTTTTTTATGTATTTTTGCAAAACTCAATAGAGAAGACAACCAAAATAAATTGAAACAGCGCGAATTTTTCTAAATTTTTTCGCTATTTCCTTTGTATTAACAAAAATTAATGTTAATTTTGCATTTGTGATAACAAACCACGAAAATATAATTTCAAAGATAGAATCGATCTGACATTAGTTAAAATCAACCACATCGAAGAAACCAACCACAACGAAAAATAGAGTTAAATACATATAAATTATTTTAAACTAAATTACATCTCATGAAAAAATGGAGTTACGTCGCAGCTTTAATGCTGACAGCCGCATCAGGGTTGTCACTCACAAGCTGTATTGACAATGATGAGCCCTACGGCATCGAACAGATCCGTATAGCAACTGCAAGTCTCCTCGAGGCCAAGAAGTCTGCTGTCAATGCAGAGCAGGCTGCTAATGAGGCTAAAATCGAGATCGCAAAAATCGAATTACAGATCAAGCAACTTGAAGCAGAGAATCAGAAGATTCTAAACGAGGCTCAGGCAAAGATCGCAGAAGCTGAAGCAAAAGCAATCGAGCTTCGTGCTCAAGCTGAAGCTGCTCTGAGCGACGCTGAAGCTCTGAGACTCAAGGCTGAGGCTGAAAAGTTGTTGGCTCAGGCTGAGGAACAAAAAGCCCAGACTGAAATGTATAAGGCTGAACAGCAAGCAAAAATCGATGAATACATTGCTCAGGCTGAGATCCGCGTAAACAAGGCTCAGCTTGAATATGAAACAACACTGTATTATTTCCAGCAGGAACAGGCTAAGAACGCTGACAAGGCTACATCTCGTCTCTACAAAGCATGGGAGACAGCTTTCAAGGCATATATCGAGCAGCTCGGCGTTGTAAATAGTCTTACCGATACTTATTTGAAGGCATTGAAAGATTATAACAGAGCAGCTATTGATCTTATTCCCGGAGAGAATGACGGAGAATGGGTAAGCCCGAACTACAATGCCCTTGCAAGCTTGAAGAGAAATGTGGCTGATATTCAGGCACAGATCGACAATGCAAATGATAAGATAGCAAAATTCCAGGAAGTCATTGCTAACCTCCAGAATGTCACTACTTCTGACCTGTATCAGCTCTTTGAAAAATATGAGGCTGAGGCTAAGGCTAACGATGCTGAGTTGGATCAGGCCGGTATCGACAAAGCAGCCCTTGCAATTGAGAACAAGGAGCTTGCTCAGTCAATAAAAGATCTTCAGGCTCAGGTGGATATGTTCAATAGCAAGAAGATTGATATTCCTGCTTACACTTGGGATCCGAAGGAAATCGACGAGGCTGCATTCGCTTCTATTGGCATCACTGAATCAGTTGAAGTGGTTCCAGAGAGAGAATCTTATACTCTCGGTAACGAATATAATTATAATAAGGCAGTAGCCAATTATACAGATCTTATCAATAAGCTTAAGTATTACCTCATGGATGCTAACGACGTTGCTTGGACTCAGGCACGCATCAATGAGATGAAGAACAAGCTTACGCTACAGCAGACAGCATACGAAACTGCAAAAGCAAATTGGGAAAACGCTAAGAAGGCCTACAACAATGGTAACGAGCCTGATTACAGCGTAATTCCGATGGAAGCTGATGTAGAAAAAGCAGTTGCAGCTTTCAATGCTTCCTCAGCTGAGTATTCTGCTCTCCGCGAAACATATCTTAATGCAGAAAAGGCTTATAACGAGGCTCAGAAGAAGGCTAATGATTTAGATAAGGCTTTCAGAGAAAATCCCAATTCTGCAGCTAATAAACTTGCGACCGCAAGACAGGCATATCAAGATGCAAGGCAGGCAAATCAAAATACATATGAACAGGCAATTGCTGCTGCTAACGAGGCATATAGCAAGGCAACAGCTCCTGCAGAGAATGATTTGGCTGTTAAACAACGTGATTTAGCCGCTAAGAAAAATATTTATCTGACTCTTCTTGGTTCTATTGATGATCCTGAAAATGCAGATTTGAAGAAAGCTAAGAAAGACTATGAAGACGCATTAGCTGCTGTAGATCAGGCTGAGACTGCTTTAAACACAGCTGTGGAGAAGGCTTCAAAAACTAGAAACGATGCTTATCTTAAAGCAAGAACTGCACAGATCACTGCAGATCAGAAAGCAAATGAGGTATGGGTGAAAGCTCAAGCTGACTTCACTCCAGCTGCTAATGATGTTTCAAAAGATCCTGAAGCTAAAGCATGGCTTGCTGCTGTAGACGCTGCTGATGAGGCTTGGAAAACCATGGACAAGGCATGGAACGCATATAATGATCAAGATGCTCCCAATTCAGTATGGGCAAAGTATTACGATCTCTATAATGCATGCTTCGACCAATGGGATGCTGTTGGTGGCGGCAACTGGGATTATGAAACTTCTATGAATATCCTCTATTCAAAGTTGTACGGCTTTATCACAGAAAGTGATGAAAACCTTGAGTTCCCTGTAGCTGTAGCTCCTTCTCATGACTTTGATAAGGTCGATGGTGGTTATGTAAATGTTAAGGCATACCTCATCAATATGTCCGGCGTAGCTTATGGCTGGCTTGGTGTCGATTATGACAAGAACAATGGCATATTTGAGTATGATGAAGCATTCCTTATCGATGCTGCGGAAATCACTCCGGCTATGGTAAACGAATACATCAAGACTAAATTCCCTGCTGATGATGAATTTGATTATTACGCTTACTACGATTTGTTCGGTGCATATGGTCAGACCCTCTACACTCAGAACAGAATCGACGTAGCAACCGCTATGATCAACAACCAGAAGCTTCTCTCTGAATCTATCGAACCGCTCCAGGCTGGCGTTGATGCTCTCGAAGAAGGTAATGAAGCTGCTAAGAAGGAGGGTAAGGAACTTGAATATGCTCTCGAAGACAAACAAGCTGAATGGAATAACCTTGAAGCTGAAATTGATGCTAAGATAGCTAATCTTCAGGGATGGAAGAGCATTTATAGCGAATTGCTCGGTGAAATCACTTCTGTCATCGCAAAAGTTGAAGAAATCGATACGAACGGTGAGATGATCAACAAGTATATCGAAGAAACTATTGCGAAATACGAAAAGAAGATCGAAAAACAGAACAAAGCAATCGAAGAGTATAACGAATGGCTCGCACAGGCTCAGTATCAGCTTGATCAGTATGTCAACAACGAAGGCGTGATGACTGCTAATCCTGAAGAGATCAACCTTGCCGTTGCAACTGCAAACCTTAACGCCGCTCAGGAAGAACTTGCATTCTTGAAGGCTCGTGCTGAGGAACTTGAGGCTAAATATAAAGCAGCCAACCAGTAATCAGTAGAAATCGAATTTAATGCCCGGGGCTTGGTTCTCCCGGTCCCGGGTAAAATAAATTCAAACTATTCCAATTATAAAACACTACGGAATGACTAAAAAACAATGCACAATCTTACTTTCTGCCCTCATGGCTACTTCTTCGCTTTTCGCGCAGGAGAATGCTTGCAATGGTAAGGAATGCGCATCGTTTGCACCCAAGAAAGGCCAGTGGGAAGTGTCTTTGATGCTTGGTAAGAGTAATGTTTTCTATAATGAAAACAATACCTACCTTCTGCCAGACATTACCACCCCAGGAGCCGACACGGGGCTTCCAAACGGAAGTCAGATCGGTTCAGGATACCTTAACCAGTATCTACAAATAGATGGGTTCAACGGAAATTCCCTGTTAAATATAATCGGTGTCCAAGGTAAATACTTCTGGCAGGATTGCTGGTCCGTAAGTTTTTCGGGCGGCATGAATATCGGGGTCACTCCTAAGAAGGATTACATAGAAAGCCAGACTCTCTTTGAGGATGCAAACGGAGTACCTTCACTTGAGATACCGGGATCGAAATATATCAACGCGACAGCAACCAACAATTTCTTTGTTAACGCCGGCATTGAGAGATATTTCAAGACAGGAAATAAGCGCATCTTCCCCTATGTTGGGGCACAAGTAGGATTCCAGTTGGCAAGGGTTGAGACCCGCGAACCTTACACCGGCAAGTATATTACTGTCGATGATGAAAAGGTTGAGCAGCAGGTCTATTTCCCGGCAGGAAAGATTGGTCAGATGTTCGGCATTAAAGGCGCAGCCGTTGCCGGTGTTGAATACGACCTTATGCCGGGCATGTTCCTCGCCCTTGAATTCCAGCCTTTGGCCTACAGATATGACGTGATTCAGATTGCACCCCAAGGTTTCGACCACTACAATCTGTGTCACCACAACATCAAGATATTTGATTTGCCGACTCTCAGAGTAGGTTTTAGATTCTGATAATATCTATCGATGAATATAATAAGGAAGGGCGGTGAGGTTCTTGTCAACATCGCCGCTCTTCTTCTAATTTAGTTCAAAATGAAAAATCCTACAAAATATGTCGCCTTCGTGGCATGGGCAATGCTGTTGCTCTTGGCGGCGTGCGGAGGAAAGTCGAAGCAGGGTCCCTGCTCGGTGGAGGTCTACTACCCGAATGCTGAGTTCACGGAAGTGAAACTGATAGATCCTACGGGACATATGATAGACTCGACACTGACTATCCGCAACGACTCCATCCGCTTCTCGCGCAATGACACAGCCCGCATGCCATACGTAGCAGTGCTTATGCTGACTAATCCGACAGACTCGATTAATTTCGTCAGTATGCCGGTGGTGATTGAGGCAGGCACTGTGAAGCTCGAGCTCACAGACCGGATTTCGCTCTCCGGCACCGACGATAACAAGAAGCTGTTTGAGTTTCAGAAGGCGAAGAATACTTTCACCCGCCAATACGACGAGAAGATGAACCCGGAGCATGACGTACAGAAGCTCAAGGCCGACTACTCGAAGTTTTACTCTGACCAGGCTATCCTCAACAAAGACAACGTTGTAGGGGAATATATCTTCGATACTTATCGCTCGATAATGACGCTTGACGACGAGAATAGGGTGAAGGAATGGATTAAACGTTAACCAATTCTCAAAACAATAGGACTATGAAACTTAAATTCCTATTCTGTGCGCTTGCTGCGGCTATGATTCCGGCAATGGCACATGCTGAGGAAAGCAGCGACGACAATGGCGCACACTGGTTTCTCCAGGGTGGTCTCGGAGCTTCTTATTCTGTTGGGGGTGGCGCCGGCTTCGGCGAGATGCTTTCCCCGGCAGGGCAGGTGGCTTTCGGTCGCACTTTCAATCCCTATGTTGGCGTGAGAGTTACGGCCGGCGGCTGGAGAGGTCGCTACCATATCCCACAGTCTACATGCAAGGGCTTCTATGACTATCACTTCACAGGCGATTTCCTTTGGAATATCATCGAGACTTTCAATCATGATTTCACAGGCAAGGTTTCACCTCGCCTGATTGCAGGCGCAGGTTTCGACCGTGCTTTTGCAAATCCGAGCAGCTCGCTTCTCGTTCGCCTCGGCTTGGCAATGGACGTGCATCTCTGCAAGGCCATCGACTTCAACCTTGAGTATCAGGCTAACGGCGTAAGCGACCGTTGGAACTCAAAGAACGACCACAGCTTCGACTGCTTCATGAACGTGTTGGTAGGTGCCACTTATAAGTTTGGCACCGGCTACAAGTGCACGTCTTGTGTGCCCGAGCCTTGTGCTCAGCCCGAGATTGAGCTCGTACAGAAGACCAACGCAATGATCGAGGCAGAGCCGCAGGTTGTAGTGGTTCACGACACAATCGAGGTTGTGAAGGAAGTTCCCGTTCCGGTAGTGGAGAACATCTCCCGCACAGTGTTCTATGCCATCAACCAGGTGCAGGTTCCTGTAGAGCAGGAGCCCCATGTGGCTGAGATCGCACAGTATCTGAAGCAGTATCCTAATGCTACGGCTACTGTTACAGGATATGCCGACAAGGGCACAGGCACAAACGCCATCAATGTGCGTCTTGCCAAGGAGCGTGCTGACAACGTGGCAACTATGCTGACACATCATTTTGGCATTGATCCGGCTCGTCTGGATGTAAGCTCTATGCTCAATGACAATAATCAGCCATATAAGCAGAATGATCTCAATAGAGTTGTGATCATGACTGCTAATTATAAAAAATAAGCCAACGTAATAATCCATAATAAACATGAGCGACAGCCGGGGCCGTTTTGACGGCCTCGGCTGTCATTTATTGCACTCCCCCAACCCGACCTATTATTCACCTCTCCCAGCCCCCGAGCCGCTCATGAATCGGCGTTTG
>JAIDTO010000100.1 GCA_029060625.1 Muribaculaceae bacterium | reverse complement strand
AAATCTACATCTGTTTTAAGAGGGGCAGTGACTACAACCTCATGAAGACTTACAGTGTCACGTTTGATTTCAGACGCGTTCATAGCTCCTGTAGTCACCACAAGAGGAAGAAAATAAAGTATTTTATTCTTCATTATCAAGTGTTATTATGGGTAGATTATTATTTTGGATGCAAAATTAATAAATTTTTTTGATAATTCAGCAAATTTTAGTTAATTTTGTAACATAATTCACAAAATAATCACTTAATATAAGATGAATCAATCTGAAATAGATTTTTTCGATGCCCTTGCTCCGTCATGGGATGAGAATGAAATCCGATCTACTCCCGAGAGAGTAAAACATATACTTAGTGAATTGACTATCTCAAAGGGTATGGATGTGCTTGACCTTGGCACCGGAACCGGAGTTTTACTGCCGTATCTGAGTGAGATTGTAGGACCTGAAGGACATGTGACTGCCATTGACCTATCTGAAGGTATGCTTTCAATCGCCCGCAAGAAATATGGACACCTTGAGAATGTGGAGTTTCTGAAATTAGATTTTGAAGAAGAGCAAATTCCCGGGAAATATGATGTCGCTTTGCTTTATTCTGTATATCCTCATCTTCATGCCCCGGCGGATACCCTGAAGTGGCTTTTCAAGATGAATATGAAACCGGACGGAAGAATCGTAATCGCATTTCCTTCCGACGAGGAATTCATCAACAGCATCCATCATGAAAGAAAAGCCGAACACGATCATCTGCCACCGGCACATATGTTGGCTGAAATGATTCGGCATTGGGGGTACAAAACAGAAGTGATTGCAGCTACACCTGACGAGTATATCGTTGAAATTAAAAATCTATAAAAGGATAAAAGGACGCACGAGCCGTGCGTCCCTACAAAGTCATTTGATATTATTTAGTATTCAATACCGTTTTTTATGAGGAGTTCCTTAAGGCGAAGGTTTTCTTCCCTAAGGGAATCCACCTCGTCTCGCAAGTCATCTACTCTCTCGGAAAGTCGGTCGTTTCGTTTTGTAAGGAACTCGATTCTTGCCGCAGTGTCTGCGTCCTGTCCTGAATGTTCCCTCTCTCGCTGGTGGGCAAGATCGTGAAAATGATTGAGAAGCTGGGCAAGTGTGTCGTTTTGATCCATTGCATGTGTGTGCGGAGGAACAGTCTGCTCCAAGTGCTCCTCCACCATATAATCATCAAGGCTATCGAGTTCGAATATCTCCTTAATCTTGTCGAGCTTCTCTTCCGGCATCCGGCTTTTCCCGTTTTCAATTGCAGATAGGAAACTGGGACGCACCTGAAGAAGGTCGGCCAATTCACGTTGACTCATACCGGCTCGCTTACGGAGTCTTACAAAATCGATTTTTTTCATGATATATTAGTCCTTCTTAGCCGGATCGCAAGTAAGGCTGATGCCAAGTTTCTTGAATATCTTGTGGTCTACTTCTCCAAGCATGACAGTGGAGTGAGCTTGGCAACCATCAAGTTCGGGCAGTGTCTCAAGGGCTTTCTTGCACTTTTCATCATGCGTGCTGAGCACAGATAAAGCCACGAGCACCTCATCGCTGTGCAGACGCGGATTGTGTCCTTTGAGATATGTGGTCTTGGTGTGCTGAATAGGTTCGATCATCTCCTGCGGAATCAACTTCACTTCATGATCTATTCCTGCAAGATGCTTGACTACATTGAGGATTAGCGCAGAACTCGGGCCAAGAAGCTCACTCTGCTCTGCAGTGATGATAGTGCCATCTGAAAGTTCTATGGCACTACACGGCAGCCCGCTCTTTTCAGAACGCTCACGCGCAGCTCCTATGCAGGGACGATAGCCGGCATCAATCTTTGCCTGCTTCAGCAAAAGCGCAATCTTGTTTACCTCCGACTCGTTGTCGTCACCTTTCGCCATATTATTTAAGGCTGTGAAGTAGCGGCGGATTATCTCGTTGTTTGAAGCATGACAACAAACTGCATCGTCACTTATGCAGAAGCCCACCATATTTACCCCCATATCTGTCGGGGATTTATACGGATTGCTTCCATATATCCCTTCAAAAAGAGTATTGAGAACGGGGAAGATCTCTATATCTCGGTTATAGTTGATTGCAGTCTTTCCATAAGCCTCAAGATGGAAAGGATCTATCATATTTACGTCGTTGAGGTCGGCTGTAGCTGCTTCGTAAGCGATGTTCACAGGATGCTTCAAAGGAAGATTCCATACAGGGAACGTCTCGAATTTTGCATATCCTGCTGTCACTCCATGCTTGTTCTCGTTGTAAAGCTGGCTTAGGCAGACAGCCATCTTGCCGCTGCCCGGGCCTGGAGCTGTCACAATTACGAGAGGACGTGAGGTCTTGATATAATCGTTGTGGCCGAATCCCTCGTCGGAAGCAATGAGGTCAACATTGACAGGATACCCTTCTATAATATAATGATAGTAGACTGTTATACCCATGCGCTCCAGTTTCGCACGGAACTTATCGGCACTTTTCTGTCCATTGTAATGAGTCACGCAGACAGAGCCTACATAGAAACCAAGGTTCTGGAATTCCTTGCGCAGGCGGATCACATCCATATCATAGGTAATCCCTAAGTCGCCGCGCATCTTGTTGCGCTCAATGTCAAGAGCGCTGATCACTATCACTATCTCAGCCTGATCCTTCAGCTTCTGGAACATCCGTAGCTTACTGTCGGGTTGGAATCCCGGGAGCACATGACTGGCATGATAGTCATCGAAAAGTTTACCACCGAGCTCAAGATAGAGCTTATTGCCGAAATGAGCGATTCTCTCCTGAATATG
>JAIDTO010000010.1 GCA_029060625.1 Muribaculaceae bacterium | reverse complement strand
TTTGCACTCGGATTCAAAATTAATGCACAGGTGGCGAATTCGCCGAGCGAATATGGCTCGAAAGTACCCGCTTCCAATAGTAGTGGCAATATGTTTCGGCAGCGGTAGCTTTGACCCCACATGACCGACGCGACGGACCCACCAGGCATTGATGGAAGTTTCTTCACGGTGGCCCGAGGCCTGACGGTCCACTGTCCCCGTAATTATGCATCAGCATCCGTATTATGGAAGGGAGGCTTCCCAGCCTCCCCTAAGCGTCAAACCTATGGGAAGGCGGTTTCCCAACCGCCTCCAGTAGTCTCTGCGACAACGGCGAAAACGTTGACAACGATGACAACCCTGACACCCGCTACGCATTGCCAAACGAGCATTGACTCAGACGGCCCCGGCATGACCGCATCCGGAGCCCTATGCTCTCCCCGCCAAAGGTGACGGGGCACATTTCCTCGCCCGTTCTTCATCGTGACCATCACTCTCGTTGACAACGATGACAACGCCGAAAACGATGACAACGATGAAACCACATCCCTACATATCCAAAGGCTTGCACCCCGCTGTCCTCCCGACACCGGCTGCAAGCCTTTTTTTATACCCCCTCTCATGAAAGAATCACCATATATTTGGCACGAATTTTGCTTAGCTCAATAATATTTTGTAACTTTGTAATCTAAAAACATACTGATTATGGGATTTTTCAAAAAATTGTTTTCGAAGGAGAAGAAGGAAAAACTCGATTCCGGCCTTGAAAAGACTAAAAAAGGAGTGTGGGACAAGATTACCCGCGCTGTTGCCGGTAAATCTAAGGTCGATGATGAAGTGCTCGACAATCTCGAGGAAGTCTTCATTACTTCAGATATGGGTGTTGACACTTCACTTAAGATCATTGAACGCCTTGAAGAGCGCGTTGCACGCGACAAATATGTAGGCACTTCCGAACTCAACGAAATACTCTGCGATGAAATTTCCCAGATGCTTGCTCGCCCTGACAAAGATCCGGAGCTCGGCGATTTCGAAGTGCCCGCAGATAAAAAGCCTTATGTCATAATGGTAGTTGGCGTCAATGGTGTAGGCAAGACTACCACCATCGGTAAACTCGCCCATCAGTTTAAGGCTGCCGGCAATAAAGTGATACTCGGAGCTGCCGATACATTCCGAGCTGCCGCCATCGAACAGCTCGACATCTGGGGTGAACGCGCTGGAGTCCCCGTCATTAAGCAGAAAATGGGCAGCGACCCGGCTGCAGTTGCTTTCGACACCCTCTCAAGTGCCAAAGCTCAAGGAGCTGACGTGGTAATCATCGATACCGCTGGTCGCCTCCACAACAAGATTGGCCTCATGAACGAGATGACCAAAGTAAAGAATGTGATGAAGAAGGTTGTGCCGGAAGCGCCACACGAAGTCCTTCTTGTTCTTGACGGAAGCACCGGACAGAACGCATTCGAGCAAGCAAAACAGTTTATAGCTGCCACCGAGGTCAACGCTCTTGCCATAACAAAACTCGACGGCACTGCAAAGGGTGGCGTGGTTATCGGCATCAGCGACCAATTTAAGGTTCCTGTTAAGTATATTGGAGTCGGCGAACAGATGGACGACCTTCAAATCTTCGATAGCGAAGAATTCGTCAAATCCCTCTTCGGAAACGCTGCTAAATAACCCCAGCACCATTAACCCATAACCCCTTAACCTCCTAACCCTTAAGTTGAGCTCGCGAAACTTAAATTTATGAAAAAAGGACTTATCGACGTAATCTCGCTTGGTTGCAGCAAGAATCTTATTGACAGCGAACGACTCCTTCGCCGACTCGCGGCCAAAGGCTACGATGTGCGCCACGACGCAGAACAACCTAACGGCGAATGGGTCATTGTCAACACTTGTGGTTTCATCCAAGATGCGAAGGAAGAATCTATAGACATGATTCTCCAACTTGGCCAACTGAAGAAGACCCGCAAAATCGGACATATAGCTGTTATGGGGTGTCTTTCCCAAAGATATATGGACGATCTTAAGGCTGAGATTCCGGAAGTTGATATTTGGTATGGGAAATTTGACTGGAAGGATTTTATCGATCATCTTCCAGACCGGATTGATAGGGTCAAAGAGCAACCCAAGGATTGGGAACGCACCCTTACTACTCCCCCTCACAGCACTTATCTAAAGATATCAGAAGGATGCAATCGCTTCTGCGCCTTCTGCGCCATTCCTATAATTACCGGACGGCACACCTCTCGATCGATCGAGGAGATACTCGACGAAACCCGCGAACTCGTAAGCAAAGGTGTAAATGATTTCAATATAATTGCCCAGGATCTTAGCAGCTACGGCACCGACCTCTACGGCCGTCATGCTCTGCCGGAACTTGTCGACCGGATGGCGCAGATACCGGGAGTGGAATGGATAAGACTTCATTATGCATATCCTTCCGATTTCCCAATGGAGCTATTGGATGTGATGGCCCGGCACGACAATGTTTGCAAGTACATAGACATAGCTCTCCAGCATGTTTCAGACAAGGTTCTCGACAATATGCGCCGGCATATCAATGGCAAACAGACGCGCGATTTACTAGCAGAGATGCGCCGTCGCGTTCCCGGTTTGAAAATCCGGACCACTTTGATGGTCGGTTTTCCGGGCGAAGGTGAAGAGGAATTTGAGGAGCTTCTTGATTTCGTTCGTGAACAGCGTTTCGAACGTATGGGTGCTTTCGCATATAGCGATGAAGACGATACATGGGCTGCCAAAAACCTATCCGACAATATTCCTCAAGAGGTGAAACAAGCACGACTTGACAGACTAATGGAACTTCAACAGGAAATATCCTACCGGAGAAATCTTGAGATGGTTGGCCAGACTGTCCGTGTGCTTGTAGACCGTATTGAAGGTGATACCCGAATTGGTCGCACACAGTGGGACTCTCCTGAAGTTGACCCGGAGATATATGTGAAGGGTTCAGAGGCAGAGCCCGGAGAATTCATCAACGTAAAAGTTACCGGGGCAGAGCCCTTTGAATTATTCGGTGAACAGGTTTAAATATAGACTTCCTAATTCCCCTGTTATTATATCAGGTGGCGCGGAGCGAATCTTAAAAGGATTCGCTAAAGGTTTTGTCATAGCACCATTTGCCGATCCGGATAAGGGATTGATGACAATCCCTTACGACATTATTAATCCTAATTCAAGATTCGAACTCGAAACATCCTATATTCCATCATCTTCCACAAAAAAAGACTACGAAGAGGAAGTCCATCAAATAATTCATGCGCTTGGAGATCGCCGAGGCAAGATTGTAGCCGCAAGAGCGATTCGCATCGAAACTAACATTGACCTTGACGCGACATTTGACAATCTTTGCTCAGCTTATCCGGATGCATTCGTCTTTTTATTTTCCACACAACCTACGGGCACTTGGATTGGAGCCTCACCGGAACTTTTGCTCCGCAAGAAAGGAGATTTTCTCTCTACGATGGCTCTTGCCGGGACTCGACTTTCTTATGACCGAGATATAGAATGGGATGAGAAAAATCGTGACGAGCAAGCTTTGGTGTCGGAATTTATCATGGATTCCCTTATGAGACACTGCGGTATGGTTACGGCAGGAAAGACATACACGAAAAAAGCGGGATCGATCGAACATATCTGCACTCCTATATCTGCCTATATGCCTCCATCTGATCTTGCTGAAGAATACGATGAAAGCTATAGCAATAGGCTCAGGAAACTTCTTGCAGAACTCTCTCCGACCCCTGCTGTATGTGGTTCTGATCGCACCTTCTCTCTTAAAATTATCAGGAAATATGAGAAATTCCCGAGGGAAATGTATGGGGGATTCTGTGGCCCGAACGACATAGACGGTGTCACTGCTTTTTTCGTAAACCTTAGGTCGGCGAAAGTGTCGAAAGATGCTGTAGCCATATATGCCGGTGGAGGGATTACACCTCTCTCTTCTCCTGAAAAGGAGTGGCATGAAACTGAATTGAAATCAAAAACCATAATAAATAAACTAAAAACTTCAGAAGAATGAGACTAAGAAATTTTCTCACGCTTTTCGCTTCGGTAGCTGTTTGCTCTGGCATGTATGCCGAACACCTGAAGAGCCTTGACCCGAAAGGTGTCGATCCGAACACTCCTGCATCTGCAGACTTTTACAGGCACGTCAACAAAGGTTGGATGGATTCTCACCCTCTTACACCTGAATACGCTCGCTACGGTGCTTTCAATATCCTCAATGATTCCAGCAACAATCGCGTGCGCCGAATTGTGACCGGTCTCGCTGCTACTAACCCACAGCCGGGAACCAATGCTTATAAAGTTGCTACACTCTATGAGCAGGGAATGGACTCAATACGTAGAAACAAACTCGGTGCAGAACCGGTCAAACCGATCCTTTCAAAGATTGAAGGCACATCAAAAGATGG
>JAIDTO010000001.1 GCA_029060625.1 Muribaculaceae bacterium | reverse complement strand
GCTCAAGCTAAAGCAAGTGTCCCTTACATGACAGGACGTTTGAGGACGCATCCGGAGGATGCTTACTACTTATATAAAAGATTGAATGCACTCGGATTTTGATGGTATGGATAATTTTGCTATTTTTGCACCGAGAATTCTTATGTGACACTTTATGGATACCGGTGGAAAATCAGAAAGGATTTTATGGACTGTACTTGCCAACTTGGCCAGACTCGGGCTTATGGCTGTGTTTGTTACAGGAGGTTTCGTAGTTACTGTAATGGGTTTAAGTGCAGGCGATTCTAATAAGAATGTGCTTTATGCTTTGATCTATAATCTGATCATTGACTGCTCATTTCTGCTGTTGATATGGGAATGGACCCCTAAGAAGCAAAGATGGATATGGTTTTTCTCATATCTGATAGCTGTAGTTCTTATGTTTTTCTATTATTAATGCGGGCAAAAGAAATGAGTGTATTGCAAATTTCACGATAAAGTGTTATCTTTGCAACATATACTCAACACTTGAAACTAATATGACTATGATAAGGAATACAATCATTTCCGCTTTTGTTGTAATTGCATGTGGATCCGCCTATGCGCAGACCATTGAGACTGCCGACAGGGCGGTGGCAAACATGCGTATCGGTTGGAACCTCGGCAATACTCTCGACAGTAACTCCGGCGATCTGGAGAATATGTGGATAGAAATGTGGAGCCAGCGTAAAACGTCTGACTATGAGACGGCTTGGGGACAGCCTATCACGAAACCTGAACTTTTCAAGCTATTCAAGGATGCCGGATTCAATGCAATCCGTGTGCCTGTGACTTGGTATCCGCATATGGAAGCGAAGTTTGACGGCGGTCTTTCCTGGGACCCTGTTAAGGATCCCATTGGCACAAAAATACAAGCAGATTGGATGAAACGTGTCCACGAGATTGTCGACTACGTGATCAGTCAAGACATGTATTGCATCCTCAACATCCATCACGATACAGGAGCTGCGTCTACATGTTGGCTTGTGGCTGACGAAAAGGTGTATGAAGAGCAGAAAGATCGCTTCGAGGCAGTCTGGACCCAGATAGCAGAGGAATTCAAGGATTATGACGGACATCTTCTTTTCGAGGGATACAACGAGATGCTTGACCCCTATGATTCGTGGTGTTTCTCATCGTTTGGAACCCCATCGCAATATAATGCATCAGTAGCAGAGTCTGCCTACAAGGCCATCAACAGCTATGCACAGAGTTTTGTGGATGCTGTGCGTGCCACGGGAGGCAACAATGCTGAACGCAACCTTATAGTCAGCACCTACGGCGCTTGCTGCGGCGAAGGCAATTGGAATTCACACCTTCAGGATCCGCTAAAGGAGATGCTATTGCCTGAAGACGATGCAGAAGACCATATCATCTTTGAAGTGCACAGCTATCCCTATATCGGGGGAGGCCTCAATAGTGCCAAGAGCAGTGTCAAAAGCATGATGACTGCTGTCGAAACACATCTTGCATCAAAAGGTGCCCCGGTGATCTTTGGAGAATGGGGTACAAGTGACGGCGACGACTATAAAAACCACAGGAATGACATGGTGGCTTTCGCACGTGATTTTGTGGAGCAGGCAAAGGAGCATGATTTTGCTACATTCTATTGGATGGGACTCTGCGACGGCAATTCAAGAAGTGTGCCTGCATTCAATCAAAAAGACCTTGTCGAGGCAATCGTGAAGGGATATTATGGAGATGAAGGATATATGGGTGTCAACGTCAATGTATCCGGACCGGCTGAAGAATTGGAATACTACGACCTGATGGGTACCCGCCTCCAGAGCCCGGCTCACGGCATCAACATTGTCCGCATGAGCGACGGCACTACCAAAAAGATAATGAAGAAATAGCGTGTTGAAAAAAACATGTCTTAGCAGGGATAGTAAACACTATCCCTTTTTATATGTTAATATGTTAGGATTTGTTAATAGCGGTCGTCATCGTGGTTTGCGTTGTCATCGTTGTCACTCAATTCTCAATTCACACTTCTCAATTAAACTTAGATATGCGCCAGATAATAAATCATTTCACCGACGATGACCTCTATAAGTTCACGATGTGCTGCGCTGTCATCGACAACTATCCACGCACACAGGTGCGCTACCGATTTATCGACCGTAATAATACGGTATATCCCAAAGGATTTGCAGATGAAGTAAGGCAGCAGATAAAATATCTCGAAAATCTTGTCATTACCGACGAAGAAGTGGCATTCATGCGTCGTCGTTGCTATTATATCCCCGACTGGTTTTATACCTTCCTAAAAGGATTTCGCTATGACAGCCGTTGGGTAAACGTGGATCAGGACGAGGAGGGACACCTTAGCATAGACTTCGAGGGCAATTGGAGCGATACCATTCTGCTCGAAGTGAAAGTGCTCGCTATTGTCTCTGAACTCTACTATATAATGACAGGGCAATCTGAAGGACTCGATTATGACGCTTACTATGAAAAGACATACGCGAAAGGGGAGAGGCTTATCGGAGCAGGATGCTCTTTCAGTGATTTCGGAACGCGCCGCCGCGCTTCTTTTGAAGCGCAAGAGACAGTGGTAAGAGCCATGTCTGATTGCTGCAAGGCTACATGCGGCCCGGGAAGATTCGTGGGCACAAGCAATGTCTACCTTGCAATGAAATATGATTTGATGCCCATTGGCACCATGGCACATGAGCTTATAAGCGCGATTGCCGGCATGTACGGACCACAGATGGCCAATCATCTTGCCATGAAAGTATGGTCAAACACTTATCGTGGAGCACTCGGAACGTTTCTTTACGACACTTATGGCTGGCGTATCTTCAGTCTCAACTTCTCTGAGGATTATGCCAACATGTTCAAGGGTCTGCGTGTAGACAGCGGCGAAAACCATGAGCAGCTTGACCTCATAGTAGAGAAATATCGGTCGCTCAATATCGACCCTGCTACAAAGCAAGTGGTATTCAGCAATGGCCTAAACACCGACGAGGCAATCGAACTGCAGCATTATGCCGAGGGAAAGTGTATCCCTTCCTTCGGAATCGGCACACACTTCACCAACGATTTCCCCGGCATCAAGCCAATGAACATTGTCATCAAGCTGCTTGCCGTGAAGATCACTGAGTCCTGGCCTTTCTTCTGTGACACCTGCAAGCTCAGCGAAGACCATGGCAAATACTCCGGCGATATCGCCACTGTGCGTCGATTCCGCGAAGCCCTACACCTTAATTAATAATTAACCCTTAACCCTTAACTCTTAATTCCACTATGATAGAATACATTATTGAACTCCTAAGGGAGAATCCGACAATACCCCTTTTTCTTACGCTCGGGATTGGTTTCTGGCTTGGGGGACTCAAATTCAAGGGTTTCTCGCTTGGACCTGTCACCGCCACATTGCTCGTCGGAGTCCTCATAGGGCAGCTCGACATTCCTATAGCAGAACCATTGAAGACAGTGAGCTTCCTTCTCTTCTTGTTTGCCATAGGCTATCGAGTAGGTCCTCAGTTTTTTCGGGGGCTTAAGGGAGACGGCATGAAACAGATTCTTTTCGCAGTAGTGGAATGCGTGATCTGTATAGTAGTATGCATAATTGCTGCGCGGCTAATGGGTTATAACACAGGCACGGCAATCGGTCTATTTGCCGGATCGCAGACCATCTCGGCATCAATAGGTGTTGGATCCGACATTATTTCTTCCATGAAGATAGACCCCGAAGTAAAGAAATCTCTCATTGGCATGATTCCATCCGCATATGCTGTCACTTATATATTCGGCACAATCGGAGCGGCATGGATTGTTGCCAATCTTGGCCCGAAACTTTGTGGTGGCCTTGACAAAGCCAAGGAGCAGATAGCTGAGATGGAGGCTGAGATGGAGGAAGGTGAGTTTGCCGCTCAACCGGGACTTATCGTCGCTAACCGTCCAGTTTCTTTTCGGGCATATAAAGCAGAGTCGAGTTTCTTCAAGCGTCCTCGTACAGTATCGGAGATAGAGGAAGCTCTTGCCGGGCTCGGGCATCGCCTTTTCGTAGAGCGCCTTCGGGTAAGGGGAGAGGTAGTTGATGTGGAGCCTGATGTGAAGGTACGTAAAGGCGACATATTGGTGATCGGTGGCAGACGTGAGACTGTGGTCAATGAGGCCGGTATCATCGGTCAGGAGGTGGTAGACCATGAGCTTCTCAATTTCGAAGCAGAAAACCTTCCCGTGACTGTCTCCAAGCATGGAGCTGCAGGAATGACTTTTGGAGCCCTTCGTAAGTCAGACTATATGAGTGGCGTGATGGTGAAGAGCCTTGTGCGCGATGATGTGAGGATTCCGCTTCATAGCCGTACTGTGCTTGAAGCAGGAGATGTGCTGACTCTTGTTGGATTGCAGAAAGATGTGGCGGAAGCAGTAGGCGAAATTGGATATCCTGACCGAAAGACAGAAACCACTGATGTGGCTTTCCTCAGTTTTGGGGTGGCATTGGGTTGTCTGGTCGGTGCCCTTTGCGTTCACTTCAAAGGTATCCCTATTTCTCTCACCACAAGTGGAGGGGCACTTTTGGCAGGTCTCTTCTTCGGTTGGCTCCGAAACCGCAAGCCTACTCTTGGACGTATACCATCATCTGTAGTGTGGGTGCTTGATAATGTCGGTCTCTGCCTATTTATCGCTATTGTTGGCTTGGCCGCCGGCCCCACATTCATCTCCGGCTTGAAAGAAGCCGGCATCGGTCTTTTCTTTGTAGGGCTTGCATGCACCACTATTCCGCTAATCATATCCATATTGATAGGACACTACATTTTCCGCTTCCCGATAGCGGTGACGCTCGGATGCGTTGCCGGAGGCAGGAATGCAGTGGCAGCCCTCGGTGCCATTCAGGATAATCTTGACAGCACATTGCCGGCGATGGGGTATACTGTGACGTATGCTGTCAGCAACTTCCTTCTTATCTTTGGAGGTATAGCCGTAGCGCTGATGGTGTAGTGATTAAGGTTATCAGTTTTCAGTTATCAGGTGTCATTTTTTTAGAATTGTGAATTATGAATTTAGATAAAGTAAAGGGATATGGGTTGGCAGCATTGGCTGCGGCAGCCTATGGCACAAACCCGGCATTTGCCGTGCCCCTCTATGGGCAGGGTATGAATCCGGTGTCGGTGCTCCTGTTCAGGTATCTCATGGGCCTTCCGGTTCTTGCAGTTGTAATGGCAATAAGGGGAAAATCGTTTTCACTGAAAAAGGAAGAGATTGTCCCTACGCTGATCTTGGGTGTACTGATGGCACTATCCTCCCTTGCGCTCTTTGAGAGCTACAACTACATGAATTCGGGTGTGGCATCGACCCTGCTGTTTGTCTATCCGGTGATGGTGGCAGTGATGATGATCATGTTTTTCCATGAAAAGTTTAGTGTCTCCACTGTGATATGCCTGGTGGTGATGGCTGCCGGCCTGGTGCTTTTGATGAAGCCTCAGGGGGATGCTACATTAAGCACATTCGGATGCCTGCTGGTGATGCTTTCTGCCCTGACATATGCCCTTTACATTGTTATGGTCAATGTCTCGAAGAGCGTGAAGAATATCCCCACCACTAAGCTTCTCTTCTATGTGCTCGGTTGGGGAAGCCTTGTCTACGTAGGGATGATAGCCTTCGGAAGCGAGCTTACGATGCCTCGTGAGAATTGGGGATGGCTCAATCTGCTTGCTTTGGCTGTGATCCCGACAGTCATCTCTCTTGGATTCACCACAAGGGCTATTCAGCTGATCGGATCGACCCCGACAGCAATTTTAGGGGCCTTGGAGCCTGTCTCTGCTGTAGTCTTAAGTGTGATAGTATTAGGCCAACCAATTACTGCCCAGGATATTATAGGAGGCATCCTGATAGTCGTGGCCACCACCATTGTGATATGTGCCGGTCCTGTCGACAAGGCTATCTTGCGGATGCGGAAGATGTTTCCGAAGGGTGCACGTCATTGAGACGGGGCCTGAATGCATATAAAAATTACGGTTTTTTTTGTAAAATATTTGCAGTTCAAAAAAAAATCATTAATTTTGTGTATGTATCCACAAAGCGGCGCAATCCGCTCCTCAATCCTTATCGACAATGACAGACCCCGAAATCCTCAAGAAAGCCCTGAAACTACATTTTGGTTTCAGCACCTTCAAAGGTCAGCAGCAAGAGATAATCCAGTCGCTCCTAAGCGGCGAGGATGTCTTTGTGCTTATGCCTACCGGTGGCGGCAAGTCGCTGTGTTATCAGTTGCCTGCCCTTATGTCGGAAGGCACTGCCATTGTGATTTCTCCTCTTATCGCGCTGATGAAGAATCAGGTCGATGCTATACGGAACTTTGCGGAAAACGACGGAGTGGCTCATTTCCTAAACTCAACGCTCTCACGGGCAGCTATAGAAAGCGTGAAGAAAGATGTTGCCGGTGGGCGCACGAAGCTTCTATATGTGGCTCCTGAATCGCTGACAAAGGATGAGAATGTGGAGTTTCTGCGCAGTGTCAAGATCTCTTTCTTCGCTGTGGATGAAGCGCATTGTATTTCGGAGTGGGGACATGATTTCCGCCCGGAATATAGAAAGATACGCCCCATCATCTCGCGTGTGGGCCTACGCCCTGTGATAGCGCTGACTGCTACCGCGACTCCCAAGGTGCAGCACGATATCCAGAAAAACCTCGGGATGCTTGAGGCAAAAGTGTATAAATCAAGTTTCAACAGAGAAAATCTTTATTATGAAGTAAGACCCAAGACAAAAGAAATCGATGCCAATATCATCCGCTTTGTGAAGCAGCAGAAAGGCAAAAGCGGCATTATATATTGCCTGAGCAGAAAGAAAGTGGAGGAGATGGCTGAGCTTCTGAAGGTCAATAATATCAAAGCCCTTCCATATCATGCAGGTATGGAGGCTGCGGTTAGAAGCGAGAATCAGGATGCTTTCCTTCATGAGAAGGTTGACGTTATCGTAGCCACGATTGCTTTCGGCATGGGTATAGACAAGCCTGATGTCAGATATGTGATCCACTACGATATCCCGAAAAGTCTCGAAGGATATTATCAGGAGACCGGAAGGGCAGGACGCGATGGAGGTGAGGGACGATGTATCGCTTTTTATACTCGGAAGGACCTTCAGAAACTTGACAAACTTATGCTCTCCAAAACCCCGGCCGAACAGGAGATTGGCAGGCAACTGCTGGCCGAGACTGCAGCCTATGCTGAGTCGTCGGTATGTCGTCGGCGTATACTCCTGCATTATTTCGGCGAGAACTATGAAAATGACAATTGTGGCAACTGCGACAATTGCAAACACCCCAAAACATTAGTGGAAGCTACAGAAGAACTTTGCGCCGTAATGGAAACGGCCCTCGCACTTAAGGAAAAATACAAGGCGGAATACATCACTTGCGTCATGATCGGACGCGCTACAGATGAGATCCGCGAGAATGGTCATGATGAAATCGAATGGTTCGGGTGTATGCCCAACACCGACGAGCGAGTGCTCGCTGCCGTAATTAGGCAGGCTGACATCGCAGGATACATCAAGCGAGACCTTGAGAACTATGGCATACTTAAAGTCACTGCCAAGGGTAAGAAATATTTGAAAAAACCGTCACCTCAGTTCAAGATCGTGGAGGATTCAGAATTCTCCGATCAGGAGCCCGAACCCCAACAACTGGCCGGCTCGGGAGCAGCTGACGAGGTGCTCTATAACATACTTATCGATCTTCGCAAGAAAGTGGCAAGAAAGAATGATGTGCCTCCGTATGTGGTGTTCCAGGAGCCATCACTTGAAGCTATGGCCACTACCTACCCCGTGACGATGGAAGAGCTATCTTTCATTCCCGGCGTCGGCACAGGAAAGGCCAAGCGGTTTGGCGACGAGTTTCTAAAGACGATTCGTGAATATGTAGAGGAAAACGATATAGTCCGTCCTGAAGACTTCAAGGTCAGGATGATGCCCAACAAGTCAAAGCTTAAGGTGTATCTGATCACCGGCATTGACCGCAAGATTGCCCTCGACGAGCTTGCCGAAGGCAAGGGACTTGATTTCGATGAGCTGCTGACCGAACTTGAGGCCATTGTGGAGGCAGGAATCAAGATAAACATCGATTATTTCCTCAAGGACGTTCTTGAAGAGGGAGTGGAAGAAGACATTATCGATTATTTCCAGGAGACGGAGGAAGACAACCTCGAGGAAGCAATTCAAGATCTTGGAGAAGACTATACGGAAGAGGAGATTCGACTGGTGCGGATCAAGTTCCTCTCAGATATGGGAAATTAAAAAAGCGCCCTTTTGGGCGCTTTTTTTATTTATATAATCTTTCGCGTGCTGCGGCTACCTTTTCGTCGGTGATGTAGTCGTCGTAGTCCATCATCTTGTCGATGATTCCGTTTGGCGTAAGCTCTATGATGCGGTTGCAGACCGTCTGTATGAACTCGTGGTCATGGCTCGACATCAGAATCACGCCCTTGAAGTTTTGCAGCGTATTGTTGAATGCCTGGATTGACTCAAGGTCAAGGTGGTTGGTAGGAGAGTCAAGCACGAGTGTATTGGCATCAGTAAGCATCATCCGGGCTATCATACAGCGGATTTTCTCACCTCCTGAAAGCACACTTGCCTTCTTAAGCACATCTTCTCCGCTAAACAGCATCTTCCCGAGGAATCCCTTGAGATATATTTCCGAAGAGTCTTTTGAATACTGGCATAGCCAGTCTACGAGATTCAAGTCTGTATTGAAGAATTCACTGTTGTCAAGAGGAAGGTAGGCAGTAGTGATGGTCTGTCCCCATGCATATTCTCCGGCATCAGCTTTGCGGTTGCCCATGATTATCTCGAATAGAGCTGTCATGGCACGCGGGTCACGGCTCAGGAATGCCACTTTGTCGCCCTTTTCAATCTGGAAGTTGACATCATTGAACAGGACTTCTCCATCTACGGTAGCCTTTAGTCCCTTCACTTCGAGTATCTTGTTGCCAACCTCGCGGTTTGGCGTGAAGATAATGCCGGGATAGCGTCGTGTAGATGGCTGGATCTCCTCGATGTTGAGTTTCTCAAGCATCTTCTTGCGTGATGTGGTCTGCTTTGACTTCGCCACATTGGCAGAGAAGCGGCGGATGAACTCAAGAAGCTCCTTCTTCTTCTCTTCGGCCTTCTTGTTTGCCATTTGTTGCTGGCGGAGAGCAAGCTGTGAAGACTGATACCAGAAACTATAGTTGCCGGCGAAAAGTGAAATCTTATTATAATCGATATCGAGGGTATGAGTGCTGACTGCATCAAGGAAATGTCGGTCGTGGCTCACCACAAGCACCGTATTCTCGAAGTTGCAGAGATAGTTTTCAAGCCAAGCTACGGTCTCAAGGTCAAGGTCGTTGGTAGGCTCGTCGAGAAGAAGGTTGTCGGGATTGCCAAAGAGTGCTTTTGCGAGGAGTACACGCACTTTTTCGTTTGCTCCCATATCGCGCATCAGCGAATAGTGGGAGTCTTCCTTGATGCCAAGTCCGGATAGGAGGGCAGCCGCGTCGCTTTCGGCATTCCATCCTTCCATTTCGGCAAATTTCTCCTCAAGTTCAGCAGCTCGAATGCCATCTTCTTCAGTGAAGTCTTCCTTGGCATACAGGGCGTCTTTCTCTTGCATGATGTCCCAGAGCACAGTGTGTCCGCGCAGCACGGTTTCGATTACAGTGCAGTCATCATATTTAAAGTGGTCCTGTTCGAGCACTGACAGACGTTCGCCCGGACCCATGGAGACAGAACCGGAAGTGGGGGAGAGTTGCCCTGAAAGTATTCGCATCAGTGTAGACTTGCCGGCACCGTTGGCTCCTATTATGCCGTAGCAGTTGCCGTGGGTGAAAGTGAGGTTGACATCCGAGAAAAGCGGTTTCTTGCCAAACTGGATGCTTAGATTGCTTGTCTGTATCATCTTTTCTTTTGATTATTCTCTGTTTCAGCTTGCAAAGTTACAAAAAAATCCGTTATTGGGCAAACGTTGCACGTTTTACGTTGTGCGACTTAGAAGCGGACCGCGAGTTCAAGGACGAGCTTATTGCCCTGTCCCTCGGTGGCAGTATAGCCGTGCTGGTAGAAATACTGTTCGTAATCAAGCATCACGTCGGCAAAGACCTTCTTGTAGCGGTAGGAGAGAGTCCCGCCAAATGTAAGTCGATGCCGCCCTTCATTGTCGGCTGTCCCTTCCACACCATTCCATTGGCGGTTCATGCCGTCGTAGCGGGCCTGCACGCTCCAATGGTTGAAGATGCCGAGCTTGGCGTTGCGGCCATAATCACCCCATGCCACCCATGAATGTGCATCTTTGTGAAAAGAGTCTACATAGTGCTCGTTCATATATTCTAATCCGCCTCTCCAGTCTCCATGTTTCCAAGTGGAGCCGATGTCATATAGCATTATACGGGTGACATCCGGCAGAATATCCATGACTCCACCGCAAATGTTGAAGTCGCCTGCCTGCAGAGTTATTCTTCCGCAACCCATATATGATTTTCCCCAGATATTATGGTTGGCGACTCCTCCGGCGTTGCCCACGGCGGCTTCAATGGTCAAGGGTAATTTTGTAGGTACGGTATAGGTGAGCTTTGCTCCTACCTTACGGTAGTTGCACATTTGCTTTCCCATGAAAGAGCGGTTTGCGAAGACATAGTTTTGAGGAGCCATGAAGGGTTCACGGCCGAAAGGCATACGGAACTGTCCTGCCTGTACCTCCAATCCTTTTGCGACTTCCATCTTAACATATGCATCATGAAATTTAAAGACACCTTGGTCACACAAGTCCACTTGGGTGAAGTATCCTATCTTTGGAGATACTTTTCCCTCGGCTGTAAATCGGGCCCATCTCACCTCAAAACGGCTCTGTCCGGTCTCTGTGTCGATCTCCCATCGTGGCCTGACGGCTCCGTGAAACTCCGGTATATAGCTTATTTTATCTGCTCCTTCCGCGGGCTCCGGGGCTGTGTCAGCTGATGCAGGAAGTGAGACAAAGGCGGCTGCTGATAAGAGAGAGAAAATAAAAAAGTGTCTTTTCATAAAAGTCATTGTTGTTTAGATTGGCAAAATTAGGAAATTTTTATTAACTTTGCAAAAAATAATCCTAAGCAATGGTAAAGCATACAGTAATGTTCAAACTTCACGGCAGCGACGAGCTCCGCCGTAAGATAGCGGAAGATTTCAAAGCCGCACTTCTCGCACTTCCTGAGAAGATAGAATGTCTGCAAAGCATGGAGGTAGGCATCAATGAGAATCCGGCAGAAGACTGGGATGTGGTCTTGATGGCTGTGGTTCCGACTATGAAGGATGTCAATATCTACGCAAAGCACCCGGCGCATGTGGCTGCCGCCGCTATCCTTGGTCCGTACAAGGAGGCCCGGGCTTGTGTTGACTTTGAATTCTGATTTCCAGGCCGGCGATGATAAAGCTCCAGATTGAAAAACTCACGAAGTCGATAGGAGACCGTATGCTCTTTTCCGACCTTTCTCTCACTGTAGAGGAAGGGGATAAGATCGGAATTGTAGCACGAAATGGATCCGGAAAAACTACTCTGCTCAATATTATCTGTGGGCTCGATGACTATGACTCCGGAAAAATCACCTTTTCCGATGGAGTAAGGATTGGATATCTTTCTCAAAGTCCGGATTTTGATAAGGATGAGACTGCACTTGGATATGCCACTCCGGAGCCTCATGTCAGTGATGATTACAGCGCTCCTGACCGGGCAAGGCAGATGTTGTCGCAATTTGGAATCACAGATTTCGACCAGAAGCTTGGCACGATGTCGGGCGGCCAGTTCAAGAGGGTATCGATAGCCAAAGTCTTGCTTGAGGAGCCGGATCTCCTTGTGCTCGATGAGCCAACCAACCATCTTGACATAGCCATGGTGGAATGGCTGGAGGCATATTTGTCAAGACTGAGTACCACTCTCATCATGGTGACCCACGATCGTTACTTCCTCGATAATGTGTGTACGCGTATTCTGGAAATAGACCGGGAGGAGACTTTCATCTACGATGGCAACTACGACTATTACCTGCGCAAGCGCACCGAACGCCATGAAGTGCTCAGTGCGGAGCTTGCCAAAGTGAAGAATCTTCTTCGCACTGAATTGGAGTGGATGCGTCGTCAGCCTCAAGCCCGTGGCAGCAAAGCCAAATACCGGATAGATTCGTTTCATGACCTGGAGAAGCGTAGCCATGTCAACCTCAATGAGAAAGATGTGCGCCTTGCAGTCAAGGGAAGCTACATTGGAAATAAAATTTTCGAGGCTGTTCATGTAGCAAAGAAGTTTGAGAAGGATCTTCCTGACGGTTCACGCCGGGTAATTCCGATTCTCAATGACTTTAACTATAATTTCGCAAGGTTTGAAAAGGTCGGTATTGTAGGGGATAACGGAGCCGGCAAATCTACTTTTATCAAGATGCTGCTTGGCGAGATGCCTCCGGATTCCGGTCACTTCGATGTTGGCGAGACCGTAAGATGGGGTTACTACTCACAAGAAGGAATGACAGATTTCGATGAGCGTAAGAAAGTGATTGATGCGGTCAGGGAAATTGCTGAAACTGTCAGGATTGATGATAAGACAACTCTTACCGCCCAGCAGTTTTTGACTCATTTCCTCTTTGAACCGGCTACTCAGCAGAAATACATCTACAAACTTAGCGGTGGGGAACGCCGACGTCTGTATTTGGCTACGGTGCTGATGCGTCAGCCCAACTTCCTTATTCTCGATGAGCCAACAAACGACCTTGACATCATGACGCTCGGTGTGCTTGAAAATTATCTTGCCGATTTCAAAGGGTGTGTGATAGTAGTGAGCCACGACCGTTTCTTTCTTGATCGAATTGTAGATCATATTTTCGTGATGAAAGGTGATGGAGAGGTAAGGGATTTCCCCGGGGATTACTCCACTTATCGCCATTGTGTCCGCCAGGAAGAGAAAGAAGCTAAGGCTGCTTCAGAAGAGGCAAAGCGTCTGGCAGAAGCTAAGGGAGGTGTTGACACCTTAGCTCAGGGGAAACAGAAGACTGAACGGAAGCCAAAACTTTCGTTCAAGGAGAAAAGGGAAATGGAGGCACTAGAGACAGAGCTTGAAAGTCTAAGTCGGGAAAAACTGGAACTTGAATCCGACATGTCTTCCGGAAATATGTCGGTAGACGCAATCACTAAAGCCGGAGCCAGGATACAGGAAGTGATCGAACGAATAGATGAGGCGGAGATGCGCCTGCTCGAACTAATGGAAAAAGAAGGATGAAGCCTCGGCTGCATCCTTCTTTTATTAGATATCAGTACTGCTTATAAAAGCCTTTATTATCTCAATTACACAGAAGCTATCATCTCGATTTCTACGAGTGCCTGCTTGGGAAGCTCCTTAACTGCGAACGCGCAGCGTGCAGGGTAGGGAGCTGAAAAATATTCAGCATAGACTTCATTCATGGCACCGAAGAGGCTCATGTCTGCTAAAAATACTGTAGTCTTCACTACATCTGCAAAAGATGCACCTGCCTCTTCAAGGATTGCCTTTGCATTCTCGAGACTTTGGCGAGTCTGGCATTTGATACATTCTCCCATAGTGCCGTCAGCAGGATTAATGGGAAGCTGTCCTGATACGAAGATGAGATTGCCTGCTTTTACTGCCTGGCTGTATGGGCCGATTGCCCCCGGAGCCTTAGTTGTGTCTATTTGGGTTTTCATATTCAATGATTGATGTTTAATTATTGATTGTTAGTATATGATGCTTTATGTAGCTGTTCTGTCACTCCACTCTTCCCTCTACTCTCTCCACTTTTATTGCGACGCGGAATGTTGACATTCTCTGCGTCGAATACCTTGCTTGATGACCGGTCGAATATACGCCAATGGTCCATCTGAGCCTTTGGAATGAGGTCAGTACGGTCGGAAGGGATCACTGTATAGTTAGTTCCCTTTCCGGTAGGCTTTGCACAGAAGAATGTGTCATAGTCTGCCCATTTTACTCTGGGAGTACCATCCTGGTCCCGCTCCACACGTACCCTTACATAAGCTCCTCCGCGAGTATCGCCTGTCTTCATATTTGAAATAAAGTTTCCGAGTGAGTAGACTACGGGGATATCCTGTTGGCGCTTCTCATCACGAACCATCTTCATGGGCTGAATCACATGCGGATGACAACCTATCACCATGTCAGCACCATTGTCGATAAGAAACTGTGCCTGATCACGCTGTATTGCATTTTCTTTTAAAACGTATTCGATGCCCCAATGCATAGTCACCACAAGAATCTCGGCTCCGGCATCGCGCGTCTGCTTCATTTCTTCTGCTATTTTCTTGCGGTCGATGAGTGCAACCTCCATTCCGTCTTTCGCTGGGATACCATTTGTGCCATATGTATAATTAAGGAAGCCGAACTTAATGCCGTTGATGTCTTTTATGAATGGTACCTTCTTCTCTCTGTCGGCAGAGTCATGATATGTGCCGATATGGTCGATGCCAAGCGAATCGAGGGCGCTGATGGTGCGCCGGGCAGCCTTCATGCCTGAGTCTAAACAGTGGTTGTTGGCGGTCAGCATCATATCGAAGCCTGCATCTACGAGAGCCTGGGCATAACTGTCGGGAGCACTGAAGCATGGGTAACCGCTGTAGACAGGACCACCCCCCAGAGGAACCTCAAGATTGATGACAGCGTAGTCTGCTTCTGTGACAGTCGGTGCTATCCAGCGGAAGCATTCCGAATAGTCATATCGCTTGCCATCTCCCTCAAGAAGGGCTTGGTCGAGCTGAGCTTGATGTTGCATTGCGTCGCCGGCAAAGAGCAGGGTGGCTCCCGGACGTGACATAACGGCACTGTCGGCCGGATTGGCCGCAGTGCCGGTGATGAATTGCAGTAGACTGAATAAGAGGATGAGTGCCGGAGCGTTCATTGTCATTTCATCTGCTGT